>NZ_CALBSN010000042.1 GCF_937967675.1 uncultured Flavobacterium sp. | reverse complement strand
ACAGAAATATTAACAACTTAAAAATTAATCTAGTTTAATAATGCACTACGGGTTATGAATATATTTTTTCCACCTAAACTTAAATTTTTAGAGTAATTTTTTGTTTTCATTTTTTTAAAATTTATTGTGGAACACTTATTAAGTAGGTAATTAATAAATTTGGATTTTTAATATTCAATAAAGAAAATGTATCAGAATAATCGGTTTCAATGATTATGTGAATCAATTCTAAATTTATTAAGGCATTGATAACCTGTAAATCAATAGGAGCATTATATTTTTTAAGTCTAATAATGCAATATTTTACAGTAGATTTTTCAAGACTATTTAAATCTTTAATATGATTTAAATTTTCATATCTGATATCTATAATATTTGATTTTTCAGATTTTTTAAATTTTTGATCATATCCAAACTGAATCAAATCTGAAGAATTTAAAATAGTATCTATTTTACTTTTTAATTCTAAATTTGATTTAAAAGAATAGTCATTGCAATTGAAAATTTTCTGTGCATTACAAATAGTAAAACAACTGAAAAAGAAAACAAAACATAACATAAATGTTTTGACTTCTAATTTTGAACTTTCCATAATAATAATTTTTAAAAAAAATAATAATTACAGTAAGTTTATTTTAAGGTTGTGTTGGGGGACAAACCTAAATAAGTAGGAAGAATTTTGATTTTTGGGTATCAAATTGTTTTGCTAAATTACTTAAAAACTAACATTTTACTAATTTGTATGTAGTGTTTTCGATAAAGTGTAAAAAATAATCTATAAACTAACTAAAAAACAAACAATTTATTAATTTCTAGTTCATTTAAAAATGGTATATTGTATTTAAATAATAGAATCATGAAAAATTTAATTTTAATCAGACATGCAAAATCATGTTGGAATGTACCTCTACAAGATATCGATAGACCAATTTCCAATAGAGGTCGTAAAGATGCTCATTTAATTGCATCCAAAATTCATAAAATTTTACCCTCTTCATACATTGTATGGAGTAGTGATTCTATACGAACAAAAGAAACAGTATACATATTTTCTGAATATTTATTAATTCCTTTTGAAACAATTCATTTTTCTAAAGATTTGTATACTTTTGATTTGAATGAGTTGGAAGAAATTATAAAAAAATGTGAAAATTCATATCATAATTTAATTCTTTTTGGACATAATGAAGCTATTACAAAATTTGTTAATAAATTTGGAGACCTTTATATTGATAATGTTCCTACATCTGGTGTTGTTGCTATGCAATTTAACATTGAACATTGGAAAGATTTATCAAAAGGAAAAACGCTAACAACATTATTTCCCAGTCAATTTAAAAATGAGTAGTATATCCAATAATTACATAGATAGAGAAAAAAGTTGGTTAACTTTTAATGCTAGAGTTCTACAGGAGGCTAATGATGAAAATGTTCCTTTATTAGATAGATTCCGTTTTCTTGGTATTTTTTCTAATAATCTTGACGAATTTTTTAGAGTTCGTTATGCGGCAATTCGTAGGCTTATTCATGAAAATCATGAAACTGAAAAAATTTTAGGTTTACCGGCAGAACAATTGTTAAAGGAAATAACGGATATTGTAATTGAACAGCAATCTGAAAGTTTACGTATTTTAAGTGAAATCGAAAAAAAATTAGAGAAGGAAAACATTTTTATTATTAATGAAAAACAAGTAATTAAAGAGCAAGAAAACTTTATCCACGAATTTTTTATACAAAAAGTGAGTCCAGCACTCGTGACAATCATGTTAAATGATTTAGAGGAGTTTCCATTACTAAAAGATACTTCTGGATATCTAGCTATAAAGTTAGTAATGATTTCTAACTCAGGTCATGAAGATATCCGATATGCTGTAATAGAAATTCCTCATACCATTAATAGATTTGTTGTGTTACCATCAAATTCTGAAAAACAATATATCATCCTTTTAGACGATGTTATTCGACTTAATTTAAATAGTATATTTAATATTTTTGATTATAAGAGTGTTTCTGCCCACATGATAAAAATTACAAGAGACGCTCAATTAGAATTTGATAGTGATTTAAGTAAAAGTTTAATAGAAAAAATATCCAGTTCTGTAAAGGAACGAAGAGTGGGTGAGCCAGTTCGTTTTGTTTATGATCAAGCAATTGGTAAGGATACTTTAGATTTCTTTTTAAAGAGAATGAATATTTTAAGTTCTGAAAGTATTATTCCTGGTGGTAGATATCATAATAGAAGAGATTATATGAATTTCCCAAATCTTGGTCGATATGATTTGTTATACAGAGAAAATCATCCACTTCCTATTCCAGGATTATCCTTAGAAGGAAGTATTTTAGAACGAATTAAAAAGAAAGATTATTTGCTATACGCACCTTATCAATCCTTTTCTTATATTATAAAATTTTTACGGGAAGCTGCTTTAGATCCTAAAGTTGTATCAATTAAAATTACTTTATATCGTTTAGCAAAAAATTCTCAAATAGTAAGTTCGTTAATAAATGCAGCTAAAAACGGAAAAAAAGTAACTGTTCAAATCGAATTGCAAGCGCGTTTTGATGAAGAAAGTAATATTTCCTATTCTGAACAAATGCAAACCGAAGGTATTGAATTGATTTTTGGAGTGAAAGGTTTAAAAGTACACAGTAAAATTTGTGTTATTGAAAGAATCGAAGAAGGAAGAGTAAAACGCTACGGATTTATTTCGACTGGAAACTTCAATGAAAATTCTGCTAAAGTTTATACCGATGTAACATTATTTACTAGTAATACCGAAATTTTAAAAGACGCTGCTAAGATTTTCGATTTCTTTGATGTGAATTATCGTGTACATCGTTACAAACATTTAATTGTTTCACCACATTACACCAGAAGTCGTTTTAATAAATTAATTGATAGAGAAATATTAAACGCACTTTCAGGTAAAGAAGCTTATATTAAATTGAAAATGAACAGTATATCCGATTTTAAAATGACGGATAAATTGTATGAAGCAAGCCAAGCTGGAGTAAAAATTCAATTAATAATCAGAGGTATTTGCTGTTTAATTCCTGGAGTTAAAGGTTTGAGCGAAAATATTGAGGCCATTAGTATCGTAGATAATTATTTAGAACATTCCAGAATTTATATTTTTGGAAATGCAGGAGATCCTGAAGTTTTTATTTCATCTGCAGATTTCATGACACGAAATTTAGATGCAAGGGTAGAAGTAACCTGTCCTATTTATGATCCTGAAATTAGAAAAGAATTGATTGAAACTTTTGAAATAGGTTGGAAAGCAAATGTAAAAGCCCGTATTCACTCATCAGATTTATTGAATCGATACAGAAAACGTGGTGATGAAAAAACGTTTAGAGCCCAACAAGAAATGTACAATTATTACCAAAACAAATTAGACGTAATTGCCGAAAACGTGCAATAAAAATATAGATGATTACAATAAAAAAATATGCAGCTATTGATATCGGTTCCAATGCCATGAGGTTATTGGTAACCAATATTGTAGAGCAAGAAGGCCAAGCGCCTCAATTCAATAAGAGTTCCTTAGTTCGTGTTCCTATTCGTTTAGGACAAGATGCTTTTACCGTAGGCGAAATTACCGAGGAAAATATTGAGAGAATGATTGACGCCATGAAAGCCTTCAAATTATTAATGAAAGTACACAAGGTAGAAAAATATCAAGCGTGCGCTACATCTGCTATGCGTGAGGCTTACAATGGAAAAGAAGTTGTTGAAATTATCAAAAAGAAAGCCGATATAAAAATTGATATTATTGATGGTAAAAAAGAGGCAGCCATTATTGCGGCATCCGATTTAAAACAATTCATCAGTACTGATAAAGCCTATTTATATGTAGATGTTGGTGGTGGAAGCACCGAATTTTCTTTATTTTACGAAGGAAATATCATCGCATCTAAATCGTTTAAAAACGGAACCGTTCGATTGTTGAATAACATGGTAAACGATGTCGTTTGGCAAGAAATTGAAAAATGGATTAAAACCAACACCGAACCTTTTGATGATATCACACTAATTGGTTCCGGTGGGAATATCAATAAATTATTTAAATTATCTGAAAAACAACAAGATAAACCGCTTTCGTATGTATATATAAGTTCGCAATACCAAAAATTGAACAGCATGACCTACGAACAAAGAATTGCCGAAATAGGTTTAAATCCAGACCGCGCCGATGTAATTATTCCAGCTACAAGAATCTATCTCAACGCCATGAAATGGAGTGGTGCTCGTCATATTTATGTTCCAAAAATTGGATTATCCGATGGTATCGTGAAAGCGATGTATTATGGAAGGATTTGATTATATTAACGAGTTATTGGCTATAATACTTCACGAAACGTCAAAATGGAATATTCAAAATACTGGTCAATTGCTGATTTAGGAACTAACTCATTAAAATCTCACGAAGTCTGTATATATGCCGCAATTTTATTTATTCTTGCTTTTATATTAACTAAGAAATTAAAAAAATCTAACCAAGATTACGAAAAGACAATTATTCTTTTGGGAACTGGAATTATTGGGCTTGGAGCAATATTAGGGTTTGTTTACTTAAAGTTTTTCATAATTGATACTACAGACCAACGAATTCATAAAATATTAAACTCAAAAAATGTAGCAATTGTAGAAGGTACAATTAGCAATTTTAAAAGTATAAGACCTTTATCAAAAAGAGGAATCGTAACCCAAGAAAGTTTTACGGTTGATTCAGTTAACTTTTCATATTCCGACGAAGTTCTTGGAAGATTTAATCGATTTAGCAAAACTAATAATGGAGTTTTTAAAAACGGTTTACCTGTGAGAATAACTTATGGAAAGGGCAAAAATGAAATACTAATGGTTGAAATTAAAAAATAATTACAGTCTATAACAGCAGTTTGGCAAAATTGTTTGGTTAGTAATTATTAGGAAACTTCTGTGCTTGCATTCTTTATCTGAAAGACGTATTTTCTTTCAAACATTTTCTGTATACTTGTGAACAACAATAATAAAAATCCGCAACTTTGCCAAGCTGCTGGAATATTAATAATTCAAAAATTTCATCCTTAAACATCCAAATCAAACGTCTTTCTCAACAAATCTAAAGCTGGATTAATTTGTTTCAAACGTTCAAATTTTTCTTGAGGGGTGAACGCATATTTGTTTTCAGTAGTTTCATTTACAACAACTTCAATGGTAATATCATGGTTGTGTAATTTGCCTCTTAAATAGCCTAATAATTCAATCGAACCTGATAAAAACTCTTCTTTTGTACTTTGGTTAGGAAGTTCTAATGTGATTTTCGTTCCGTTTAATGTTGGATCATTCATTTGCATGTACGTTGCCATTAAACGTTTTCCGCTGTCTACCATTTTTTGAGCAAACTTATTCCATTGTAACAACATATCGGTTTCGTTAAAGGCTTCTGAAGGCAATTCTTCGCGATGTCTTTGAACGGTTTGTTGTTGGGCTTCTAGCTCTTTTTTCGCTTTAATACTCGCTAATGATAGTGCAGAAACTTTAGTTCCTGTCGGATTTAAATTCGTTAAAACGGGTTTCGGAATTTCTGGAACAATTGGAGCAACTACTTCATTTTGAACTTCAGTAATTGAAGACGCGATTGGCTCACTAACATTTGGTTCTGTTTTTACAACAGGTTTAATTTCTTCAGTTAGAACTTGATTTTTTAATGAAGAAACTTCCGAAATAGAGTAGGAGTTGTTCTTGTAATACGTAGCCGGAATAATAAATTTAGCTACTTTTTTTTTTCTCCATCAAAAGTGATAGAGGCTAATTGCATCAAACAAAGTTCAACTAAAAGTCGTTGATTTTGACTGACTTTATATTTTAAATCACATTCATTAGCTAATTCAATTCCTTTTAATAAGAAATCATGCATCGCTTTGTGAGATTGCGCTGCATATAAACTTTGTGCATGTTCACCAGCTTCCAATAAAGGTAAAGTAGCTGGATTTTTACACACTAATAAATCTCTAAAATGCGAAGCCAAACCAGCAATAAAATGATGCCCATCAAAACCTTTTGCTAAAATGTCATTGTAAGCTAAAAGTAAATCCGGAATTTTATTTTCTAAAATTAAATCGGTGATTTTGATGTAATACTCAAAATCTAAAACGTTTAAATTTTCGGTAACGGCTTGTCTGGTAAGGTTTTTTCCACAATACGAAACCACTCTGTCAAAAATAGACAAAGCATCACGCATAGCACCATCAGCTTTTTGAGCAATGATGTGAAGTGCGTCATCTTCAAATGTAATTCCCTGTTCTTTCGCAATTTCAGCTAAGTGTTCTTTCGCATCTTTAACCGTAATTCTTTTGAAATCAAAAATTTGACAACGTGATAAAATCGTTGGTATAATTTTATGTTTCTCGGTAGTTGCTAAAATGAAAATGGCATGCTTAGGTGGTTCTTCTAATGTTTTCAGGAAAGCATTAAAAGCCGCTTGCGAAAGCATGTGCACCTCGTCAATGATATAAACTTTGTATTTTCCTGTTTGTGGAGGTATTCTAACTTGGTCAATAATACTTCTAATATCATCAACACCGTTGTTAGAAGCCGCATCTAATTCGAAAACGTTAAAAGAGAAATCCTCATAAGGATCATCATATCCTTCTTGATTGATTTTTCGAGCTAGAATTCGAGCACAAGTTGTTTTTCCAACACCGCGTGGTCCAGTAAATAATAAGGCTTGCGCTAAGTGATTCGTTTCAATAGCATTCAACAACGTATTGGTAATAGCTTGTTGCCCCACAACATCTTTAAATGTCTGTGGACGATACTTACGAGCTGATACGATAAATTGTTCCATAAATTCTATTGAAATACAAATATAGGTTGTGAAATTCCAAAAAGCAAATTCCAAAAACCAAATTGAGGTGAATCTTTATAAAAGTTATTCACAATTTAGTTTTTAAGTTTTAAAGTGATCTTGAATGCTTGCTTTTAATAGAAAGTTTAGTAATTGCTTCAGCATTTTTATCAGAAGAATTAGCCGAAGTTCCGGTTACAAAAACACCTTTTAATCCGTATTTGGAAACGATTCCGTAAACGGTTGCTGAGTCGTCGGGATTAGAGTTGCCTTCGTAATGGTAAATATGATTGATGGTATAATTTTCAGGATGCAAAATAATATCTTCTTCATTTTGATTGAAATCAAATGTAAACCCTTTCTCTCTTAATTTTATAAGCGCTTCGGAGACTGAAGCGTAGTGATAAATAGTTGACATAAGAATTAAGTATTATAAGATTTGCGACCTATAAATTTACGAATATATTATCTCTTAAAAACAAAAGATTGTGTTAAACTATCTATTAAAATTTCTTTAAAACGATAGAATTTGTTGTAAGTTTGCACCGCAGACCGCCTTATCGTCCGTGTGTAAACATGGTAGGAAAGTCCGGACACCAAAGAGTAGCATAGTGGGTAACGCCCATCCGCCGAAAGGTGAGGACAAGTGCAACAGAAAGTATGTACAGGTAATGCTGTAGTGAAACCAGGTAAACTCTATGCGGTGAAATGCCAAGTATATCAGCAGTTTCTGATCAATCAGAATAAGGGCTACTCGTCCGATGTTGAAGGGTAGGCAGCTTGAGTTACGTAGTAATGCGTAATCTAGATAAATGATAAGGCTCCGTTTATTCGGGGACAGAATCCGGCTTATAGGTCTGCTTTTTTATTTAATGACGATTTTATCCTTCGTCTTCATAATCCTCTTCTTCGTCGCTTTCGAATTCGTAAAAAGAAAATACAGAACCTCCGTAACTTTTTGAAAAGGAAAAATTAGTCAAATGATCTAATTTTGTGTGTTTTGAATGTTCTACAATTAACATTCCTTCTTCGTCTAAAAACTCGTTTTCAAAAATAAGTTGAATGATTTTTTCAAAGTTCTCCTGACTCAAATCATATGGTGGATCAGCAAAAATAATATCATAACTTGCTTTACTTTTTTCTAAGAATTTGAAAACATCACTTTTAATTACGCTAATATCTAAATCTAATTCCGTTGCTGTTTTTTTGATGTAATTCACACAACCCATGTCGCCATCAACACTAGTTATTGGACCTGCACCACGAGAAGCGAATTCGTAACTGATATTACCAGTTCCTGAGAATAAATCCAAAACTTTTAATCCATGAAAATTAAAGTAATTATTCAAAATATTGAATAACGATTCTTTACACATGTCGGTTGTAGGACGAACAGGTAAGTTTTTTGGAGCTACTAAACGGCGTCCTTTGTGTTTTCCGGAGATAATTCTCATGAATGGTAAAGTATAAAGTGATTTCTCAATTCTGCAGAAGAAACGTCTAAGATTGAAGCTTTGTTTGAAACATCAAGGAAAGTACAATTTCTAATATATTGATATGCAATCTTAAAAAAAGGATCTTCTTCCACACAATTTCCTAAAATTTGTACCGAAATAGTTTCTGGATTTAATTGCAATTGTTCGCAAGTAAACAAGATGAAATAGATAAAATCTTCTGGAGTATTATATTGAAACGAATTAAAAAGAATTAATTGCTGATTTTTCACTACAACAATTTCAAAATGTTCTTTTTGAAGATGAACAAAAACTTGTTTATCTTCTTTATTTTTGGACAAATCGAGTAATTGTCTAACTAAAATAGAATTAGCATTTTGGTATTCAAAAGTTTCGTATTGGTCTAGTAGAAAGTTATTGATATTAACGAATGGCACATGAACGTTATTCATTTCGTAAGGAAAAATAACATCATGTGTAAAAAAATCAGTCTCAAAAACTTTGGTATTATATTGCAAATAACTTGCTAAAAAATGAACATCAAATAGGGAAGTAGGTACAAAAGTATTCAGGTTATTATCATGAATTACCATTACTTCATCAAATGATTTTGTTAGTATGGTATAATCCACAAAAGTGCGCCACAATTGTTCTTCAATTACTTTGTTTTTCTCAAAGTGAATTGACTTAGTGTGTATTACTTTATTGGAAAGTAAATCAAATACACAAAAAGAAAGTCCACTCAAGGAAACCTGAATGGACAACTTTTTATATGTTTTTTGTGTAATGTCGTTATTCGTTATTACCATATTTTTTTGGCCAGTTTCCTGTAAGAGTAACTTCTTCTAAAGAACCTAAAATGATTTGAGGACCATTAATTTCGTCAATAGACTCTACTTTGTTTTCTTGTTTTACTAATTCTTGATCTAAATCTTTTAATAAAGCATTTTTATCAATAATGGCTTGGAAAACAGAAATATTCATGTCATTTCTAGAAACAACTCCTGTTTTCATTGTTACTGGAACTTCAACTTCACCAACTTTTACAACATTAAGTCTTTTATATCTATCTGAATTTTTGAACAAAGAATCTTTTACTTTAACTGTTCCCAATTTTGTTATGATTACTTCATCTTTAAAGAAACCACCAACACCGTCAGCACCAACTTTAATTCCAAATGCAGCATTTTTTGCAACATCAATTACAGCAGTATCTCTTCTTGAAATAATTTCAAATTCGCCATTTTCAACAAATTTTACTAACTCATCAAAAGTGTCAGCATACTTTCCATTCACAGATTTATAACCTGTTTGTAATTTTTTAATGTCTAACATTGTTTTAACAGCTACTTCGTAACGAGCTTCTTTTTCATTTTGAAATTCTATAGGTTTCATAATGGAAGCGTATATTAAATATACAATGAAAAGTGAAATTCCCCACAATACAATTGTGAAAACTTTTTTATTTCTAGGTGTAACAAATTTATCGATTAGCTTAACCAATACAAAGATTAAAACAACCAATACGACTAAATAAATAGCAATTTCTAACATTTGAATAATTTATTTTTAGTTAAATAGGTACGCAAATCTACAATTTTTTTTTCTACACAAAAGAATTTCTTGTAAAAATCATTCAGTATATTTGAAAAATTAATATTGGCCAAATCTTTTTTATGACTTACAAGCTGTTTTACAATTTATTACAAAATCATTTTCCGCATCAACCCACTCTAAAACAGGATGTTTTTTTTCAGAAAATTGCCGATTTTATTTTAAACTCGACTTCTGATGATATTTTTGTACTGAAAGGTTATGCCGGAACAGGTAAAACAACAATAATTTCTACCGTAATTAATAATTTAGGCGATGTTAATATGAAAGCTGTACTGCTTGCACCAACAGGTAGAGCAGCTAAAGTAATCAGTAATTACTCAGGAAAACCGGCTTATACGATTCATAAACGAATTTATTTTCCAAAAAAAAATAAAACTGGTGGCGTTAGTTTTACATTGCAACAAAATAAATTTAAAAATACTCTTTTTATAGTCGATGAATCTTCTATGATTTCAGATAATAATCAAGATTCTAAACTCTATGAAAATGGTTCGTTGTTAGATGATTTGTTTTTTTATGTAGATGCAGGAAATAATTGCAAACTCTTATTAATAGGAGATACCGCGCAGTTGCCACCTGTGAATATGAGTGTGAGTCCTGCTTTGGATATTGATTCTCTTTCGCTTCATTATCAAAAAAATGTACATCATATTGAGTTGGATGAAGTGATGCGTCAAGCGGAGCATTCTGGAATTTTGTACAATGCTACCCAATTAAGAGAATTATTGCATTCGCATTTTATTGATACGTTTCAATTCAAATTAAAAGGGTTTAAGGATATTGTTCGCTTGCAAGATGGTTACGAAATTCAGGATGCAATTCATCAAGCGTATGATAATTATAGTATAGAAGATACAGCTTTTATTTTGCGTTCCAATAAAAGAGCGAATCAATACAACCAACAAATTAGAGCTTCCATTTTGTCCAAAGAAAGTGAAATTTCAACTGGAGATTATTTAATGGTAGTGAAAAACAATTATTTCTGGTTACCCGAAAATTCAGAAGCAGGTTTCATCGCTAATGGTGATATTGTCGAAATTTTAGAAATCAGAAAAATTCAAGAGCTATACGGATTTAAATTTGCCACCGTAAAAATAAGAATGGTTGATTACCCGAATCAAACACCATTTGATACGGTAATAATGTTAGACACGATTATGAGCGAATCGCCTTCCTTGACGTATGAAGAATCAAATAAATTGTATCAAGAAGTTTTATTGGATTACGAGGAAGAACGCCAACAATATAAAAAACTACAAAAAGTAAAAGAAAACCCTTATTTCAATGCGCTTCAAGTTAAATTTTCGTATGCAATTACGTGTCATAAATCGCAAGGTGGTCAATGGAAAACGGTTTTTGTAGAACAACCTTATTTACCCGACGGAATTGATATCGATTATGTCCGCTGGTTGTACACTGCCATCACCCGTGCTGAAGAAAAATTATATTTAATTGGATTTAAAGATGAGTTTTTCGAAAATTAATACTTTTGTAATTAAACAAAATCAACCATGAAAACAGTAATAAAAGTTGTTATAGGTTTATCTGTGATGATATCCATATTTTTTTTATTCGTTCTATATGGTTTAAATTTGATGCAAATCGAGGATAAATATGGAGGTTTTCAAGATTTGTATTATGAAATTGATAAATCTGATAATTACTTTATAATTATTGAAAATAAAGAAGTTGGTTTGGTACAAAAGTTAGACGATGAAATTTTAGTTACGGTTGATGATTGTATGAAACATCTTTTAAACTATTCTGATAAAAAAATTGAAGTTTATCGGTTTGAAGTTAATAAAACAAAAAATGATTTCACTTTAAAAGATGCAGTTCTTTTAAAAAATGATAACAATACAAAATTGATATTTAAAAATTAAAATATGCCTTTGGCAATAATCATAAATCAAACATGAAAATAATAGCTGTAATTCCCGCTCGATATGCTTCCACACGTTTCCCTGCCAAATTAATGCAAGATTTGGGAGGCAAAACCGTAATTCTTAGAACGTATGAAGCGGCTATTTCCATAAATCTATTTGATGATGTTTTTGTGGTAACGGATTCTGATTCAATTTTCAACGAAATTATTTCGAGTGGAGGCAAAGCCATCATGTCGATAAAAGAACACGAAAGCGGAAGCGACAGAATTGCAGAAGCTGTTGAACATATGGATGTTGACGTTGTAATTAACGTTCAAGGCGACGAACCTTTTATAAATAAAAAACCTTTAGAAGAACTAATTGAAGTTTTTAAAAACGATTTAGAAAAGAAAGTTGACTTAGGCTCTTTGATGTTTCAAATATCTGATAAAGAAGAAATTAATAATCCAAATAACGTAAAAGTTATAACAGACCAACAAGGTTTTGCATTATACTTTTCACGCTCGGTGATTCCGTATCCTAGAGAAGAAAATGTAGGCGTTCGTTATATGAAACACATCGGAATTTATGCTTTCAGAAAAGAAGCTTTGATGGATTTTTACCGCTTACCCATGTTGTCGTTAGAAGCTTCTGAAAAATTAGAGCAATTACGTTACTTAGAATATGGAAAACGCATTAAAATGGTAGAAACTTCTCACGGAAGTATCGGAATAGATACTCCTGAAGATTTAGAAAAAGCGAGAAAGTTATTGTAATTAATTATTCTGTTTTATCACTAAAATAGCCTCTAGTTTTAATTTTAGAAGAAAAGAAATTCATAAACAAAATAACAAAGAAAAGAAATAAAAATACTTGTAGAATAGTAAATATTTTTCCTTCCATTGTTATTGGATAATATTCTCCATAACCTATTGTAGAAGAGGTTACAAAACTATAATATACCGCATCAAACCAATGATTTAATGTTGCATTCAAGTAATTTCCAGTTCTGTAAAATACTGCAAAAGCTAAAACCGATTCTAAATAATTGAAAAATAATAACAACATCGATCTTTTATATGAACGAGGTTGTGAAAATAAGTCGGAAGCAAAAATTAATGTTGGTATATATAAAACGGTTTCTAAGAGAATATAAGTTAATACATAAACAATGTAGTTATTAGTTTGCCAATTATTTATAAGTATTAAAAAAGGAAAAATAACTTTAGCTAAAATGTAAAAATCCATAGCTAAATCCTTGTATTCATGTCCAAATTTATTTGCCCAATATTTGATGTATATTCCTGGAAATAGTAATTGAGATGAGGATAAAAACAGACGAACAATTTTTTCAATTCCATTATCATCCTCATGATCGTTATTCCAAATCGCTTTAATATTTAAGATTCTTTTTCTAAGTGGATTCGTTTTTTGAATATATTTTTCATTAACCTTTCCTAACAATAATTTTTTAATTATACTCATCACGATAATTTTTTAATGGTAAACAATTCATTATGCACCTCAATTTTTGGATATAATCTTACGGAATAATTGCTATCAAATTTACTTTTATAAATAGCATTTCTTCTTCTATCTTGATAATCTAAAATCATAGTATTAAACAAGATAAAACCATTTATATTAAGTAAAAAATTAATTCTATTAATAAAGAAATCTTCAAATAAAAAATTAGGCATTGTCGTATCTTGAAAAATATCAATAATGATTAAATCGTATTTTTCTCTGGTTTTTAAAACGAATTCAAAAGCATCATCTATCACAATTGAAACGTTGTCATAGTTTCCTAATCCAAAATATTTTGTTGCTAATTCAACTACAGCTGCATCAATTTCTACTCCTGTAATTTTACCTTCAAATTTCACTTCTTTTTTTAAAGTTTCAATAACGCTTCCTCCAGCAACACCCAATACAAGAATAGATTGAAAATTCTGAATTCGTTCATATCCAATGTATTTTAATCCTTTTTTTAGAACACGCTGTAAACTACCAAAAGAATAATTCGTATTTTCCGAATCTAAAACCAAATGCCCATTATTCCAGGTAACTTCTAGATTTTTACTGTAAACCGATTTCTTTTGATGAATTTTTATAGGTAATAAAAAACTCAATACGCGCTTAATCATGTAATTTTGTTTGTAATCGTAAATATAATTTTATTTTTGTCTCAAAATAGTCTCTAATGAAACAAATTATATACAAATTTATTTTTTGCAAAATTTTCGGATGGAAAGTAATCGGAACAATTGCACCAGAAGTAAAAAAATGTGTGTTAATAGCTGTTCCACATACGAGTTGGTGGGATTTCTTTCTCGGAATTTTTTCTCGTGGAATTCTTAATCTAGAAATTAATTATGTAGCTAAAAAGGAATTATTTGTATTTCCTTTTAATTATTTCTTTACTTGGACAGGAGGAACTCCTTTAAATCGTCAAAAAAACGAGAATAAAGTGGATACTATCGCAAAAATATTTCATGAAAAAGAAGTTTTTAGATTAGCTATTGCTCCAGAAGGTACAAGAAAAAAAGTAACCGAATGGAAAACAGGTTTTTATTACATGGCACTAAAAGCAAATGTTCCAATTATTCCTGTAGCGTTTGATTATGGGAGAAAACAAGTGGTATATCATGAACCATTTTACCCAACGGGAAATATTGAAGCTGATTTAAAATTTTTAAAATCGTATTATAAAGATGTGATTGGTAAAATTCCTGAAAAAAGTTTTACTGATATTTAAAACAATATAGCTCTGAAGAAATTCAGAGTTTTTTTATGGTTTATAGTTTTTAAAAGTTCCATTTTTAAAAAACACTACAATGCGCTCAATTTCTTCTTGAGAATTATTTTCTGTTTTATTCGATTCTAGCGAAGAACTTTCTGAAAGAGTAGAAGTAATTCCTCTTTCTAAAGTCGAAAATAAATCAGGTTCCGAATTAGTGTTTTCTATAATTGGTAGTGAAGCAGATTTTTTTTCAATTTCTAAAACTGTTGGAACACCATTTTCTGATTTTGGAAAATTTCCTTTTCCATTCAAAATCCAATACAAATCTACTTCAGGAAAAACCTCAATTACTTTGATTATAAAATCCAAGCTAGGCTTATTTCTACCAGAGAGTAGGTGAGACAGACTCGAACGCTGCACATTGATTTTATCCGCAAATGCAGAAGCCGATAAATTATAATAATCGAGTATGATTTCTAACCGTTTTATAAAATCATCAATGTTTACCATTGTAAATAGTTGTTTTAGATTAAGAGATTACAAATGTAAACAAAGTAATAAAAAAATACAAGTTTACAGATGTAAATAAGAATAAAAAAATTAAATATAAACTTTATTTAAGTAATTATAAATAATTGATTTACAATAATTAATAACAATTTATTTTAAATAATTTAATAATGTAAATCAATATAATATTAAGAGATATTATCAGTAATTAAAACCGTTTACAAAAGTAAATTAATATCAATTTTTACTTGTTTACAAATGTAAAAAAGAAGTTGTTTACATTTGTAAATCAAAACAAAGCCATGGATTATTTACAATTAGCAACTCAATATTTAGAGCCAAAACTAGAAGGCAAGTATATTTGTTTAGATTCTGTTTTAACAATATTGAAAACGTTAGATTCAGATTTTGAAATTACTGAAATTGGCAAATCGGTTCAAGGAAGAGAAATTCATCAAGTTAAAATTGGCACAGGAACAACCAAAATTCTAATGTGGTCTCAAATGCATGGAAATGAGTCAACGACTACAAAAGGATTATTTGATTTCTTCAATTTCTTACAATCGGATAATGAAATGGCAAACCGAATTAAATCGGATTATACCTTATTATGTATTCCAATGTTAAATCCAGATGGTGCTTTCTTATATACGAGAGAAAATGCTAATCAAGTGGATTTAAATAGAGATGCTTTTAATGCTACTCAACCTGAAATGCAAATCTTGCATAGCGTTTATAAAAGTTTTCAGCCAGATTACTGCTATAATTTACACGATCAACGAACTATTTTTGGAACAGAAGGCTTTAGTTTACCTGCAACTGTCTCTTTTTTATCACCAGCTTATAATGAAGAGAGGGAATATAATGAAGTGCGTTTAAAAGCAATCCATATAATAAACAATATGAATAATGCTTTACAACTTTATATTCCAAATCAAGTTGGGCGTTTTGATGATAGTTACAATGTTAATTGTACAGGTGATTATTTCACAACGCAAAACACTCCAACGATTTTATTTGAAGCTGGGCATTATAGAGATGATTATAATAGAGATATTGTAAGAAAATTTATTTTTATTTCGCTTTTAAGTTCATTTAATGGAAGTTACGAAAACGTTATAGTTGATAAAGAATTGAAGAATTATTTGAAGATTCCTCAAAATAACAAATGTTTTTATGATTTTATTTATAAAAATGTCAAAATTATTGACAATAGTGAAGAAAAAATAATTAACTTTGCAGCTCAATATACTGAAGTAGTGCAAGATGGTCAGTTAAAATTTGTGGCAACTATTGTTAAAATTGATAATTTGCAGGATTTTAAAGGACATTTAGAATACGATTGTGCAAATGGTTTGTTTGAATCTAATGGGAATTATTTTCCAAAAATAGAAGATAAAGCCGATTTTTTTATCAATAATTTAACAGAATTTAACAATGGTGTAAAAATTATTTGATAAATTTGCCTCAGTTTTGAATAAAAATCAAAAAATTAACAATTATTACAGGCACTTATGAGCAAGTTTCGTTTAGATGAAGTAGATCATCAAATTTTGGACATGTTGATAGATAACACGAGAGTTCCATTTACAGATATTGCAAAAAAATTATTAATCTCTGCTGGTACTGTTCATGTTAGAGTTAAGAAAATGGAAGATGCGGGTATCATTCAAGGGTCATCTTTAACATTAGACTATGAAAAATTAGGATATTCTTTCATTGCTTATGTTGGGGTTTTCTTGCATAATACGTCTCAAACGAAATTCGTTTTAGAACGAATTAATCAAATTCCTTTTGTAACTGTTGCTCATGTAACTACTGGGAAATTCAATATTTTCTGTAAAATTAGAGCTAAAGATACTAAACACGCTAAAGAAGTTATCTTCATGATTGATGATATCGAAGGGGTGTATAGAACTGAAACCATGATTTCTTTAGAAGAAAGTATCAATGACAAAAAACGATTGATGCATACGATTTTTAAAGAATTGTAAAATATGAAGCCTCTTATGAGGCTTTTTTTATTTCTTTATTTATGAAAAATTTACGACCTAATGAATTTGCTCCCTATTATGAGAATTATATCAAATTAGTTCCTGAGCAAGATATAATTAAAGGACTTATAAAGCAAAAAAAAGAAATGTTACATTTCTTTAAATCGATTCCGATTTTTAAACATGAATTTAAATATGCAGAAGGGAAGTGGACTATAAAAGATATTATACTTCACATAATTGATGCGGAACGAATTTTTGCTTATCGTGCTTTACGTATTGCAAGAAATGATATGACGGCTTTACCAGGTTTTGAAGAAAACGATTATGTCGTTGTTGCTAATGCTAATAATAGAGAATATGAAAGTTTATTATCAGAATATGAAACGGTACGAAATGCCTCTATAAGTTTATTTGAAACTTTTACTAATGATGATTTACTTCGTTTAGGAACAGCTTCAAATAATAGTATTTCAGTAAGAGCCATTGGGTATATTATTTTGGGGCATGAATTGCATCATAAAAATGTAATTTTAGAAAGGTATTTATAATAAAAAAGGGACTCAATTTTGAATCCCTTTTTTTATGTATTAATCTTCATCGTCTTCTTCCTCAGCATCATCGTCATCTCCGTCTTCTGAGTCTTCAATATCATCTGAATCGTTAGAAATATCATCGTCTTCATCGTCGTCCTCAATATCTAAGTCTTTAAGAGCTCCGATTTTTTCATCTGGTACAACAACTACATCATCTTCGATAATGTCATCTTCGTCGTAATTTTCAATTCGATCTGCAAGCTTTGTACTTACTTTTACTAAGTAAATTGTATCTTCTGTACGAACTTCTACAGCTTCAACCGTTTCATTCTTAGCATTTTTAAAACGAATAACATCTGAATCGTCATATCCGTCGGGGAACTTCTCAACTAGTAAGGTTAAGATTTCATTTGTTAATTTAGCGTAATCAACAATAACTCTTTTCATTGGGTAGGTTTTAATCTTGTAATTTCTTCAAATGTAATATCCTTAGCTTATATTTTCAAGTAAAATTTGATATTTTTTTCAAAAATTTTACCAACCTAAAACATAAGCAAACATCAACGGCGCAACTATCGTAGCGTCAGACTCTACGATAAATTTAGGCGTTGTAATATCTAATTTACCCCAAGTAATTTTTTCGTTTGGAACTGCTCCAGAGTACGAACCATAACTAGTTGTTGAGTCAGAAATTTGGCAGAAATAGCTCCAAAATGGCACATCATGCATTTCCATATCTTGATATAACATCGGAACTACACAAATAGGAAAGTCTCCTGCAATACCACCACCAATTTGGAAGAAACCAATTCCTTTTCCTTCGCAATTTTTCGTGTACCAATCCGCTAACCACATCATGTATTCAACTCCACTTTTCATAGTTGTAGCTTTAAACTCACCTTTAATACAATAAGAAGCGAAAATATTACCCATTGTACTGTCTTCCCATCCTGGAACTACAATTGGTAAATTCTTTTCAGCAGCAGCTACCATCCAAGAATCTTTTGGATCGATTTCGTAATACTGCTCTAAAACTCCTGAATTGATCATTTGGTACATGAATTCATGTGGAAAATAACGTTCTCCTTTTGAATCGGCATTGTTCCATATATCGTATAAATGTTGTTGTAATCTTCTGAAAGCTTCTTCTTCAGGAATACAAGTATCGGTTACACGGTTGTAATGGTTTTCTAATAAATCCCATTCTTCTTGTGGTGATAAATCTCTGTAGTTTGGAACTCTTTTATAAGAATTATGAGCTACCAAGTTCATGATATCCTCTTCTAAATTAGCTCCAGTACAAGAAATAATATGTACTTTATCTTGACGAATCATTTCGGCTAATGATTTTCCTAATTCAGCTGTACTCATGGCACCCGCTAATGTAATCATCATTTTTCCGTTGTCTAATAAATGCTCTTCATATCCTTTTGCTGCATCTACTAAAGCGGCAGAGTTAAAATGAAGATAATGTTTCTCGATAAACTGACTAATTGGTCCTTTGCTCATTACTTTTTATTTTATTGTTCTTTTTTCTTGTTGTATCCTAAAATTTCTAAAACATCTTCGGCTTTTTGTTGCTCTGAAAATACTTCGGTTGCAATAATACCGTTTTTATCTTTATCAATTAAAATGTGCTTTGGTTGTGGTAAAATACAATGACTTAATCCTCCAAAACCACCAATGGTTTCCTGATAAGCTCCAGTATTAAAGAATCCAATATATAATGGTTTTTCTTTATTGTATTTTGGTAAATAAACCGCATTCATGTGTTGTTCCGAATTGTAATAATCGTCTCCATCACAAGTTAATCCACCAAGTAAAACCCGTTCGTAAGTATCATTCCAGCGATTCACCGCCATCATAACAAAACGTTTGTTGATTGCCCAAGTATCGGGTAGAGTAGTGATAAAAGATGAATCAATCATGTTCCAATTCTCTCTGTCATTTTGTTTCTTTTGGTACAACACTTGGTACAAAGCGCCACCTGATTCACCTACAGTAAACGAGCCGAATTCTGTAAAAATGTGAGGAACAGCAACTTCTGCATCATCACAAGCGATTTTGATTTGATTTAAGATTTCGTCTACCATATATTGGTAATCGTAATCAAAAGCTAATGAATTTTTAATAGGGAATCCACCACCAATGTTCAAACTATCTAAAGAAGGACATTCTTTTTTCAAAGCAATGTACACTTTCATACATTTTAATAATTCGTTCCAATAATAGGCAGTGTCACGAATACCAGCGTTAATAAAGAAGTGAAGCATTTTTAATTCCACTTTCTTATTGTCAGCAATTTGTTTTCTATAAAAAGGAACAATGTCCTTATAACCAATTCCTAAACGAGACGTATAAAACTCAAATTTTGGTTCTTCTTCAGCAGCAATACGAATTCCGATTTTGAATTTTCCATCGATTTCTTCTTGTAGTAAATCTAATTCTTCAAAATTATCAATTACAGGAATGGTATTTTTATGTCCGTTATTGATTAAACGCGCAATATTGGCTACATATTGATCGCGTTTAAATCCGTTACATACAACAAAAGTATTTTTATTGATTTTTCCTTGTTCCATCAAACTTTCAACAATGTTGATGTCGAATGCAGAAGAGGTTTCAATATGGATGTTATTTTTTAAAGCTTCATTTAAAATGAATTCAAAATGCGAACTTTTAGTACAATAGCAATAGAAATACTTGGCTTCATAGCCGTGTTTTTCCATTGAATTTCTAAACCACATTTTAGCTCGGTTGATGTTTTGAGAAATTTTTGGTAAATAGGTAAACTTAAGTGGAGTACCATATTCTTCTACCAATTTCATTAAATCGATACCATGAAATTGAAGATTGTCTTTGTTTAAAGTAAATTCTTCCTGTGGAAAGTAAAAAGTCTGATTAATTAAGTCGTAATATTTTGTATTCATTTTGAAAAATAAGATTAAAAATTAAAAAAGCTTAAATGTTTTACTGTTTTAAACCTTAATTTTCAAACCCTAATATTTGCAAATCGAATTAATAGTTTTTCACTAAAAGTTTTCGATAACGCGAATAAATCAATTATATGAAAACAAAAAATAGAAAAGAACAAACGATCAATAATAGATAAGTCAGCATTCCTATTGCTAAGAATTCTGTTGAAATTGTTCGTATAGTTGTTTTCTTTCATGGGTGCAAAGTTAAAAAATAAAATGGCTATTATTTAAAGAAAATTTAAAAAAATAATCAGACAGTATAATCTTCAAACGCCTTGAAAATCAATTCGTTGTCTGCTTCTTGATTGATTTTGATTTTTCCGATTCCATCAAGTAAGACAAATTGTACTTTTCCGAATTCATTTTTCTTATCGTAAATCAATAGCTCAATGATTTGATTGATATCGATTTCATCGAATTCAATACGTTCAAAAATATCGTTTATGATGTATTTAATTTCGTGATACTCTTCATTACTTAGTAATCCTTTTTCTTTAGAAATATAGCTTTCTAAAATCATTCCTGCAGCAATTGCTTCACCGTGAAGTAAACTAGTTTTGTTTTCGTTTTCTAAGAAATAGCTTTCGATTCCATGACCTAAAGTATGTCCAAAATTAAGTGCTTTTCGGATGCCATTTTCAGTTAAATCTTCACAAACAATAGTATTTTTTATTTGAATAGATTGGTAAATTAACTCATTCAAATCATCTGTACTTAAATCATTTAGATTTTTAAAATTATCCCAATAATTCTTATCGAAAATCAATCCATGTTTTAACATTTCAGCTAATCCGGAGCGCATTTCTCTTTGCGATAAAGTACTTAAAAATTCAGTATCAATAATTACAGCTTTAGGTTCGCGAATAATCCCGATTTGATTTTTTAAATTACCTAAATCAACCCCATTTTTCCCACCAATTGAAGCGTCAACCATTGAAAGAAGAGTTGTTGGAATATTGATAAAATCAATTCCTCTTTTAAAAGTACAAGCTACAAATCCGCCTAAATCAGAAATTACGCCACCACCTAAATTGATGATGAGGCTTTTTCTATCGGCACCTAATTCAGACAAAGCAGCCCAGACTTCGGTGCAAGTTCCTATATTTTTATGACTTTCACCTGCTTCTAATTCAATGATTTCAATTTCAATTTCTGTTGCCAAATTATTTAATAAATGAGGTAAACAATACTGCGAAGTATTTTCGTCAACCAAAATAAAAATTTTAGAATAATGCGTTGGAACAAGATACGAAGCTAATTTTTCATAGCCTGTTTCATTAAAAAATACGGAATAATTAGTTGCTTGTATGGTTTGCATGAAAATGTGTAAAATTTGACTGCAAAATACGTCATTTTTTATTTATTATTCGATAACTGTGGCGTATATTTGTATCACTTTATTACAAAACACAATGAACACACTATTTAATAATACAGAAGTTGCTTTTGCTTTAAAAAGTGACACCGAGTTAGAAAGAGCTTATTTTTTATTCAAATTAATCGATAGTCAGCCTCTAGTCAAAATTGGAACAGCAGTTACTAATTTTGCTTTAAAAGCTCATTTGCCAGTTGAAGGATTGATCCGTTCTACTGTTTTTGATCACTTTTGTGGTGGTGTTAACGAGAATGATTGCCTTCGTGTAGTAGATAAAATGTATACAAAAGGAGTTTCTTCGGTTTTAGATTATTCAGTTGAAGGTAAGGAGGAAGAGGTACAATTTGATGCAGCTTTGAACATGACTTTAAAAACAATTGAATTTGCTAGAGAAAGAGAAGCGATTCCGTTTGCAGTATTTAAACCAACTGGATTTGGACGTTTAGCACTATACGAAAAAATAGGAGATAAAGCTCATTTGACAGAAAACGAACAAAAAGAATGGAATCGTGTAATCGAACGTTTTGATATTGCTTGTAAAACAGCATTTGAAAAAGATGTTTTATTATTGATTGATGCAGAAGAAAGTTGGATGCAAGATGCTGCAGATGCTATTGTAACCGATATGATGCGTAAATACAACAAACAAAAAGCAATTGTTTTTAATACATTGCAAATGTATCGTTGGGATCGATTAGATTATTTAAAAAATCTTCACGAACAAGCAAAAGCAGAAGGATTTTACATTGGAATGAAATTGGTTCGTGGCGCTTATATGGAAAAAGAAAATGAAAGAGCAGCAGAGCGTGGACAAAAATCGCCAATTTGTGAATCTAAAGAAGCAACAGATATTAATTATGATACTACTGTAGCTTATATGGTTGAGCATATTGATAAAATGGTTGTTTTTGCAGGAACTCACAACGAAGAAAGTTCATACAAATTGATGCAATTGATGCAAGAAAAAGGAATTGCTAAAAATGATAAACGTATTTTCTTCGGACAATTATTAGGAATGAGCGATAACATCAGTTTTAACTTAGCCGCAGAAGGATACAATGTTGCAAAATATTTACCTTTTGGACCAGTTAGAGACGTTATGCCTTATTTGATAAGAAGAGCAGAAGAAAACACATCTGTAGCCGGTCAAACTAGTCGAGAACTAACATTGATTAAGAAAGAAAAAGAAAGAAGAAAATTATAATTATAAAATCCCGCTAATGCGGGATTTTTTTTATGGTTTGATATAAATATCAATAAAACAAAAAATCCTACATTTCTGTAGGATTTAATTTTGGTGGGCGATGAGGGGTTCGAACCCCCGACCCCCTCGGTGTAAACGAGGTGCTCTGAACCAGCTGAGCTAATCGCCCCAATAAAGTGCTTTACTATTACAGTGTTGCGAGTGCAAATATACAAGGAATATTTGTTTCTGCAAGTGTTTCGGTAAAAAAAATTACTTTTTTTCTATCTTTTCTAATAAGACTTTGTTGGTATAATTAACCATTGTAATCGTAATCTCTTCATTTTTAGAAGTTCTACCTTCAATAACATAAATCTTACCTTTTCTATAAGCTTCATTACTTTTTGAAAAATCTACATCACCATAGCGTAAACTTTGACGTATATCTTCTAAAGTAACCCATTTTGCATCTAACGATTGTTTTGCTAAAGAATCAATTTCTAATGATTTGCTTCTTAAATCTTTTAAAACTCGGCAATTAGGCAAGTAACAAAACTCAACCCCTTTGTCATCGGCTTTAGCTTTTAAAAACCACATAACAAAAACTCCTCCTAAAAATATGCCAAATAAATAGTATGCTAAACGAAACTGAAACTTCATAAATTATAATTTTGTGCAAATTTAGTTTAAATTACACACATAGTCCCTAGATTTTAACTTTAAAAAACAATCAAATTGATATCGCGATATTCTAAATTAAACCAATCTGCAATCGCTTTATTAGTTAATAAGCCGTGATAGCTGTAAATTCCGTTTTTCAAACCTCTATTGCAACGGATAGCACTTTCAATCCCACCATCATCTGCAATTTGTAATAAGAAAGGGGAAATAATATTACTAATAGACATAGATGCTGTTTTAGAATATCGAGAAGGAATATTCGGCACACAATAATGAATTACTCCATTTTTAATGAAAGTTGGTTTTTCATGTGTAGTGACCTCGGAAGTTTCAAAACAACCACCCGTATCAATACTCACATCTACAATTACAGCCCCTTTTTTCATATGTTCGACCATAGTTTCTGTAACTACAACTGGAGCTCTGTTTTTTCCTTTCATAGCGCCAATAGCAACATCACAACGTCTTAATGCTTTTAAAAGCGATTTTTCTTGAATGGTGGAAGTAAAAATTCTTTGATTTAAGGTGTTTTGTAAACGACGTAATTTGGTAATCGAATTATCGAAGACTTTTACATGAGCACCTAATCCTAAAGCGGTTCTAGCGGCATATTCACCAACAGTTCCAGCGCCAATGATGACAACTTTTGTTGGTGGAACTCCGGTGATATTTCCAAAAAGTAAACCTTTTCCGATGTTCTCACCAATCATTAATTCGGAAGCAACTAATATGGAAGCAGTTCCTGCAATTTCAGATAACGATTTTACTGCTGGATACGAACCATCTTCGTCTTTTATAAATTCAAATGCTAAAGCAGTAATTCTTTTAGTTGCTAAAGCTTCAAAATATTCTTTTTTCTGCGTTTTTAATTGAATAGCCGAAATAACAATCGTTTGCGGATTCATCATTTCAATTTCGGCTAGAGTAGGTGGTTCTACTTTTAAAATCATTGGGCAACCCAAAACTTTTTTGGTGTCTTGCGTAATTTCGGCACCTGCATCGCTGTATTCTTTGTCTGTATAACTTGAAGTTTCTCCAGCTCCTGATTCTAACATTACGCGATGTCCGTGCGAAACTAATGAAGAAACCGCATCTGGTGTTAAGCAAATTCTTCTTTCTTGATAGGATGTTTCTTTTGGAATTCCTATGAATAATTCGCTTTTATGACGCGCTACTTCAATTTTTTCTTCTTGTGGAAGCAATTGTGAAGCAGAAAAAGGAGTGTATATCGACATTACTTTTGATTTTGAGGTTCTAAATTAGGAATAATTTTAGACTTGGGAAATAGATTCACAAAAAAAAGAGAATAGAAGTTGATTTTCTATTCTCTTATGTATTTAATTTTTGAGTGTTAGTTCACGTTTACCATTTGGTAAAATTTTAATGGAAATACTCGCATGGTCAATTGGAATTAAGTTTGGCGTTTTTTCTGGCCATTCAATAAAACACCAATTGTCAGAATAAAAATATTCGTCTA
>NZ_CALBSN010000041.1 GCF_937967675.1 uncultured Flavobacterium sp. | reverse complement strand
AATATTTGAAACGAGAACTATCTAAAGCTCCACCCATTCCAATTACTCTGTTTTTAGGTAATCCGGTAGCTTTTAATGTTAAATAGGTCATTGTATCCATTGGATTAGACACTACTACAATAATTGCATTTGGCGAATGAGTTAATACGTTATCCGCAACCGATTTAACGATTCCTGCATTGATTCCGATTAATTCTTCACGAGTCATTCCTGGTTTTCTTGGAATACCTGATGTAATTACTACTACATCACTTCCCGCTGTTTTAGAATAATCACCTGTTGTTCCGCTTAATTGTGTGTTGAATACAGTTGTTGTAGCACATTGCATGATATCCATCGCTTTACCTTCAGCAAAACCTTCTTTGATGTCTACTAATACTACTTCGCTTGCAATTCCTCTGTACGAAATAACATCTGCACATGTTGCACCTACGTTACCCGCACCAACTATTGTTACTTTCATTTTGTTGTGTATATTAAAATTGTTAAATTAAAATTGATATTGAACACCAATATTTCCGTTTACAAATTTACCAAAAGCAATTGAACTTTGCAGATAAATTTTGCTTATTTGATATCTACCCGAAATTTCTCCTAAAATATTAGTTTTGTCTTTTGCAACTCGCTTTAGAAGTCCATTAATTATATTTTGAACTGGAAATACTTCCTCAATAGAACCTTTATTACCACTTACAACATATTCAAATGCGCTGTGATTCAGGATAAAATTGGTAATCAACTCAAAGCGTTTGAATTCTTTTGAAGCACTTAATTGAAAATGAAAGGTATCTACCAAACCATTCAAATTATTGATTCCTAAATTTCCATAAGCTGTATTTATATCTAAAAAATCAAAACTAATATCTTCTTTCGAATAGATAGCAGCTACTGAAAAATAAATTTTATTATCTTCCATTTTAGAAAAATACTGACTAAAGTTGTGTTTTAATCCAAAACCATACACTTGATAATCACCTCTTTTTAATTTTGTTTTTGTTGAATATCGAGCGATAAATTCAAATCCGTATGGTAGTTCGATTCCACCTTGTAGATAAGGATAAATTACTGTTTCTTGATTTATTCCTTCAGGTGTTTTGAAACGCACTTGCTCTCCCCCTAATTCCCCTACCAAATACACTTGATTATCATTTCCTAAAGCCGTTGGAACTGTAGCTGAAGTCGCGCCTTCAATCTCAAAAAATTGAAAATCAGAATTTTGAATTTGGAATGTTCTATCCGCTTTTGGAACAAAGAAAATATTAGTATGCAAACCTAAATTTACATCCCATTTTTTTCGTTTTTTAGGTGACATTACCCAAGCTGCTGAAGCTTGATAAACCGCAGCATCAGTAGCAGGAACTATATATTGCTGAGAATACAAAAGGGCATCTGATAACAGATACCCTATTTGTTGAATGTCTTGTGGAGAAGTTTGAGCTTCACTTTTTTGTGTAAAAAGGAATGCCATAATCAACCCTAATGTAGTTACCGCTTTATGCATCAATTTTAGCGTAAGCAGCATTTTTCTCAATAAATTCTCTACGAGGCGGCACTTCATCTCCCATTAACATAGAGAAGATTCTATCCGCTTCTGATAAGCTATCGATAGTCACTTGGCGTAACGTTCTGAAATCAGGATTCATGGTAGTTTCCCATAATTGCTCAGCGTTCATCTCCCCAAGACCTTTATAACGTTGAATTGCAGCACTTCCGCCCATTCTTTCGTTAGCTACATCACGTTGATCATCCGTCCAAGCATATTCTTTTTTATTTCCTTTTTTCACCATATATAAAGGAGGAGTTGCAATATAAACGTGTCCGTTTTCAATTAACTCTTTCATATATCTAAAGAAGAACGTCAAAATCAAAGTAGCAATGTGAGAACCATCGACATCGGCATCACACATGATTACTACTTTATGATATCTTAATTTTGATAAATTCAACGCTTTGCTATCTTCTTCTGTTCCTACTGTAACTCCTAAAGCGGTGAAAATATTACGAATCTCTTCGTTTTCAAATACTTTATGTTGCATCGCTTTTTCTACGTTCAAAATCTTACCACGCAAAGGCAAAATCGCTTGAAACGCTCTATCACGACCTTGTTTTGCAGTTCCACCTGCCGAATCTCCCTCAACTAGGAAAATCTCACATCTTGCTGGATCTTGTTCCGAACAATCGGATAATTTACCTGGTAAACCTCCACCGCCCATAACGGTTTTACGTTGTACCATTTCACGCGCTTTTTTCGCTGCATGACGCGCTTGAGCTGCCAAAATTACTTTTTGAACAATGATTTTCGCATCGTTTGGATTTTCTTCCAAATAATTTTCAAGCATTTCAGCCACTGCTTGTGAAACAGGAGAAACTACTTCTCTATTTCCAAGTTTAGTTTTGGTTTGACCTTCGAATTGAGGTTCTGCTACTTTTACCGAAATAATCGCAGTTAAACCTTCACGGAAGTCGTCTCCCGAAATTTCGAATTTCAATTTATCTAACAATCCAGAAGCGTCTGCATATTTTTTCAACGTACGCGTTAATCCCATACGGAAACCTTGCAAATGCGTTCCTCCTTCGTGTGTATTGATATTATTTACATAAGAAAAGATGTTCTCTGTATAACTTTCATTATAAATCAAAGCTACCTCAACTGGAATTTCGCCTTTTTCGTTTTCCATTGAAATTACGTGACCAATAATTGGCACACGATTTCCATCTAAAAACTTAACGAATTCTTTTAAACCTTCTTGAGAATGGAAAGTTTCTGTTCTTGGCTGTCCTTTATCATCGATATCACGTTTATCTGTTAACGTGATAGTAATTCCTTTATTCAAGAAAGAAAGTTCACGTAAACGAGCCGCTAACGTATCGTAAGAATATTCTAAAGTTTGCGTAAAAATAGTACCATCAGGTTTGAAAGTAACGACTGTTCCTCTCTTGTCTGTAGTACCAATTTGCTTTACCGGATAAAGCGCTTTTCCTCTTTCGTATTCTTGTTCGTAAATTTTACCTTCTCTGTGAACTGTAGCTCTTAAATGATCAGAAAGTGCGTTAACACACGATACCCCAACCCCATGAAGACCTCCAGAAACCTTGTAAGAATCTTTGTCGAACTTACCTCCTGCTCCAATTTTAGTCATTACAACCTCAAGAGCCGAAACACCTTCTTTTTTGTGAATATCTACTGGGATTCCACGTCCGTTATCTTCAACAGAAATAGAATTATCTTCATTAATGGCTACATAAATCGTATCACAATGTCCAGCTAAAGCCTCATCGATTGAGTTATCAACAACTTCATAAACTAAATGGTGTAATCCACGAACTCCAGTATCTCCAATATACATGGAAGGACGCATTCTTACGTGCTCCATTCCTTCTAATGCCTGAATACTGTCGGCTGAATAACTCCCTTTTTTATTTTCTTCACTCATAATATTTGTGCTAAATAAAGTATTTTTAATATCAACAAATATAGGTAATTAGATAAAAAGAAGAAATAAAAACCATGGCAACTCATGGTTAAGTTATTAACATTTGTTAATTTTAAACAAAAGTGTCTTAAATCGAATAAAAATCGCCTTATTTTCAATTTTTGACTATTTTTTAATTTCCTCAAAACAGAAGAAATAAAAAAACCTCTTTAAAACGCAATTAAAGAGGTCTTTCAAAACAACAAACCTAATAAAAAATACTAAACCACTTCTTTTTCTACAGCAATTGACACATCAGCTTTCACGTGAGCTGCATTTGCTCTTCCGCTTGGATCTTGGTTTTCTTGCCATTTTGGAATCCATTTACGAACCGTTTGTGCCGCACTTTCTTGTGGAAAATGCTTGTGAAATATCCTTCTGTAATAAAAAGCTTCTTTTGTAACTGGCGTGTTATAGGGAAAGAACAGTTTTGCTTTTTCAAATTCTTCATCCGTTACTTGACTTGAACAATACTCGATTAAAGTATCAATCCAGTTGTAACCTACTCCATCAGAAAACTGCTCTTTCTGTCTCCATAAAATCGC
Organism: uncultured Flavobacterium sp.; assembly: GCF_937967675.1. GTDB lineage: Bacteria > Bacteroidota > Bacteroidia > Flavobacteriales > Flavobacteriaceae > Flavobacterium. The sequence goes on along the minus strand of NZ_CALBSN010000041.1, from coordinate 21,644 downwards.
TTCGGGTAAAAAGGGTCTTTCGGGTGTATCGAATGCTTTTCGTAAAATATATTTTTCAATTCCGTCATAGGTTTTTGGCATTTTCTCTTCAGGTCGAATTTTGATTGCTAAATCCAAAAACGCTTTATCTAAAAACGGAACTCTTGCTTCCAAACCGTGTGCCATAGTTGATTTATCCGCACGAAGTAAATCGGCTGTAAACAACTTTTGAACTCGTTCGATGGTTTCTTTTTGGAAATCCAATACCGATGGCGCATTTCTAAAGTACAAATAACCACCGAAAATTTCATCAGCACCCTCGCCTGACAATACCATTTTGATTCCTTTATCCGTAATTGCTTTTGACAAAAAGTACATTGGTGTGCTCGCACGAATTGACGTTACATCATACGTTTCCAAATGCCAAATTAACTTATCTAAAATCTCAATTCCTTGTTCGACTGTGAAATGAATTTCGTGATGTGTAGTTCCAATGAAATCTGCCACTTTTTTTGCTGCAATTAAATCCGGAGCCGAAGCATCTAATCCGATAGAAAACGAATGCAATTCTTGACCACTTCCTTCTAACAATCTTGACGTTATTGATGCAATTAACGACGAATCTAATCCACCAGAAAGTAAAACTCCAAATGGTACATCGCACATTAAACGTTTTTCTACCGCTTGTGTCAAACTTGCGTTTAAAGCTTGTAAATCTAATTTTTCAACTGCTTTTTCATGTGCTTCCCATTCTGGTTTGTAGTATTTAACAAAACCGGTTTTTTCGGTATAATAATGTCCAGGAGGAAATGTTGAAAAAGACTTACATTGGTCGGTAATCGCTTTCATTTCAGATGCAAAATACAAGCGACCTCTTTCATCCATTCCATAATATAAAGGTTTTACTCCTAGTGGGTCGCGAGCCACAATGTAATCATCTCCATCAATAACTACTAAAGCAAAAATTCCATCTAACATATCACAGAAATCGTAACCAAATTCTTCATACAAATGCACTATAACTTCTGAATCTGATGTTGTTCTAAACGTGTGATGTTTTAAAGTCGTCTCTCTTAACTTTTTGTGATTGTATATTTCGCCATTATGTACCATCCAAGCGGAATCTGTTCCTTGAATAGGCTGTTTTCCTGTGTGTAAATCGACAATTGACAAACGCTCGTGCGCCAAAATGTGACCTTTCTCAGTTACATGAATATCGCTTTCATCTGGACCACGATGACTCATTCTTTTTGACAATTGTTGTACTAATGTTGCTTCTTTTCCTTTTCCTATAATGGCTAATATTCCGCACATAACTTTCTTAGTTTAATCGTTGAAATGTTTAATTGTTTAAGTGAAAGAATTAATTCACTTAGTTTGATGAAGCAAAATTGAATATATAAGTTTAAATAATAAACATTAAAATTAATTTTAGTTATAAATTAAAACTAAAAATTAATTTTTTAATTATATTATAAATCAGAAATATTGTTTTACGTTTGTTTTAGTTACAAATCATAAAAAAACCACTCGAGTGAGTGGTTTTGTTTTATTCGATGGATTTAATTTGGAATCGATTACTATTAATTACAACCTCATCTCCGAGACTTTTACCCATTAATTGACTTCCTAATGGTGATTGTGACGAAACAGCAATTATGGTTTTATTTTCGAGTTGGATTTTTGGTAAAGCTGCACTGATATAAAATAACATGTCATTGGTTCGAACCAAGCTTCCGAGCACTACTTTGGTGTGAATTGCATCAGCATCAATCTTATCCACAACATTTTTTTGTTCGATGATTTCTGCTAATTTTTGATTGAGTTTTTCTTGCTCCAAATGCATCATCGACAAAGCGGTTTCGTGCTTATCGCCAGCCGAACCTTTCGCATCGTTTTGCGCATCTTGAGCCAAATCGGAAATCATAAAACGCAAATCGTTTATTTTCTCAGATAATAGGTTTTGGTAATGGGATTTTATTTTTTGTTTGAATGTCATGATTAATGTTTAACCACAAAAGGCACAAAGAAAGCACTAAGGACACAAAAAGACTTTGTGAACCTTGTGTAAACCTTTGTGAACTTTGTGGTTACGTATTTTAAAAATCAAACTTATAATTCGCACCTAACAACACCTGAATTCCTTGCACTGGGAAATTTGCCCAACGGTTGTATTGTTGATTCGCTAAGTTATTTCCTTTTAAGAAAGCGGTTAATCTTGCGTTGTATTTGTAGCCTACATGAGCATTCAAATCGAAATAGCTATCTATTGTAACTACTGTTGAATCAAAAATTGGCGGAAAAACGTCAGCATCTGATTGAACTGTAATTAAATCTTTTCTTTCACCAACAAAAAACACATTCGCACCTGCGTACCATTTTTCATTGATATCAAAATCTACGGTTGAACCAATTTTTAATTGAGGTAAGTTCCATGCTTCCGCTTGCGAATCGGTTGAGTAATTATTGTAAGTTCCGTTGATTCCGAAAGTTACGTTTTTAGAAAAATCGGCTTTTAATTCTCCGAAAATGCTTAGCGTATTTAAATCGTCATATACTATTCCGAATGAATTTCCGAAAGCATAACCGTTTGTATTCGTTCCCGTTCCATCAAAACCATTGCTAACAAATAATGCTCTATCAGCTTGATTTTTATTTGAAGCTCTAACATTGAACGCTACTGAATTTGCCAATTTTCCTTTCATCCCAACATACAAATCGTATTTATTATCGGTTGGTGCAATTGACATTGTTGGCGACACAAATGGATTTTGATCTACGAAATCAGCATACGAATTTTGCTCTAAATCTCCTTCAGCTCCAGCATAAGCTACTAAAATATCACCTACTAATTTGTATGACGCTTTAATATTTGGATAAACAAAGATTTTTCCATCACTTTCTCCGTTAATTTTTGTAGTTGCATAGTACACTCCTGCTCCAATTTGAACAGACAAATCATCTTTTTGATATAAAATACTTGGTCTTGTTCCTGCGATAATATTGCTATATTTTAACTCCGAATCAACATCGTACATTCTATCAAAACTTCCACCTACATAATCCACAACGAAATCTGCTTTTACTTTTTGACTCATCACATCAAAATCGAAATTAGGCTTGATGAAGAAACGATTTTCTCCCGAATCCAATCCATCCGAAAAACGTTTGAATTGCATGCTAGCATCATTAAAAATTCCGTCTTTGAAACTCATTTTTCCGCCTAAAGCAATTGTATTATACGTTTGTTTTGAATCGATTCCTGCAATTGTAGCGTCATCAAAAACAATAGATTCTGTAGGTAAACCGTACCAATTATAAATTTGGTTTTTCACGCCTAAATCAACGTTCCAACTCATATCGCGCTCACGAACTCCATACGTAACATCTAAACTGGTGTTGTAGAATTTATCATCTAAAACCAAACCATCAATTCCACCCTGAGAAGACAAATGGCGTAACATTCCGCCTACATAATTACTTCGGCTTAAGTTTTGCGTAATGAACAATTCCGCATTTATGGTTGGATAATTTCCAAAACCTAAAGTAGCGTAATTGTTGTATAGTTTTTCTTTTTCGGTTTTATCCACTCCTGCAGCTTTTCCTTTTGCTGGCGTAAATGTTGATGCTACAGGAAATGAGAAGATGTTATACTGAATAGGTTCTTTTTTTTGCTCTTCTTCATCTTCTAAAACAGGCGTTTCTTTTACTTTGAAAGCATCTGAAATAGTTGGCGTGTATGGTTTTACAATGTTTACCACTTCCGAACCAATATTTTCATCTTTTACTTGGGCAAAAGAAAATTGGATTCCGAATACAACTAAAACTATGGCGATTATATTTAATTTCTTCATGTTCTATATTTTTAAATGAGATGCTAGATACTGAAACGAGTTCAGCATGACAATTATCTTATTTTTATTAATTTGTGATTGATGAATTACGTTTTGCTTCTTCTCCTTTGATGAAATCCAGTTCTTTTTGCGCTTCTTCGATTACATCTGTATATTCTTTGAAGTTTTCAATTACACTTTCTAAAATGTATGTCGCTTGAAAACTATCTTTTAATCCGTAGAAGTTTTTCGCCATAATTACCAAACTCTTCGCTCCGTAATATTTATAACCTGAATAATCTTTAGCGATTTTTTGTACCACAACATTCGATGGCTCAAACTTACCTTCTTTGTTTTTGAAATACGCATCGTAATACAAAGCTTCAGCTGCTAATTCGCCTTTTGCGATTTTTTGCAATTTAGCATACGCTTCTTTGGCTTTAGCTTCATCATTCGTTTTAATAGCCGAACGCGCTACGATAATTTGAGCATCACTTTTAATTCTATCGTCGATTTTGTCGTTTTTCAATACTTTATCGGCATACACAACGGCATTAGTGTAATCTTGTTTTTCGTAGTACGATTTCATTAAATTAGACTGCGCATAGGTTATATTTTGTGGAAAATCAGCTTCGGTTTCCAAACGTTTTAAAACTGGAATCGCACTGTCATAATTCTTAGCTTTCAAATGCACTTGACACAAACGAGCCAATGCTTGTTCTGTAAATTCATTTCTTGGTTTTGAAACTACAAACTCATAATGTTTCACAGAATTTGCTTCCAAATTATCAGCAAAATACAATTGTGCTAAGTAGAAATTCGCTTTTAAAGCATGAATTCCGTTTGGAAATTTGCTTACATAACTTGAAAATCCTGAAATTGCTTGTTTGTTGTTATTTTGCAAGTATTGTTTTTCGGCAGATTCGTAAGTATCATTATCTAAATCGGCATCTGAAACTTCTACAAACGATAAAGTTTTAACCCAAGCCGCATATTCATCCACTTGACCTTTATCAACATAAATTAAACGCGCAGTTGAAACCGCTTCGATAGATTCTGGTGAATTTGGATATTCGGCTACTACTTTTTTGAACTTAGTAATTGCTAAATCTTCTTTGTTCGAATTATAGTAAATCAAACCTTGTTTTAAAATGGCTTTTGCTACATAGGAACTCGATTTATAACCATTGATTAATCTATCGTAAGTGGTAATTCCTTTTTCGTTTTGGTTTTGATTCACGTAAGTATTTCCTAATTCATACAAAGCATCATCTGCATATTGCGAATTTGGAAACGTTTTGGAAAACTTTTCTAAATCTTCAATTTTACGATCTGGTTTGCTTACAAATCCATAGCTGATTCCTTTTTGGAACGCTGCGTAATCGGCATCAACACTTTTCATATCGATAGCTTTGTTGTACGCATCCATAGCTGGCCAATATTTTGCAGCCATGAAATTACAATCACCCAAACGTAAATACGCATCCGTTAAACGAACTCTATCCTCTTTAGAAGATTTGGTGTAAGCATCAAAATATTGAATCGCATTTTCATATTCTTTCAACTTGAAATACGAATACGCTAAGTTGTAATTGGCATTAGCAAATTCAGGCGTATTTGAAGCTTCAGCCGAATTTAAAAACTGTTTGAAACTCAATTTTGCTTCTTCAAATTGATCCAAATTGTATTCAGTTTCGGCTTTCCAAAAAGTTGCTCTTGCGGTGAATTTTGCATCTTTATTTTCGGCTAACGATTTTTTAAACAAAGCATAAGCACCTTTGTAATCGCCATCGGTATACAATTCCAAACCTCTGTAAAACGTTACTTTTTGATACGCTAATTTGTTTTCTGGAGATTTATTTTTTTCCAATAAAACTAATGCTTCTTTATAGTTTTTTGAAGTGATATACGAACTAATCAACAACGTATTGATTTCCGATTTGTAAGGTGTATTTGGATATTTCGCCATGTAATCATTCATCACTTCCGGAACCGACTTATATGGATTTCCGATTTCGTAACTCAATTTCGCATAATTCAAATAGGAATCTTCTTGAATTTTCAAATCAAATTCCATTTCAGAAGCCGTTTTGAAAGCGTTTAATGCTTGTTGCTTTTTATCGGTTTTTAAATAACTTTCTGCTAAATGATAGTAAGCGTTTTGAGCAACACCATCATTTCCTCCAATAATTTTATTGAATTGCGAAATGGCATTTTCGTAATCTTTTTGTTGGTAATACGTGTAACCTAATTGGTAAAAATCCGTGTTATTCCATTTTCCTTTTTTACCATTATAAGCCAATAAATAAGGAAGTGCTTTGTCGTATTGTTTTAGGTTGAAATAACTTTCTCCTATGATTTTCGACAATTCACTTTTTTCTTCTCCTTTTGATTTAGGCATTTGCTCTAAACCTAAATCGATGGCTTTTTGGAAATTTCCAAGCTTGAAATTCATATCGGCTTGAAAATAGCCCATTTTTTCTTTGTACTTGTCTTGGTCAGAAACTTGATCAAAATATTGATTTGCACTTTTATAATCATCTGTTTCATAAGACATGTAACCTAAATAATATTTCGCCTGACTTCCAAAAGTCTTCGAATTTACTACTTGGTTGAAGTATTTTGTAGCTTCTTTTGTGTTTTTAGCAGTGAAATAAGCATACCCTTTCTGGAAATTATACTTTTCTCTTTCGGCTTGCGACATATTGTTTGAATCCGCTTTGTCGAACCATTCTAATGATTTTGGATAATTTCCTTGATCAAAATAGTAATGCGCTACTTCAATGTAGGCTTGATTCGTTTTTGTACTCGTAGGATAATCTTCTACAAAACTTTCTACCAAAACATCAGCTCCCATTTGGTCCAAACGAATCGCACAATTGGCAATATAGTAAGCACAATCCGATTCTACTTCCATATTGTCGGTTTTCGATTTTACTTTGTCGAATAAAATTTGAGCTGCTTGATACTGTTTGTCTTTGTACAATTCTACCGCGCGATTAAACTCGGTTAATTCGTGCGTGTAAACAGAAGATTGTTGGGCTAAAAGTGTTCCCGAAAAGAACACCATTAAAAAAGCAAGTTTTAAATACTTTATCATGTGATTCGTTATTTATAAGTTCCAAATATAAGGCTTATTGTAAGTATTAACGAAGGTTCTTAACATATTATTGTACAATTTTTGAACATAGTTTTTAACCAAACACAATAATTTTAATCGAAATTGGTTTAAAATTTTGATACAGAACCATAAGTTATTACTTTTACATTTTAAAATCCAATTTATATATGTCACAATCAGTTCTATCCTTAAAAAATGTAACAATTTATCAAGATAAAAATCCGGTTTTAACCGATGTAAATATCGATGTAAAACATGGAGAATTTCTTTATTTAATTGGTAGAACAGGTTCTGGAAAAAGTAGTTTCTTAAAAACGCTTTATGCTGATTTGGCTTTGACAGATGGCGAAGGAAGCATTGTAGATTATGATTTAACAACTTTAAAAGAAAGTGACATCCCTTATTTGAGAAGAAAGTTAGGAGTCGTTTTTCAAGATTTCAAATTACTTTCAGACCGAAGCGTAAAAGAAAACTTATTATTCGTTCTTAAAGCAACTGGCTGGACAGAAAAAGAAGAAATGGATGTTAAAATTGAAGAAGTTTTAGATAAAGTGGGAATGAAAGGTTTTGCTAATAAAATGCCACACCAACTTTCTGGCGGAGAACAGCAACGTGTAGGAATTGCAAGAGCTTTATTAAACGACCCAGAAATCATTTTAGCAGACGAACCAACAGGAAACCTTGACCCACAAACCAGCGTGGAAGTTATGGAAGTTCTAAGAAAAATTAACGCAAACGGAAAAACCATTTTAATGGCGACTCACGATTATGCATTGGTTTTAAAATACCCATCAAAAACGCTTAAATTTGAGGGTGGAAAAATGTTTGAAGTAGTTCAAAGAACGATATAGATGTTATCGGTTTTAGTTCCAATATACAATTATAATGCTTATCCATTAGTTGAAGAACTTCATAAGCAATGTATTGAATTAGGAATTGTCTTTGAAATTTTATGTCAAGACGACGCGTCTAAATCAACTCTTAATATTAATAATGAAAAAATAAATTCACTTTCAAACTGTAATTTTATTTCGCTAGAAAAAAATGTAGCTCATAGACAAAATCGAAACTTATTAGCTAAAAGAGCGAAGTATGAATATCTTCTTTTTTTGGATGGAGACTCAATTGTAATTAATTCTCATTATATCAAAAATTACATTAATAATCTCAAAGAATATGATGTTATATATGGCGGAAGATTACATCCTGAAAACTATCCTTCAAATCAACAAATTCTCAGATGGAAATATGGGAAATTTATTGAAGATAAACTTGCTAAAGATAGATTAAAAAAGCCATATAAGTGTTTACTATTTAACAATACAATTATTAAAAAAGAATGTTTCAATAAAGTAAAATTTGACACAGAAATTACTCTTTATGGGCATGACGATACTCAACTTTCCTATCAATTAAGTTTAATACCATTTAAAATTCATCATATCGATAATCAAATAAAACATGGTGATATTGATTCAAATGAAGTTTACATTAACAAAACAAAAAACAGTATAAAAAGTTTACTTGTACTTTATGCTTCAAAAAAAATTGATTATAGATATGTTTCGTTATTAAAATTATATGTTTTTTTAAAAACAACAAAGCTTCATTTAATAGCCTTATTATTTTACAAAATATTTAAAAATACAATGACCAAAAATTTAGTTTCTAACAATCCGTCATTAATTGTTTTTAATTTATTCCGAATCAGTTATATGTGTTCATTAAAACAATAATATGCCTTTTCTATCAGTAATCATACCTCTCTACAATAAAGGTTTCATTATTTCAGAAACTTTACAATCGGTATTAGCACAAACTTTTACTGATTATGAAGTGGTACTTATAAATGATGGCTCTACAGATAACGGTTTTGAAATTGTTTCTCAATTTTTAGACGAACGAATCAAATGCTTTCAACAAGAAAACAAAGGTGTCGCAGCTGCTAGAAATTTAGGAATTGCTCAGGCAAAAGGAGAATTTATTGCTTTTTTAGATGCAGATGATTACTGGTATCCCAATCATCTAGAAGAACTAGTAAAATTAATAAATGATTTTCCAAATTGTGGCATGTATTGTAGTCGTTACCAAACTATGATAGCTAAAAATCATATTATAAACAATAGTTTTTCTTACAGTTTCGCAGATGATTATAGAGGAATAGTGTCCGATTTTTTTCAAGCTAGTTTAGTAAATCGAATTGCTACTTCATCTTCTATTATTGTTCCAAAAAATATTATTTTAGAATTCAATGGATTTAATATTGCAATTTCAAACGGAGAGGATTTAGAACTTTGGACAAAAATTGCCATAAAGAACAATGTTGCTATTAACAATGTAATTTCTGCGATTTATCATTTTGAAGCACAAAATTCTTTAGCAAAATTAAAATTTACAAAAAAAGCTTTATTAGATTTAAATCAATTTTCCGAAGAAGAAAAAGAAAACAAAAGTTTAAAAAAGTTCTTAGATATTTATAGATTAGAGCACGCTTTACAATATAGGATTGCTGGTGATATTGAAAATTCCAAAAAAATTTTAAAAAATATTACTTCAAATATTCCTACTAAGACAAAAATTTTACTTTCAACTCCAATTTTTGTTTTGCGTTTGCTACTAAAAACAAAACATCTATTAAAAAAATTTGGTGTTGATTTTACAGTATATCACTAAGATTTGGATTCTAGAAATTCTTTAAATTCTCTGATATAATCCTCTTCGTCAAAAACATTTGAAGCTATTACCAAACAAACGGCACCAGAAGAAAAATTCTTCAATTCACGCCAAATTCCATTTGTTACTAAAAGGCCTTCAAAAGGTTTGTTAAGCGTTACTGTTTTTTGTAGATTTCCATCGTTTAAAATCACATCAAAACTTCCTGAAAGTGCAATTAAAAACTCTTGCTGTTCAATATGCGAATGCCCTCCTCGTTCAGCGGCACTAGGCACATCATACAAATAATAAACGCGTTTAATATCAAATGGAATTACATCATTTTCAATTACCGAAAGATTCCCTCTTGGGTCTTCAATTTTTGGAATGGAAAGTATTTTACAATTTTGTATGGTTGACATAAGCTTTTTTTCCTTTAAGCGCTTGACTAAATAAGTTATAAACTTGAGTAATTTTAATTTTACTTTGTTTTAAATCAAAAAATAATTTCAAAGCTACCCAAAATAAATACATTTTGCCAAAAATGCGATAAAAAACAGCACTTTGTACAAAATATAATTCTGAAAAAATTGTTTTTTCTCCTGTTGATAAATCAGAGTGAATCAAAATTGTTTTGGGTACAAAGCCTATATTCAAGCCTTTTTTGATGACATCTGAAACAAAAATAGCCTCTTCTCCCATATAAAATTTCGATCCTAAACCAAAATTCTCATCAAATAATACACCTTTAGATTTGATACTATCCTTTTTAAAAACCAATTCAACAGAAGAAGAATTTAATATCTCAAAATTTGAAAGTTTTGATAAAAAACGTTTTGGATATATTTTCGGTAAATTTCCATTTTCATTTTCATATTGAAATCGAAAACCATCATGATTTGGGTTGGAATTGAATGCGTTTAATACAAAATCATCAAAACCAGACTGAAAAACCACATCATCATCAGTCAAAATAATTAAATCTTTAGAAGCCTTTTGCAATGCTAAATTTCTACTTTTAGACAATCCTTTATCAAAGGAATTGATTACTTCAACATTTTCAAAATTAGATTGCAATAACCTATCAGAAGTCGTTTGATTAATTACTAATAGGTTAAGCGTTGAAAAATCAGAAAATACAAACATCGCTTTCAAAAAATCGAAATTCGTTCGATTCATCGTGGCAATTAAAATTTGAATATCCGATTTTTGATACATATTTGGCAATTGTACTATATTTACACAAAGATAAGAATTTAGAAGTCAGAATTTAGAATTTAGAACCATCACATGAAAATACTTTTGTTAGGCGAATATAGTCGTTTGCACAATTCTTTAAAAGAAGGATTGATAGCGCTTGGTCATGAAGTAACAATTGTGGGTTGTGGTGATAAATTTAAGAAATTTCATATTGATTATTCTATTTATGCAAGAATTTGTAACGATAATAAAATTGCAAATTTTCTATTCAAAGGAATTCGAAAAGTTACAAATCTAGATTTAGAAAAAATTGAAAAAGCCATTCGTTTTTATTTGCTTTTAAATAAGTTTAGCGATTTTCATCATGTACAATTAATCAATTCTGATGCCTTAGAAACATATCCATTTTTATCACGATTTTTATATAAAAAACTATTCCAAAAAATTAAGAACAGAAGTTTATTAATTTGTGGTGATGAAACTCCGATTGTTAATTATTGGTTTCAAAATGAATTAAAATATTCGGTTTTAACACCTTATTTTGAAGACAATTCTTTGGAAAAACATTTTCAGTTCCCTTTAAAATATAGAAAAGATAGTTATCGAAAAACCTTTAAATGGTTGAATAAAAACTGTCAAAAACTAATCACATCTGATTTAGATTATGAAATTTCGATGCAAAAAGTGGGTTTTACAACTACGTTTATTCCAAATCCAATAAATACAGATAAAATTGTTTTTCAACCTATAGAAAACACAAATAAAATCATCATTTTTCTTGGTATTAATCGATTGAGTTATCTTAAAAAAGGAATTAATTATTTCGAAAAAGCTTTAGAAATCATTCGAGAAAAACATACTGATAAAGTAGAAATAGTCGTAACCGAAAACCTTCCGTACAGCGAATATATTTCCATTTATAACAAAGCGCATATTCTACTAGACCAAGTTTTTGCATACGATCAAGGCTATAATGCTTTAGAGGCTATGGCGAAAGGAAAAGTAGTTTTTACAGGTGCTGAAACCGAATTTTTAAATCAATATCAGTTACAAGAAGATGAAGTTTGTATTAATGCCTTACCCAATGAAAACGAAATTGCAGCAAAGCTTTCCTTTTTAATTGAACATCCTGAAAAAATACTGGAGATTTCTAAAAACGCTCGAAATTTTATCGAAAAAGAGCATGATTACAAAACTATTGCAGAAAAGTATTTAGCTTGCTGGGAAGCTTAATATTCTTTTTCAAAAATAAAAGAACTATAATTATCATAATAAATTCAAACGGAAAACTAAAACGATAATTGGTTCCATAAGTTGCCAAAGCTTGCAAAACAGAAGCCGAAAACACAATGGACGACAATAAAAATTCGAGAACAAATTTTCTACTTTTCAAGAACTGAATCAGTTGAAAACCAAAAACAAATAGAAATCCAGCCTTAATTAAAACAATAAGAGCAGACTGCAAATACCAAACTCCCAAAAATAGTTTATTCGCATACTTAAAATTGAACGCTTCATAATTCCAATTGATTGTTGGTTTCCAAAAATCAAACCAAGACTTAGTGATAACTTGTTTCAAATATGCGAATGGATTTTCTTTTATTGCTGCTTTAGCAAATTTCCCCAACTCTACTGAAAATTCTGGCAAAGTTAAATTGTACTTGTCATAAGCGCCATCTTCATAAGCATACCAAATCGCCATTGCCACATCTCGATTTTCTCCAATAGATTTTTCGCGATAGGCAACATACGGTTTTGAAATCCAATCGAATTCTTTTGGAGCATCTTCGGCAAAATAAACACAATTTTGCGCTAAATATAATCCTGAAATTCCTGAAGAGGAAAATTGACCAATGTTGATTTTGTTTACATACGACCAACTCAAAAAAGCTAGCATTGGGAAAATTAAAATCACGAACGCTTTGCTAATAACACTTTTAAAATTGGCCTGATTTAGAATCAACCAAACAAGTAAAAGAAATGGAATAAAAATGTAAAACGATTTAATTAAAACTAAATATCCTAATATAAAACTCATTAGAAAATCGAACTTCAAGCTTTGATTTTGAAAAGAAGTTTTGGAAAGTAAATAAACAAAAGCACTCATTAAAAAAAGCACTAAAGTTTCCACTAAAATACATGTTTCAAAAAAGAAAACATTTAAAAAACAACCAATAAAAAGCGTGAATATTAAGCTATTTCGCTTTGAGAAACCTAAATGATTCAACGTTTTATATTGAAAAACAGAAGTTATAATTCCTAATCCAAATTGAATAAAAATAACCGCATATAAATTAGAATTCACAAAAGAAATCAACAATGGATAACCGGGTGAACGCAATCCATTATAATTTGAAAAATCAAAATTTGAAACTCTTTGCGCTAAGTCGATATATCCTTCAGAATCGGGAAAAATGGTTACTGAAGAATAGAATATCGAAAACAAAATCAATCGAAATAGAACTTCGATTGCGATAAGTAGCTTAAGATTTTTTGACATAAATCAATTTTCTAAAAAAATATAAAACTACTAAAAAAGTAATCACATTGGCATAAAAATAAGCCATAACAGCACCTTTAACTGAAAATTGTTTCAATAAAAACAAAACGCCAAAATAAAATAACAGATTAAAAACGAGCTCAATAATTAAATACTTATTTACCATTGCTTTTACTAAAATTTGGTAACCAAATGCTAAGGTCATAATCTTAAATAAATCGCCTAATAACTGCCAAATTAAAAGTGATTTCACCATTTGAAACTTCGATGCTAATACATAATCAATTATCCAATTTTTAGCTACAAATACCGAGAATAAAACCAATATAAATAAAGGAACTAAGGTCTTAAAATAATATCCCAATTCCTTTTTAAACTCATCATCTGTATTTAATGCTGAAAGTTTTGGAAGATAATACATAGATAAACCAGCACTAAAAAACATCATGTAAAATCCTGAAATTCTGTTGACTGCTTCCCAGTTTCCGGCAGCATCAAGTGAAATATCTGTAATTAGTACATTTCGAATTAACAATGATGTCAGAGGAATTACAATAGCACTAACTAATGCCATTAATAAGAACTTTTGAATACTTTTTAAATACGTAAAATCGATATTTTTTAAAGTATTAAAATAGTGAAAAGCTTCATTTTTTCCTAAAAAATATAATGTACAAAGCAATAGTAATACATCTGAAATCACCAAAATTAAAATGGCTCCTTCTAATTGATTTCGTATAGTAAAATAGGTTGTAAAAGCAAAAATAACAATAGAACTTACCAATTGTAATGCAATTAATTTCTTGAAAAATTGTTGAGCATTTAACAACGCAGCCAAAAAAGATTGGAATGTAAAAAAAGGCAATAGCAATCCAAACAAAATTAAAAAGTGTGAATACTGATTGGATTGAAAAATCAATTGACTCCATTGTGAAGCAAAACTGATGATAATTACGGAGCAAACGATGGTTATGATTCCAAAGAAGGAAAGGAATGAAGAAAAAATCTTTTTTCGCTGTTCGGCTTCCTTGTTTTCAATAAACAACTTGATAAAACCTTCTTTAAGACCCACAATGCTTATCGACTTGAAAATACTTGTGAAGTTTCTCAAATTCCCCATAAAAGCCATACCGCTTGGACCTAAATAAACCGACACAATATTAACGGAAATCAGACCTAAAATAAATTGCACAAAAACTGCAATCGCATTAAGCGACAATACTTTTAATAAAATATGTCGTTTAAAAAATGACACTATTTGATTTCTTTTATGATTTGCGCAGGATTTCCAGCAACAATTGCATTTGAAGGAACACTTTTAGTTACAACCGAACCATTTCCTACAACCGAATGCTCACCAATTGTAACTCCTTTCAAAATGGTAACATTATCACCAATGAATACATTATTCTCAATTACGATTTCAGCTGATTTTGGTATTCCAGAAAGACGATTATCAATTTCTAAGGAATGCCCGTCGTTATCTAAAATGGAACAATTTATCCCAATCAAAACATTATCATGAATTGTGATTTTTGATAATGCTTCAATGGAACAATGGTTATTTATTGAAACATTATTTCCGATGCTAATTTCACTTTCAGAATTTCTTGCTTCAAAATAAGAATAATGTGAATAATAGTTAGACGAATTTACAACTCCAATTTGAACATTTTTACCAAATGAAATCTTCCCTTTTCCATTTAAAAGCAAAGGATGATATAATTTAGGTTGACCCAAAACTTGCTTACACGAAGACAAGCTTTTATATTTTAAAATGCGAAGCTTTACAAAAGCAAATTGTTTCAATTGATGCAAAATTCCCATTTAGTAGTTGTTTAAAGTTGTGATTATGTGCTGAATTTCGGATGCATTTAAACTAGAATTCAATGGAATACTCAACACTTCTTTATGAATTTTTTCCGTAATTGGAAATGATAATTGATTCCAATTGGCTAACGCTTTTTGTTTGTGTGGCGGAATTGGATAATGAATCATCGTTTCAATTCCGTTTTCTTTTAAATAATTTTGCAAATCCATTCGGTTAGAAGTTCTGATAACAAACAGATGAAACACGTGATTTTGAGATAAATCCCAACTTGGCATTACAATTTTATCGTTTTTAATTTCCGAAAGATAGCGCTTTGCCATACTTCGGCGAAAATCATTTTCCGAATCTAATTGCTTCAATTTGATATTTAGAAAAGCGGCTTGTAATTCGTCTAATCTTGAATTAACTCCTATAATTTCATTCTCATATTTAACTTTAGAACCATAATTTCGCATCGAAAACAAAACATTTGCTAGCTCATCATCATTCGTTGTAATAGCACCTGCATCGCCTAAAGCTCCTAAATTTTTTCCTGGATAAAAACTAAAAGCAGCAGCATTTGACAAATTTCCAGCTTTCTCATTTTCTGAAAACTGACTTCCGTGCGCTTGAGCTGCATCTTCAATAACTAAAAGATTGTGCTTTTTAGCGATTTCGTTTAAAGCTTTCATTTCACACAATTGTCCATATAAATGAACAGGTAAAATAGCTTTAGTTTTAGATGATATTTTAGCTTCAATTTCGTCTGGATTGATATTATAAGTTTCCAATCGTGGTTCAACTAAAACGGGAACTAAATCAACTTGTAAAATTGCTAGAATACTTGCAATATAAGTGTTTGCCGGAACGATAACTTCATCACCTTTTTGTAACTTTCCAAGGTGGATGTAAGCTTTGAAAATCAAAACCAATGCATCTAAACCGTTACCAACACCAATACAATGTTTCGTTCCGCAGTAAGTGGCGAAATCCTTTTCAAACTGTTTTACTTCATCACCTAAAATATACCAGCCAACTTCTAGAAATTGCTTCATCTTTTTCTGAAAAGCAGTTTCAAAAGGTTGGTTTAATTTTTTTAAATTTAGGAAATGTATCATAGTAAAACGTTTTCTAAAAGTGGATAATTCTTAGTTTCAATCTCATAAAAATTTTGAACAATGGTTCGTGCTCCAAAACCTTCTTTCCAAAACAGCAATCCTTTATTGATATTTTGTCCTTGATTTTCATTTGAAATTCCGAAATCGAAATACTTTTTATTACGAAACGTATACGTTATTAATCTGTTGTGTAAAAAATCTAAACTTCCGGTTGTATTTTTCGATTCATCGGCTGAGATATATTGCGAATGCGCTACAAAATCACTTTCAAAAACAGTAGTTCCTGCTATGATTTTTCCTTCTTTATAGACATTGAATTGTCTGATATTATTTGGAAATTTTGATTTTAACAACATGATTTCTTCAAGCGAATGAACAGGTTTTGCCTGATGCTTTTGTGCTAAATTAGGAATTAATATTTGATTCCAAAACGAAGTAAAATCTTGTTCTTCTCTAAATTCTAATCCAAAATCGGTTCCTCTTTTTATACCTTCTGCCCTACTGTTGCTAAATTCGAAATCGGTTTCTAAATTAATGACTGACAAACTATCTCTACGAATTAATTTTGCATTTAAAATAAAACTTAAATACTCCATTTCATCAGAAGGTGATTCGTGATAAATAGTTGGCAATTGCTTCATTTGAAGAGAAGAAACACCATTTTCATTCAAAAATTTTAATACTGAATGTACTATTTCAATTACTTCTTGAAGTCTTGTTTTCTGATTTAAAACCAAACCTCCATAGGTCAATCCTTGATGAGAATACAGCGTATTTTCTACTTTAT
The DNA here is from genome assembly GCF_937967675.1 of uncultured Flavobacterium sp. Lineage (GTDB taxonomy): Bacteria > Bacteroidota > Bacteroidia > Flavobacteriales > Flavobacteriaceae > Flavobacterium. The sequence goes on along the minus strand of NZ_CALBSN010000041.1, from coordinate 4,644 downwards.
TTGCAGGTAAAATGGCTTTCAAATGGTTCTTTTCATCAAAAATCAAAAGCGAATAATCTTCAAATCGATCTTGATGATATTCCATAAAATCGCGATGAAACAAGAATGTTGCATTTTTAGCATGGGCTACAAAATTGTTCCATGTAGAATAAAATTCGGCTTTATATATTTGTATGTGATACTTTTTCAAAAAAGTAATTTTTAAAGTGGAAAATTACTAAATTTTTTATGGTATCTGATTTCTTTGGTATGTTTTTTAAAAAAATATAGTAATTTAGAACCAAATTTTCACAAAATCAACATGTTGAAAAAATTATATTGTCTCATTATTATTTGTCAATTTCTTATTCCATCTTGTATTAAAGCACAGGATATTTCCTTGTACACACAAATTAATGGTAGATATGATTTTACATTTATTGGCAACACAATGGGGCCGGATGAAAACGAATTTCAATATCCAACATTTTTATATACCGAATCATCAGCTACATTAAATTTGGCAAGTAATGATCGTATTGAAAGAGCTTATTTATATTGGGCTGGAAGTGGGGTTGGTGATACAAATGTAAAATTAAACGGAATTGATATGTCGCCCGATATCTTGAGTACAGTTGTGGGAACTTCAAGCAATCTTACTTATTTTAGTGCTTTTAAAGATATAACCAGTTTTGTTCAATTAACAGGCAATGGTCTTTACACGCTTTCCGATTTCGATTTAAATGACTTGGTTACCACCTATTACGACAATGCAACACAATTTGCGAGCTGGGCAATTTTAGTAGTTTATGAAAATCCTAATTTAACACTGAATCAATTAAATATTTATCAAGGTTTAGAAGCTTTATCACCGAATCGTCCATTAGGAATAATTGATAATATGACTATTCAATTGGATAATCTTTATTTAATAAGTAATACAGGGGCTAAAATTGGATTTATAGCTTGGGAAGGTGATCGATTAATACAATTTGAAGAAAAATTGAGTTTCTCTGCTAACGGAACGACTAATGTTTTAAGCAATTCTTTAAACCCAAGCTTTAATGCATTTAACGGAACGAATACAGAAACAGGCGCCACAAACTTATACAACATGGATTTAGATGTTTATTCCATTGAAAATTACATTGTTCCAGGAACCACATCTGCATCCGTTTCACTTCAATCAGGTCAAGATTATGTAATGTTAAATACAATTGTTACCAAACTAAATAGTCAATTACCTGATGCTACAATTGTTTTGGAAAATCCAATTTCAATTTGCAATTCAAGAGAAGTTACTGTTGATTATACCGTTTCAAATTTAAATAGCACTGAAGTTTTACAAGCCAATACTCCAATAAGTTTTTATATTGAAAATCAAGTCATAGCTACTACATACACTCAAAATATAATTCCAATTGGAAGTTATGAAAATGGTACTATTACATTAACTATTCCAAACTCTATTCCTTCAAATTTCACATTAATTGCAAATGTTGATGACACTGGAAATGGAACTGGAATTAGATCTGAATTAATTGAAACTAATAACTCATTTCAAATAGAAATTGAATTAACAGTATCACCAACCTTTAATAGTTTAAATCCTTTAACATCATGTAATCTTGGATTAACTAAAGGGCTTTTTAATTTTTCAAGTTATTTTGAAATGGTTAAAACAAATCCTACTCATTTAATTTCTTTTCATGAAACCTATAATGATGCTGTACATAATATAAATCCTATTTTGAACAGTTCAAATTACAATGCAGTTACCACTCCAAAAGAAATTTTTGTTCGTATTGATAACGGATGCTTTTCAATTACTTCGTTTTTATTACAAACCGAAAATTGTCCACCAATAGTTTATAATGCTGTTTCTCCTAATAGTGATGGTTCAAACGATGCCTTTTTTATTGATGGTCTTCGCGATATTTTTGTGAATTTTGAATTGTTAATTTACAATCGTTGGGGTAAACTTTTATGGACAGGAAATAATAACAAAGCTGATTGGAATGGCTATGTTGATGAAGGAATTGGAAGTTCATTAGCTCCTTCTGGCACCTATTATTACATTCTTTACTTGAATGACTCAAATTACCCAGATCCGTTAACAGGTTACCTATACTTAAACAGATAATTTAGTTAACAAAAGTTAAATTTTATTAAATCTATTTCTTACAATATTAAAATTGAAGATAATTTTTATCTTTAGCCTTTACAAAAACTAAAAATCATGAGATACTTATCGTTATTGTTAGTATTCTGGCTTACAATTAGCAGTCAAGCACAAGAATATTTTCCAAAAAATGATGGCGTAAAACAAAGTTTTAAAAACTACACTGCGTTTACAAATGCCACCATTTATGTATCAGCAACGCAACAAATTGAAAAAGCAACGCTGTTAATCAAAGAAAACAAAATTGTAGAAGTTGGCACAAATGTTTCTATTCCAAAAGGAGCTACCATTATTGATGCTACAGAAAAAACAATTTATCCTTCATTCATCGAATTGTATAGTGAATTCGGAATTAACAAGCCTACTCCAAGACCTAGTGGTAACTTCACTCCTCAATACGATACCAATCGTGAAGGGTATTATTGGAACGACCACATCAAACCAGAATACAATGCGTATGAAAACTTAAGCTACGATTCAAAAACAGCAGGAAGTCTAAGAGAAGCTGGTTTTGGAACGGTTTTAAGTCATCACAATGATGGTGTTATTGCTGGAACCGGTTTGCTTTGGACCTTAAACGACTTCGGCACAAACGCTGATAGAATTGTAAAAAACAAAGTATCGCAACATTTTACATTTAGCAGAAGTAAATTTACAAAGCAAAGTTATCCTTCATCCATGATGGGAAGTATGGCTTTAATTCGTCAAGTATTTCATGATGCGAAATGGTATGCACAAGGAAACGCAACCAACAAAGATTTATCTTTAGAAGCTTTCAATGCGAACAAATCTTTATTGCAAATCTTTAATGCTGGAGATAAATTAAACGCATTAAGAGCAGACAAATTAGGAGATGAATTCGGAATAAAATACCTAATCAAAGGAGGCGGAAACGAATTTGAACGCATCGATGAAATTAAAAAATCAGGAGCAACTTTTATTATCCCATTAAATTTTCCAGATGCTTATGATGTTTCTGACCCCTATTTAGCACAACAAGTAAGTTTGAGCGATATGAAATTTTGGAATCAAGCTCCGTTCAACTTGAAAATTTTGGCTGAGAATAATGTACCTTTTGTACTTTCAACAGCTGATTTAAAAGAAACAAAATCGTTCTTATCAAACTTAAGAAAAGCCGTTTTATATGGTTTACCAAAAGACAAAGCGTTATTAGCCATAACAGAAAATCCTGCAAAATTGGTCAATCAATTTGATAAAATAGGTTCTATTTCAAAAGGAAAATTAGCGAACTTCATCATCGTTTCAGGTGATATTTTTGAGGACAAAAGCAACATCTTAGAAAACTGGGTGCAAGGAAATCGAAACATCATTGATAAAATCAATCCAACTGATATTAGAGGAACTTATGATTTAGTATTCGACAACCATAAATTCGAACTAAAAATTGAAGGTGAAACTTCAAAATTTGAAGCAAAAGCTATGAAAGATAGCATCAACTTTGGAACAAAAATTCAATTTAATGATCCTTGGGTGAATTTAGTAATCAAAAACCAAGATACTACAAAAGCAAATTTCGTTAGACTTTCAGGAACATTTGTAAAAGATATGATGCAAGGAAAAGCTGTTTTAGAAAACGGAAACGAAACTTCTTGGACAGCAACTAAGAGAACAGCTGAAGTTAAAGAGGATAAAAAGAATGACGACAAAAAAGACGAACCAAAAGTTCCTTCAATGTATGCTGTAACGTATCCAAATATTTCGTTTGGAACAGCTGAAAAACCAAAACAAGAAACTATTTTATTCAAAAATACAACCGTTTGGACAGGTGAAAAAGACGGAATTCTAAAAGAAACCGATGTTTTAATCCAAAACGGAAAAATTGCAAAAATTGGCAAAAACTTACCTTCAACTGGAGCAAAAGTAGTTGACGGAACTGGAAAACATTTAACGGCTGGAATCATTGATGAACACTCACATATTGCTATTTCAAATGGAGTAAATGAAGGTGGTCAAAATTCATCAGCAGAAGTTACCATTGAAGATGTTGTAAATTCAGATGATATTAATATTTACAGAAATTTAGCGGGTGGCGTTACTTCGGCTAACTTATTACATGGTTCTGCAAATCCAATTGGTGGTCGTGCGGCATTCATCAAATTAAAATGGGGTTATGCTCCAGACGAAATGTTAGTAAAAGATGCTCCAAAATACATCAAATTTGCTTTAGGTGAAAATGTAAAACAATCGAATTGGGGAGATTTCTCGAGAAACCGTTTCCCACAATCGCGTATGGGTGTGGAACAAGTATATGAAGATTATTTCACAAGAGCTATTGAATACAAAAATGAATGGGATACTTACAAATCAGGTAAAAATAAAAAAATGCCAAGATTTGATGTAGAAATGGAAGTTTTAGGCGAAATTTTAGCTAAAAAGCGTTTTATCACATGTCACTCTTATGTACAATCGGAAATCAATATGTTGATGAAATTAGCAGAACGTTATGGATTCAAAATTCAAAC
>NZ_CALBSN010000040.1 GCF_937967675.1 uncultured Flavobacterium sp. | reverse complement strand
GGACATTATATTGATTTCTTCAATATGATTATGCCTGCAACAGTTGGTGATCAATGGTTTATTGGTATTCCTGAAATTGGAGCTTTAATGTTCTTCTTAGGATTATTTATCTTCGTTGTATTTACAGCTTTAACTAAGGCTCCATTAGTTCCAAAAGGAAATCCTTTAATTGAGGAAAGTAAACATTTTCATTATTAATAGTTAAAAAGAAATAAAAATGACAAGTTTCTTGGTATTTATAATTTTAGTTCTAGTAGGTATCGCTGTTTGGCAATTGACTAAAATTTTTGATTTAACCCAAATTGGCGCTTCTTCAGATGATGCTGAAATTGCTAATGATAAAGATAATAGTGTAAATGGTTACTTAATGTTTGCCTTTGTAGGTTTCATTTATTTATTTACAATTTACTCATTATATGCTTGGGGAGATTTAGTATTAGGTACTCCAGCCTCTGAGCACGGTCCTGATTATGATAACTTAATGTACATTTCTTTTGCTATCATTTTCTTTGTTCAAACTATTACTCAGTTTTTATTACACTACTTTGCTTTTAAATATAGAGGTAAAGAAGGTCAAAAAGCGTTATATTTTGCTGATAACAACAAGTTAGAGGCAATTTGGACAATTATTCCAGTTATCGTTTTAGCAGGTTTAATTATGTATGGTTTATACACTTGGAACAACATTATGTTTGTTAATGAAGAAGACAAGCAAGATGCTATCGTAATCGAATTATATGCAAAACAATTTGGTTGGGAAGCTCGTTATGCAGGTGATGATAAAACATTAGGTAAAGCGAATGTAAGATTAATTGAAGGTATCAATACTTTAGGAGTTGATTTAGCTGATCCAGCTGCTCAAGATGATAAAGTTGTTACTGAATTACATTTACCAGTTGGAAAAAAAGTAATTTTCAAAATGCGTTCACAAGACGTGTTACACTCGGCTTACATGCCTCACTTTAGAGCGCAAATGAACTGCGTTCCGGGTATGATTACTCAATTTGCTTTTACTCCAACAGTTACAACTGCTGATATGAGAAATGATGAAGCTATCATGGCTAAAGTGAATAAGATTAATAAAATCCGTACAGAGAATAGTAAGAAAATAGTTGCTGAAGGCGGTACCGCTTTAGATCCTTACACATTTGATTATTTATTATTATGTAATAAAATTTGTGGTGCTTCTCACTACAATATGCAAATGAAAATTGTTGTAGATACACCAGCAGATTTCAAAAAATGGTTAGCTGAAAAACCAACGTTAGCACAACAATGGAAAGAAGCTAATGCTCCGGCCCCTGCTGCTGCTGAAGCTACTAATGCAGTAGCTGTTGATTCAACCAAAGTTGTAGCTCAAGTTATTAAATAAGTTATTTTATATTAAATATAATAGAATTAGTATGTCACACGATCACGGTCATCATAAAGAAACTTTCATTACTAAATACATCTTTAGTCTTGATCACAAAATGATAGCGAAACAATACCTTATTTCAGGTTTATTAATGGGTATTGTTGGAGTTGTTTTATCTTTATTCTTCCGTATGCAAATTGCATGGCCAGAAGAATCTTTCGAAATTTTCAAAGTATTCTTAGGTGATAATTTTGCACCTGATGGAGTAATGCGTAATGATATTTACCTTGCTTTGGTAACTATTCACGGAACAATAATGGTATTCTTTGTACTTACCGCTGGTTTAAGTGGTACGTTTAGTAACTTATTAATTCCATTACAAATTGGAGCACGCGATATGGCTTCAGGATTCATGAACATGCTCTCTTTTTGGTTGTTCTTCGTTTCTTGTGTTATCATGATTTGTTCTTTATTTGTTGAATCAGGACCAGCATCTGCAGGTTGGACAATTTATCCTCCTTTAAGTGCTTTGCCTCAAGCTATTCCTGGATCTGGTTTAGGAATGACTTTGTGGTTATCTTCTATGGCAATTTTCATTGCATCTTCATTGATGGGGTCTTTGAATTATGTTGTAACTGTAATCAACTTAAGAACTAAGGGGATGACAATGACAAGATTACCATTAACTGTTTGGGCTTTCTTCGTAACAGCTATTATTGGTATCGTATCTTTCCCAGTATTATTCTCTGCAGCATTATTATTAATCTTTGATAGAAGTTTTGGAACATCATTCTTCTTGTCAGATATTTTTATTCAAGGTGAAGTTTTACATTACCAAGGTGGTTCTCCAGTATTGTTTGAACACTTATTTTGGTTCTTAGGTCACCCTGAAGTTTACATTGTATTATTACCTGCTTTAGGTATTACTTCTGAAATTATTGCTACAAACTCTAGAAAACCAATCTTCGGTTACCGTGCCATGATTGCATCTATCTTAGCAATTGCATTCTTATCAACTATTGTTTGGGGTCACCACATGTTCGTGTCAGGTATGAATCCTTTCTTAGGTTCTGTATTTACCTTTACAACATTATTAATTGCAATTCCATCTGCAGTAAAAGCATTTAACTATATTACTACATTATGGAAAGGTAACTTACAATTAAATCCTGCTATGTTATTCTCTATCGGATTAGTATCTACTTTCATTACGGGAGGTTTAACAGGTATTATTCTTGGAGATTCAACTTTGGATATTAACGTTCACGACACATATTTTGTAGTGGCTCACTTCCACTTAGTAATGGGTATCTCTGCACTTTACGGATTTTTTGCTGGTGTTTACCACTGGTTCCCTAAAATGTTCGGTAGAATGATGAATAAAAACTTAGGTTATGTTCACTTCTGGGTAACGGCTATCTGTGCTTACGGAGTTTTCTTCCCAATGCACTTTATTGGAATGGCTGGTTTACCAAGACGTTACTATACAAATACAGCTTTCCCATTGTTTGACGAATTAGCTGATGTAAACGTGTTAATTACAATGTTTGCAATCGTTGGAGCTGCGTTCCAAATCGTATTCTTCTGGAACTTCTTCTATAGCATTTTCTATGGTAAGAAAGCAACTCAAAATCCTTGGAGATCTAATACTTTAGAATGGACTACACCAGTGGAGCATATTCACGGTAACTGGCCTGGAGAAATTCCTGAAGTACACAGATGGCCTTATGATTATAGTAAACCAGGTCACGATGAAGATTTCGTTACTCAAGTTACACCAATGAAAGAAGGAGAAGAAGTTTTACATCATTAAGATTTTTTCCACAATATACAAACCTCTCCAATCGGAGAGGTTTTTGTTTTATAACTTTACTTATCTTTGCTTTTATGAATGATAATTTAAATCCCAATAAAGAATTCTATTCTCCGCAAGATATTGATATCGAAAAGGCATTGCGCCCATTAAGTTTTGATGATTTTTCTGGACAAGAACAAGTATTAGAAAATCTAATTGTTTTTGTACAAGCGGCTAATTTGCGAAATGAAGCATTAGATCACACTTTGTTTCATGGACCTCCAGGTTTAGGAAAAACGACTTTAGCTAATATTTTAGCAAACGAATTAGGAGTAGGAATTAAAATTACTTCAGGACCCGTTTTAGACAAACCAGGTGATTTAGCTGGATTGTTAACCAATTTAGAAGAACGCGATGTTTTATTTATTGATGAAATTCACCGTTTAAGTCCAATTGTGGAAGAATATTTGTATTCTGCCATGGAGGATTTCAAGATTGATATTATGATTGAATCGGGTCCAAATGCCAGAACTGTTCAAATTAATTTGAATCCTTTTACTTTAGTTGGAGCGACGACACGTTCGGGTTTATTAACTGCTCCAATGCGCGCTCGTTTCGGAATTCAAAGTCGTTTACAATACTATAATACCGAATTATTAACCACAATTGTCCAACGAAGTTCATCGATTTTAAAGATGCCAATTACAATGGAAGCTGCCATTGAAATCGCAGGTAGGAGTAGAGGAACACCTCGTATTGCTAATGCCTTATTACGTCGTGTGAGAGATTTTGCACAAATCAAAGGAAATGGTAAAATTGATATCGAAATTGCAAGATTTGCTCTTAAAGCATTAAATGTTGACGCTCACGGTTTAGATGAAATGGATAATAAAATACTATCCACAATTATCGATAAATTCAAAGGTGGCCCCGTTGGATTAACAACATTAGCTACTGCAGTTTCCGAAAGTGGAGAAACCATTGAAGAAGTATACGAACCTTTTTTAATTCAAGAAGGCTTTATTATTAGGACTCCAAGAGGAAGAGAAGTTACAGAAAAAGCTTATAAGCATCTAGGAAAAATTAAACACAATATTCAAGGAGGATTGTTCTAATTTGATAAACAACAAAGAAAAATACTCACAAATAATCAAAGCCGAATCCAAAAGACTCGGCTTTTTGTCTTGCGGTATTTCCAAAGCTGGTTTTTTGGAAGAAGAAGCACCTAGATTAGAAAATTGGCTTAATAACAATATGAACGGTCAGATGAGTTACATGGAAAACCATTTTGACAAACGCTTGAATCCAACTTTATTGGTGGATGATGCCAAAAGTGTAATTTCGTTATTATTGAATTATTATCCTTCCGAACTTCAAAATGATGACTCTTATAAAATTTCCAAATACGCTTACGGACAAGATTATCATTACGTAATTAAAGAGAAATTAAAAGAATTATTGCATTTCATCCAAACCGAAATTGGCGCTGTTTCAGGTAGAGCTTTTGTAGATTCGGCACCCGTTTTAGATAAGGCTTGGGCGGCAAAAAGTGGCTTGGGTTGGGTTGGGAAAAACAGCAATCTCATCACGCAAAAAGTCGGTTCTTTTTATTTTATTGCCGAATTAATTATTGATTTGGAATTAGAATATGATTCACCAACAACCGATCATTGTGGAAGTTGTACCGCTTGTTTAGATGCTTGTCCTACGGAAGCTATTGTAGCGCCTTATGTGGTAGATGGAAGTAAATGTATTTCGTATTTCACGATTGAATTGAAAGACAATTTACCACAAGAAATGAAAGGTAAATTTGATGATTGGATGTTTGGTTGTGATGTGTGCCAAGACGTTTGTCCTTGGAATCGATTTTCAAAACCTCATAATGAACCACTTTTTGAAGCAAATCCAGATATTGTGAATTTCTCAAAATCGGATTGGGAAGAAATTACAGTTGATACTTTCCAAAAGGTATTTAAAAATTCTGCGGTTAAACGAACTAAATATGAAGGCTTACTTCGTAATATCAATTTCTTGAAGAAATAAAATGATATAGTGTTTTTCAGACAAAAAAATGTTTTCAATTTCAAAACTTTACTGTAGTTTTGAGAGTAATTAAAAGAAAAAATAAAATTATGGCATCAGGATTTTTCGCAATTTTAGACGATATCGCTGCATTGATGGACGATGTAGCAATGACAAGTAAATTAGCAACCAAGAAAACAGCAGGAATTTTAGGAGATGACTTAGCAGTGAATGCCGAAAAAGCAACAGGTTTTTTAGCTTCAAGAGAAATTCCTGTGTTGTGGGCAATTACAAAAGGTTCGTTTATCAATAAATTGATTATTCTTCCAGTTGTTTTTGTTTTGAATTGGTTATATCCACCAGCTATTAAAGCCGCTTTAATCATTGGAGGAGTTTATTTAGCTTATGAAGGAGTAGAAAAAATTATCGAATACTTTTTTCATCGTGCTAAAAAAGGAGAAGAAGTTATCGCTGAAAGCAAATTGGAGGAAAATGACGAACATTCTGAAAAAGCAAAAGTAAGTTCGGCTATTAAAACCGATTTTATTTTGTCGCTTGAAATTGTCATCATCGCTCTTGGAACGGCAATGGAAAAACAACACGAATTAATTACTCAAATTATAAGCGTGACTTTAGTAGCTATTCTTGCCACTGTAGGAGTTTACGGTATCGTAGCTTTAATTGTAAGAATGGATGACGCTGGATTTTATTTGATGCGAAAAGGTAACGATAAAGGATTTTTATCTTCTTTTGGTGGGGTTTTAATTAAAGCGCTACCATTAGTCATTAAGTTTCTTGCCGTAGTTGGAACCATCGCGCTTATATTAGTTTCGGGAGGAATTTTCCTTCATAATATTGATTATTTGCATCATTTAATTCCACATAGTATTCCTTCTGTTATAGCTGAATTTGGTGTGGGAATCGCATTTGGTTTAGTAGCTGTTTTATTAATGAGGGGGTTTAAGAAGGTAAAGGGTTTAATTTCGAATTAAATTGATATTTAGGAGCATATTAGATTTTTTTAAGTAAAAATTTCCTGCGAATAATATCACTTTTCCTTAAATTAGATTTATATTAAGAAAGAGAACTTATAAATGAAAATTAAATGATTGAGTCCGAAAAAAGAAAATTCGCTTATTATTTTTTAATTACTTTTTCGATTTTATTATTTGCCATAAATGCGATTATTTCTTATTCTAATTATACACATGTAAAAGAAATAAAGAAAAATCCGCTTGAATTAATTGCAAAAGTTATTAAGGAAGAACAAAATACTTTTGGGACTCATAAATCGTTTAAATATTTGTTAGAATATTATTATAATGGAGTTAAATTCGAAAATTTTAAAAGAGGTATACATGAACATAATTTTTACAAATTAAATCAAGAGATAAATATTGTGGCATTTAAAGATAATCCTAACTTATTTGTTGTTAAGAATGAGATTGATAAATATTTAAATAGTTTGTTAATTTCAATTTTCGGAGTTTTCATATTTATTATTTTGGTTAAATTTAAATCAAAGATTATTTAGTTTTAAATTTCATTAATCCATTTATTTTTTTCAAAAGAATGCCAAAATAATTTCTCATTTTATACGTATACCCTTATATTTGTAAGTTAGTAAAATAAAAAACCATGCATAAAGATAGTAAACGTAGAGAAGCCTTATTATATCACGCAAAACCAACACCTGGAAAAATTCAGGTAGTTCCCACCAAAAAATATGCAACACAAAGAGATTTAGCATTAGCGTATTCTCCAGGAGTAGCAGAACCTTGTTTAGAAATTGAAAAAGACGTTAACAACGTTTATAAATATACCGCAAAAGGAAATTTAGTCGCTGTAATCTCAAACGGAACCGCAGTTTTAGGTTTAGGAGATATTGGTCCAGAAGCTTCAAAACCTGTAATGGAAGGAAAAGGTTTGTTGTTCAAAATCTTCGCTGATATTGATGTATTTGATATTGAAGTTGGAACAAAAGATATCGAAGAATTCATTGCAACGGTAAAAAATATTGCTCCAACTTTCGGAGGAATTAACCTAGAAGATATCAAAGCACCAGAATCTTTCGAAATTGAAAGACGCTTGGTGGAAGAGTTGAATATTCCAGTAATGCACGATGACCAACACGGAACTGCAATTATTTCATCAGCCGCTTTATTGAATGCAGTAGAGTTAGCAGGAAAGAAAATGGAAGAAGTGAAAATGGTCATTTCTGGAGCTGGTTCGGCTGCTATTGCTTGTGCTAATTTATATGTTTCTTTTGGTGTAAAACCTGAAAATGTTGTAATGTTCAACAGTAAAGGAGCCTTAAGAAAAGACGACCCAAGAGTTACGGATATGCAACGCCGTTACGCAACGGATAAACATTATGACGATTTAGCTCACGCTATGAAAGGTGCTGATGTATTTATCGGATTGTCTTCTGGAGATATCGTTACGCCTGAAATGTTATTGTCAATGGCGGATAATCCAATCGTTTTTGCGATGGCAAATCCAACACCAGAAATTAATTACAACTTAGCTATTGATACTCGTAAAGATATCATTATGGCAACAGGCCGTTCTGATCATCCTAACCAAGTGAATAATGTATTAGGTTTTCCATTTATTTTTAGAGGTGCTTTAGATGTTAGAGCTACAAAAATTAATGAGGAAATGAAAAAAGCAGCTGTTATCGCTTTAGCGGAATTAGCAAAAGAATCAGTTCCAGAGCAAGTAAATATTGCTTATGGCGAAACGAAATTAACGTTTGGTCGCGATTATATCATTCCAAAACCTTTTGATCCAAGATTAATTGCAGCAGTTCCACCAGCCGTAGCCAAAGCTGCTATGGAATCAGGTGTGGCAACAGCGCCAATTACGGATTGGGAAAAATACAAAGACGAATTATTAGAACGAATGGGTTCTGATAACAAAATGATTCGTTTGTTAACCAATAGAGCAAGAACCAATCCAAAACGCATTATTTTTGCAGAAGCGGATCAAATTGATGTATTGAAAGCAGCTCAAATTGTTCATGAAGAAGGTATTGGTTTTCCAATTTTATTAGGAAATCAAGAAATCATAAAAGAGTTAAAAGAAGAAATTGGTTTTGATACTGAAGTGCCGATTTTTGATCCAAAAACAAAAGAATCGGAAGCAAAAAGATTAGAGTATGCTAATCATTTTTGGGAAACCAGAAAGCGTAAAGGAATTACTTTGTTAGATGCCGAAAAATGGATGCGTGAGCGTAACTATTTCGGTTTAATGATGGTGAATACAGGTGAAGCCGATGCTATGGTTACAGGATATTCAAGAAGTTATCCAACCACTATTAAGCCAGTAATGCAATTGATTGATAAAGCTCCAGGGGTTTCTAAAATTGCTACTACGAATATGATGATGACAGCAAGAGGTCCGATTTTCTTATCGGATACGGCTATCAATCCAAATCCTTCAGCTGAAGAATTAGCGAGAATTGCTTTAATGACGGCTAAAACCGTTAAAATGTTTGGAATGGAACCTGTAATTGCAATGGTGTCTTACTCAAATTTTGGTTCATCACACAATGAAGGGCCAAGTAAAGTGAGTCAAGCAGTAGCATATCTTCACGAAAATTTTCCTGATTTAATTGTTGATGGAGAAATTCAGACGGATTTTGCATTAAATCCAGATATGCTTAAAAATAAGTTCCCATTTTCGAAATTGGTAAATAAAAAAGTAAATACACTTATTTTTCCTAATTTAGATGCAGCAAATATTACCTATAAGTTGCTGAAAGAGTTGAACAAGGCGGAATCAATTGGACCAATTATTTTAGGATTAGACAAACCAGTTCACGTGTTCCAATTAGGTGCAAGTGTTGAAGAAATGGTCAATATGGCGGCAGTTGCTGTTGTAGATGCACAAGAGAAAAATAGAAAACAAAACAGATAATTGATAATATGATAGCGCACATTCAAGGAAGATTAGTTGAAAAAACACCTACCGAAGTTGTAATTGACTGCAATGGTGTGGGCTATCATATTCATATTTCATTGCATACTTTTTCGTTAATTCCAGATTCAGAGAGTTTGAAATTATACACTTTTCTTCAAGTAAAAGAGGATTCGCATAGTTTGTTTGGATTTGTTGAAAAGCAAGAAAGAGAACTTTTTAAATTGTTACTTTCGGTTTCAGGTGTAGGAGCAAGTACAGCAAGAACTATGTTGTCATCTTTGGCGCCAGCTCAGATTATTCAGGCTATTGCTGCTAATGATGTGGCTACGATTCAATCGATGAAAGGAATTGGAGCTAAAACAGCACAACGAATTATCTTAGATTTGAAAGAAAAAGTGTTAAAAGTGTACAATTTGGATGAAGTTTCTGTGGTTGAAAGCAATACAAATAAAGATGAAGCGTTATCTGCTTTAGAGGTTTTAGGTTTTGCAAAAAAAGCGGCCGAAAAAGTGATAGATAAAATTATAAGAGATACCCCAAATGCCTCTGTAGAAAACTTAATAAAACAAGCTTTAAAAAATTTATAAAACTTGAAAAAAAATATCATAAAAACGGTTAGTAAATTAAAATATAGCCTTGCATTCTTTTGTATGCTTTTTTCGTTTTCACTACAAGCTCAGGTAGATGAAGAAAAAAAAGATTCTGTTAAAACAGGTGTTGATTTAGGTAAACTTAAAATGCCAAATCCTGCAAGTATAATTGATAAATATACCTATGATTCAGCTACAGATAGGTATATTTTTACAAGTAGTGTTGATGGTTATAGTATCAACTATCCTATGATTTTAACGCCAAAACAATATCAAGAATTGGTTTTGCGTGAACAGATGAGAAAATATTATCAAGAGAAGTCGGATGCAATTGATGGTAAAAAAGCAGGCTCAGAGCAAGCAAAAAGAGATTTATTACCTCGATATTACGTGAATTCTAAATTTTTTGAAACAATTTTTGGAGGTAATACTATTGATATAAAGCCCACAGGTTCTGTGGAATTAGATTTAGGAGTTCGTTTTACTAAACAAGATAATCCTTCTTTTTCTCCCCGAAACAGAAAGACCACTAGTTTTGATTTTAATCAAAGAATTAGTGTAGGACTTCAGGGAAAAGTGGGTACACGATTGAATGTTAATATTAATTATGATACGCAATCAACTTTTGCTTTTCAAAATTTAATAAAACTAGAATACACACCAACGGAGGATGATATTATACAGAAGATCGAGGTAGGTAATGTTAGTTTTCCACTTTCAAATTCTTTAATACGAGGTGCTCAAAATTTATTTGGAGTAAAAGCTCAGTTACAATTTGGCAAAACCACTTTTACAGGTGTTTTTTCTGAACAAAAATCACAAACAAAATCAGTTACTGCTCAAGGTGGAGGAACTTTGCAAGATTTTGAATTATTTGCGTTGGATTATGATGTGGACCGACACTATTTTTTATCCCAATATTTTAGAGATAAATACGACAAGGCTTTAGAAACATTTCCTTACATAAATTCTAGAGTTCAAATTAACAGAATTGAAGTTTGGGTTACTAACAAACAAAATAGGGTTAATTCAACTGATAATAATTTAAGAAACATTGTAGCTTTACAAGATATTGGAGAAGGACCATTGACAAATGTTTTGCCAGAAGAAACAGTTCATGTTAATTTGGTATCTAACCCTAATTTTTATAA
The DNA here is from genome assembly GCF_937967675.1 of uncultured Flavobacterium sp. GTDB lineage: Bacteria > Bacteroidota > Bacteroidia > Flavobacteriales > Flavobacteriaceae > Flavobacterium. The sequence continues at coordinate 14,519 of NZ_CALBSN010000040.1, read as the reverse complement.
TGTATCTCCAGATACACCTTCTAGTAATACTAATAATAAATTTGATCCAAGTAATATTGGTAGTAATTTTTTGAATAGTTCTATTCGAGATGTTTCAACTGCTTCTAATGGGTTTAATATAACAGGAATGGCCGAAGGTGTTGACTTTGCAAAATTAGAAAATGCAAGAAAATTAACATCTTCTGAATATACATTTCATCCGCAGCTGGGTTATATTTCGCTTAATCAACGTTTGGCTAATGATGAAGTTTTAGCCGTTGCATATCAATATACAATCGGAGATCAGGTTTATCAGGTTGGGGAATTTGGGACAGATGGTGTGGATGCTACTAATGTTAGTTCGGGCGGTATACCTAATTCTCAGGCGTTAATATTAAAACTTTTAAAAAGTAATTTAACAGTTTCAGAATATCAAATAGGTGGTGTTGATCCTAAATTTACTATGCCAACGTGGAATTTAATGATGAAAAATATTTATCAAATTCCTGGAGGATATCAATTGCAACAAGAAGATTTTAAATTAAATATTTTATATACTGACCCATCACCGTTAAATTACATTACACAAGCTGGTTCAGACGCACTTCCCTCTGATGTTGCAGATACACCATTATTAAAAGTTTTTGATTTGGATAAATTGAATTATACAAATGACCCTCAAAATGGAGGCGATGGTTTTTTTGATTTTTATCCAGGATTGACAATAGATCCTTTAAAAGGGCGAATTATTTTCCTTAAAGCAGAACCTTTTGGAAAGCATTTATTTAATAAATTAGACTTATCTTCACTTTCAGAAAATTATGATTTAGTTTCAACTTACAATAGTAATCAGGCTAAATATGTTTTTAGAAGTTTATATAAAACAACTCAGGCAAAAGCACTGCAGGAGAGTGCAAAGAATAAATTTCAAATTAAGGGTCGCTATAAATCGATGGGTGGCGATGGTATTTCTATAGGAGCATTTAATGTTCCACAAGGATCGGTTGTTGTTAAGGCAGGAGGAAGAATTTTAGTAGAGGGTGTGGATTATACAGTAAATTACCAAATGGGTAAAGTGAATATCTTAGATCCTTCTCTTGCAAATACTCCTGTTGAAGTTTCTGTAGAAAATAACGCTGTTTTTGGGCAGCAAACGAGAAGGTTTTGGGGGTTTAATGTTGAACATAAATTTAATGATAAATTTGTGGTTAATGCAACTATGTTAAATTTAACTGAACGTCCATTTACCACAAAATCAAATTACGGACAAGAATCGGTTAATAATACAATCTTTGGATTTAACGGGAATTTTTCTACTGAAGTACCATTTTTAACTAGATTAGTAAATAAACTTCCTAATGTAGATACTGATGTTCCCTCAAATATATCACTTAGAGGAGAAATTGCTTATCTGAAACCAGGGGCATCTAAAGCCGACCAATTTAATGGAGAACCTACAAGCTATATTGATGATTTTGAAGGTTCACAATCAACTATAGACATGAGAACCCCGCTTGCATGGTCCTTAGCGAGTGTTCCATTAGAAGGGGCTTTTGATGGCAATATAACTTCAGATGAGCCAGTAGTTGATGCATTAAATGTAGGTTATAAAAGAGCTAAATTATCTTGGTATTCAATTGACCCCGTTTTTTATGTACAACCTCCAGCAGGAATTTCTGATAATGATTTGTCATCAAATAGGACAAGAAGAATTTTTAGTAGAGAATTATATCCTGTTACTGACATTGCACAAGGACAATCAACAGTAGTTAGTACATTAGATATGACTTACTATCCTAAAGAAAGAGGACCTTATAACTATAATCCCGATATAGCAGCAACTAATCAATTTTCAGAAATTGAAGCTCCAGAAAATTGGGCTGGTATTATGCGTTCCATAAATTCAACAAATTTTGAACAATCAAATGTAGAGTATATCCAATTTTGGGTTCTTGATCCTTACTATGGTAATTCTGGAGATGTGGCAGATCCTAATAATACAGGTAAAATAGTTTTTAATTTAGGTGAGATATCTGAAGATATTTTACGTGATGGTCGAAAACAATATGAAAATGGATTACCAGAAGCGAATTCAAATCAACCAACAATTTCTACTGAATGGGGAGAACAACCAGCTTCTCAATCATTAATATATGCATTTGATACCAATGCTAACAATAGGGAAGTACAAGATGTTGGATTTGATGGTTTGATTGATGGAGATGAGGCAATAAAATATCCTCAATTTGCATCACAACCTGACCCATCTGCGGATAACTATCAATTTTATTTGAATGCTGATGGAGGTGTTGTTTCTAGATATAAAAATTATAACGGATTTGAAAGGAATTCACCTGTTAATGTTACCGATACCAATAGAGGAAATACAACTTATCCTGATGTTGAAGATATTAATCGCGATAACACAATGAACACGATTAATGCTTATTTTAAATTTGAGGTTCCAATCTTAAAATATCCTGATTCAGATAATGGAGTTCCTATTGGACAGAATTATATTGTAGATTCTAGAAAATTTACAGATGTTTTACCTAATGGACAAACTGCTAATGCAAGATGGATTTTGTATAAGATTCCAATACAAGAATTTACTGACGCTAACAAAGTTGGTCCAATAAATGATTTTAGATCAATAAGATTTATGCGAATGTACATGACAGGATTTAAAGATGAAATTACATTACGTTTTGGAGCTTTGGATTTGGTTAGAGGAGAATGGAGACGATTTGTTAATTCGTTAGATATCAATGATCCTAATCCTGATGATGATAATACAGGTTTTGATGTAGTTGCTTTAAATATTCAGGAAAATGGTAATAGAAGTCCTATTAAGTATGTTACACCACCGGGAGTAGTTAGAGAACAATTATATAATAATAATACCGTTATAAATCAAAATGAACAGTCATTATCTTTAAGAGTATATGACAAAACTGGTGGGCTTTCACAAGGGTTACAACCAAATGATTCTAGAGCTGTTTTTAAGAATGTGAGTGTTGATATGCGACAATTTAAAAAATTGCGTATGTTTTTACATGCTGAAGGAACTGAGAATGGAGGTTTACAAGATGATAATCTAATTGCTTTTATAAGATTTGGAAATGATTTTACAGATAACTTTTATCAAGTAGAAATCCCATTAAAGGTTACTGCTTTTGGAGAATCTTCTGCAGATGCTATTTGGCCGGCTGAAAATGAAATCGAAGTACCTCTATCGCTATTAACTAAATTAAAAATATTATCATTGGCTAGTGATCCTTCAATTGTTTACGATCCTAATGGAATTGGTTTTGTAGAAGAGGAGAATCTTGGGTCTTCAAAAAACAGATTAACACTAGGGATTAAAGGGAATCCAAATTTTGGATTGGTTAGAACTTTAATGATAGGTGTAAAAAATAAGTCGGGTCAAGTTCAAAGAGGAGAAGTTTGGTTTAATGAGTTGCGTATGTCAGATATGGACAATAAAGGAGGATACGCAGCAGTAGCAAACTTAGATACTAATTTAGCCGATTTTGCAACGGTTTCTGCAACAACTCGAATGAGTACAATTGGCTTTGGATCTCTTGAGCAAGGTCCTAATGAAAGAAGCAGAGAAGATGTTTTTCAATATGATATTGTTACTAATTTAAATCTAGGTAAATTATTACCAAAAAAATGGAGAATTAATTTACCATTAAATTATGGTGTTGGCGAACAAACAATTACTCCTAAATTCGATCCGTTCTATCAAGATATTGAATTGAAACAACTCTTAAAATTCACTTCTGATCCTACTGAGCGTTCTAATATAGAGAATCGTGCAATAGATTATACTAAGAGAACAAGTATAAATTTAATTGGTGTTAAGAAAGAAAAAAATCCAGAAAAGAAACCTCATTTTTATGATGTAGAGAATATTACGCTATCGTATTCACTTAACGAAACACAACATCATGATTATGAAATTGAAAATCTAGTTGATCAACAAAATCGATCTACTGTTGATTACGCATATTCATTTAAACCTTTAAGTGTTGAGCCTTTCAAAGAAACAAAGTTGTTCAAGAAAAGTAGTTATTATAAATTACTATCCGATTTTAATTTTAATTTTTTACCGACTAATATTTCTTTTAGTTCAACTATTTTAAGACAATTTAATAAGCAAAGATTTAGATTGGTAGATGTTCAAGGTATTGGATTAGGTGATTTGTATAGAAGAAATTATTTTTTTAATTATCAATACGGATTAAACTATAATATAACAAAGTCTCTTAAGGTTAATTATACAGCTTCTTCCAATAATATTGTTAGAAATTATCTTGATGAAAATAACATGCCTATTGATGGTCTTGATATATGGGATGATTATTGGAATACAGGACAAGCTAATCAACACAACCAACAATTTGTTGTAAATTATGATTTGCCTATCAGTAAGTTGCCTATATTTAGTTTTGTAAAATCTACATATACTTACACAGGTGATTATAATTGGCAACGTTCTTCAGATGCGTTTTCTTCCATTCAAGCTGAAGATGGAACTCTTTACCAACTTGGAAATACAATTCAAAATGCTAGTTCTCATAAATTGAATACAGCCTTAAATATGGATTTGTTTTATAAGTATATCGGTTTAACCAAAACAAAATCTAATAAAAGTGCAAAGAATAAAGAAAAACAAGCTGCTCCAAAGCCAGGGCAAAAAGTTACAGCTGCTCCAGCAAATAAAAATATTTCAACAGAGCGAAGCGTGTTTTCCGCTGGTTTAATAGGAGTTCTTACGAGTGTAAAAAACATACAAATTAATTATACAGAAAATAGAGGAACGGTTTTGCCAGGGTATTTGCCAGGATTAGGATTTTTTGGATCATCAAAACCTACTTTAGGATTTATTTTTGGAAGTCAAGCAGATGTTCGATATGAAGCGGCAAAAAATGGTTGGCTTACAACCTTTCCAGAATTTAATCAAAATTTCACTCAAATACAAAACAAAAAATTAAATCTTACAGCAAAAGTTGAAGTCTTTCCAGACTTAACAATAGATTTGAATGCAGATCGTTCTTATACTTATAATTTTTCTGAGCAATATGATGTTTCTGGAGGAGTTTATAATTCACGTTCTCCATACGATTTTGGTAATTTTAATATTTCTACAATTCTTATAAAGACGGCCTTTTCACAAAGTGATTTAAATTTTTCAGAAGCATTTCAAGATATGAGAGATAATAGGTTAGTTGTTGCAAATAGACTAGCTGAAAACTACTATGGTTCATCTGTTTTTCCTAGGGATACAGATGGGTATCCTGTAGGGTATGGGAAAAATAGTCAGCAGGTTTTACTTCCTTCTTTTATAGCGGCTTATTCAGGAATAGATGCTGGTAAAGTTTCTACAGGGGTTTTTAGAAACACCCCTTTGCCAAATTGGAATATTAAATATACCGGACTAATGCGTTATTCATGGTTTAAAGAAAATTTTAAAATGTTTTCTATACAGCATGGTTACAGAGCTAGTTACAATGTTAATGCATTCAGATCAAATTTAAATTCATCACCAACGGATGCTAATGGTAATTTCTTTGCTAATAAAATAGTATCTAATGTAAATTTAGTAGAACAATTCAATCCTCTTGTTAAAGTTGATTTTACTCTAAAAAATTCTTTAAAATTTCTTGCTGAAATAAAAAAGGATAGAACTCTAAATATGAGTTTTGATAATAATTTGTTGACGGAAGTTGTTGGTAATGAATACATAATTGGATTAGGATATAGAATCAAAGATGTAACTATTAATTCTGCTTTAGCCGATAATGTTTCAGGAGTTATAAAAAGTGATATTAATTTGAAAGCCGATTTTTCTCTACGAAAAAGTAATACTATTGTTCGTTATTTAGATTATGACAACAATCAATTAGGAGGTGGTCAAAATTTATGGTCTCTAAAACTAACTGCCGATTATTCGTTTAGTAAATATCTAACAGCAATTTTCTTTTATGATCATCAATTTTCTCAAGCTGTAATATCAACTTCTTTTCCAACAACAAATATTAGAAGCGGATTTACACTACGTTACAATTTTGGTAATTAAATGATTATTAAGTAAATTAAATAGAGATTAATTTTTAAAGTTTTTTGCAAAAAAAAATAACAAAAACCTTTTTTTCTATTCAATAAATAAAATTACATTTGTACTTCAAAATTAAAAACAAATGAATATACCAACTAGTTTAAAATACACTAAAGACCACGAATGGGTTTCTGTAGATGGTGACGTTGCTACTGTAGGGATTACTGATTTTGCTCAAAAAGAATTGGGTGATATTGTTTATGTGGAAGTAGAAACATTAGATCAAACCTTAAATAAAGACGAAGTTTTCGGAACAGTTGAAGCGGTTAAAACAGTTTCTGATTTGTTTTTACCTTTATCAGGAGAAATTATTGAATTTAACGATTCTTTAGAATCAAGTCCAGAAAAAGTAAATACTGACCCTTATGGTGATGGTTGGATGGTAAAGGTGAAAATTTCTAATATTGATGAGATTGATACACTTTTGTCAAGTGAAGATTATAAAGCACTTATTGGAGCGTAAATTCTTTTGGCTTGCTTTAATTTGGACTTTTGTTATAACTGTTGCAAGTTTGGTAAGTGTAAATTCATTTTCAAAAATAAAATCTGTTGGTAATGATAAGATAGTACATTTCTTATTTTACCTTTTCTTTGTAATATTATGGGGATTAGTAAAAAGGCAAAATGATTCAAATAGAAAATATTATCTATTTGTTTTCCTAGTTGCAATGAGCTATGGCTTAATTATCGAAGTTTTACAAGAGATATTAACAAATACAAGACAAGCAGATTTTTATGATTTTTTGGCAAATACAATCGGAGCATTCGTAGGTTTAATTGTTTTGCTTTATTATAAGAATAAATTTTTTTAATTTTTTTTCAAAACATTTCTAATATTAAGTATATTAGCACCTTCAAAAATAAAGTTATGGAAGTAAAGAAAAATCCAAATGTTGATCCAAAGAGAAATAGCTCTCTTTATTTTCTTGTAGGCTTAACAGCAGTATTAATGTTAACTTATGTGAGTTTAGAGATGAAATCTCAAGATCCAATCGAAGAAACTGTAGAAATTGGTGTTGCAGATAACATGATAGCAGATGAAGAAGAGGTTATTTTAACAATGCCTCCTGCACAAAGACTACCACCTCCACCTCCACCAGCACCTGAAGTAATTCAAATTGTTGATAACAAACAAGTTTTAGAAGAAAAGAAAATTGAAACTACGGAAGTAAATGAAAATAAAGCTGTAGTTGTAACTCAAGCTTCTTCATACGGAGAAGAGGGAGGAACTGCTGAAGAAATTGATGAAGAAGTTCCTTTTGCTGTAATTGAAGATGTTCCTGTTTTTCCTGGATGTGAAGGTGTTGCTAAAAACAAACGATTAGAGTGTTTTATGGAGCAAATGGCTAAGCATATTAAGAAAAACCAACAATATCCTGAAAGAGCAATGGAAGATAATATTCAAGGTAGAGTATCAGTTCTTTTTGTTATTGATAAAGATGGAAGTATTACTAATGTTCAAGCTAGAGGACCTAAAGGTGGTGAGCTGCTTGAAAAAGAAGCTCTAAGAGTAATCTCTAAATTACCTAAATTTAAACCTGGTATGCAAAGAGGTAAACCTGTAAAAGTAAAATACAGCCAGCCAATTACATTCAAATTACAATAATATAAAATCCCAACTGAAAAGTTGGGATTTTTTTTGGCACATAAATTGTATAGACTAATTAACAAACCGTTAACTATTAATCTATATAATTATGAAAGCAAATGTCGATTTCCCGAAAAGATCAAAAAATAGTTTTATCTATTTTCAAGTTGGTTTAATTGCTACGATGTTAGTGGTGCTTTTTATTCTTGAATTTAATTTTGAGGATAAAAAATACAAAGCAAAATATATTCCTACAGTAGATATCCCTGAGGAAGAAACGTTTGTATACAATCCTGCGCCCATAACGAAACCTCAAATTACTGTTAAACCATTAGTTACAAAAAGTCCACTTACACAGGTTTTTAAAATTACTAAAGAAGAGCCTAAAAAGGAGGATAATCAAACAAAATTAGCAAGTCAAGATAGTCATGGGGATAATCAAAGCAATACAAATTCAAATCCAATCGTAAATCCTGATAATACTGGTAAAGTTGAAACCCCATCAGAATACTCACCTTTTTCGGTTGAACAATTGCCCATGTTTCCAACTTGTAAAGGATTAAGTAGAGCAGAACAAAAAGCTTGTTTCGATGAACAATTAGCTAAAGCGATTGTGAAAAACTTAGTATATCCTGAAGAAGATTTAGAAGCTGGAAAGCAAGGGGTAGCCCAAGTAGAATTTATAATCGATGAGAATGGAACTATTACTAATGTTGTGGCTTTAAATAATAAAAGAGCCACTTCTGAAATGCAAAAAGCAGCCGAAAAAGCAGTAAAGAGAGTTCCTAAATTAATTCCTGCTAAGCAAGGAGATAAGTCAGTGAGAATCAAATATTCGATTCCTGTTGTGTTTAAAATACGATAACTAAATAATATTGTGATAAAAAGTCCCATTTCGATGGGATTTTTTTATTTTTACACTTTTAATTCTTACGAAATGAACATCAAGCAATATTTAGATTCAACCTATCTTAAAACAGCAGCTCAGGCAAATCTCTCTGAAGATGAAAACACAGAAGTTGTTAAAAATTGTATTCAAGAGGCCATTGATAATGATTTTAAATTGATTATGATTCGTCCAGATAAAGTTGCTTTGGCAAAAAGAATGATTGAAGAATCAAATTCAAAAGTAACTATTGGAACTGTTATCGATTTTCCATTAGGAAATGGAACTTTAGATAATAAATTATCAGAAGCGAAACGTGCTATCGAAAATGGTGTTGATGATCTGGACTATGTGGTAGATTATGAGGCTTTTAAAAGGGGTGAAATAGATGTTGTAAAAGAGCAAGTTTTACAAGGAACAAAGTTAGGATTAGAGTGTAATAAAATTGTAAAGTGGATAATTGAAGTAGCAGCTTTAGATAATAATCAAATTGTACAATTATCGGCATTAATTAAGAATGTGGTAATTGCTAATTTTAGTGAAAAAGAATACGATAAGGTATTTGTGAAATCATCAACAGGTTTTTATAAAACGCCAGAAGGTGTTCCAAATGGAGCTACAGTTCCAACCATTAAATTAATGCTTGAAAATTCTTGTCCGCTACCCGTTAAAGCTGCAGGAGGAGTAAGAACTTATGAAGAAGCTGTAGAAATGGTTCAATTAGGCGTAAAACGAATTGGAACTTCAGCTGCTATAGCAATTGCAAATGGCGAAATTTCAAATAGCGATTATTAAAAATATCTTATGAGAAAAATATACTGTTTCCTATTGTTGTTTCTCGGATTTACAACTTTTGCTCAACATTCGTCAAATGAACAATTTCCAATATTTTCAGATTGTGTAAATGCTACTGGTAAACAACAGGAATCTTGCTTTTATAATACGATTCAAAATTATTTTTATAACAATTTTAAAGTACCACAAGAACTTCAAGATCAAAATTATAAAGGAACAGTAATTGCTGTTTTTGAAGTGGATACTACGGGAGATTTCAAGGTTTTGTATACCGACGCAGCACATGAGTCACTAAAAAAAGAAGCTGCTCGTGTTTTTGAATCATTGCCAAAAGTTTCACCTGCTACTTATGCAGGAAAGCCAACGTATTCCAAATTTTCTATAAAAATCAATATTCCTTTAGTTGCCCCAAACACTCTAGAAGATGTAGCTACTAAATATGCCAAAACAAATACGCTGTTAATTGATAACAAAAAAGAATTATCAGAATACGATGATTTGGTGATAAAACCATTCGAAAATCCGCAGTTTAAAAGTTCGGGAATTGTGCAGTTTTCACATCAAAATTATGGTGTTTTCGATGCTTTGTTAAATCAAGTAGGAAGCAATAATCACACGGCTTCAAAACCTTATTCGTATGATGAAGTAGCAAAATATTATGATTTTGAAACGGCAAACCAATCTTTTGCGAAACAAAAAGCATCTTGGTGGGGAAGAAAACTATGGAACGAAAATTTAGTAGCGATTCAAGGTGAAGAATATTGGTTCACTCTAAATCCAATTTTCGATTTTAGATTAGGAAAAGATACTGAAAGTGAAGCTTCGAACACATTTGTTAACACAAGAGGTTTAATTGTAAATGGTGGTTTAGGAAAGCAATTAACTTTTACAACTTCTATCTATGAAAGTCAAGGTAGATTTGCTGATTATTACAATGCATACGCAGAAAGTATTCGTCCTTCGGGTGGAAATTCAGCGATTATCCCAGGAATTGGAATTGCCAAACGTTTTAAAGAGGATGCTTATGATTTTCCATTGGCAGAAGCAAATATCAAATACCAACCAAGTAAATTTGTAAATCTACAACTAGGTTACGGAAGAAATTTCTTAGGTGATGGATATCGTTCTTTATTACAAAGTGATGGTGCAAGCCCATATCCGTATTTCAAAATCAACACTACTTTTTGGAAAATTAAATACACCAATACCTACATGTGGCTAAAAGATGTTCGTGATGCCGCTACAGTTGACGGAACCTATACTACAAAATACATGGCAAGTCATTATTTGAGTTGGAATGTAACTAAAAGATGGAATTTAGGTTTCTTTGAAAATGTGGTTTGGACGAATACCAACGATAGAGGTTTCGATTTTAATTTTGTGAATCCATTAATTTTTTACAGAACGGTTGAGTTTGGCTCATCGTCTAAAACAGGAAATGCATTGCTTGGATTAACTTCAAAATACAAACTGAACAATCAAATTAACTTTTACGGACAGTTTTTAATTGACGAGTTTGCAATTGGTGATGTAAAACAAAGCAATCAAAGTTGGAGAAATAAATTTGCATACCAAATTGGAGCTAAGTATTATGATGCGTTTAAAATAAAGAATTTATTACTTCAGGTAGAATATAATCAAGTGCGTCCTTACGTGTATTCGCATAGTGATCCAATTACTAATTACGGTCACAACAATCAAAGTATGGGGCATTTATGGGGAGCGAATTTTAGAGAATTTATTGCTATTGCACGTTATTATAAAGGAAGATATTTTGCTGATGCGAAATTAATTTACGGCCAACGCGGATTTGATTTTAATAACGGAACCGATAACTTCAACTACGGAGGTAATATATATTTAGATTACGATGAAAATCGCCCATACGATACTGGGGTTTCAATTGCGCAAGGAAATAAAACAACGGTTATGATTGCTGATTTACAAGTAGGGTATTTAGTTAATCCAGCTTCAAATTTAAAAGTTTTTGGAAATGTAATGTTGAGAAATTTCGACCCAACAGCTGAAACTGCAGCAACAATAAAATCAAACACCACTTGGTTTTCAATTGGATTAAGAAGCGATTTATTTAACTGGTATTTTGATTATTAGTAGATTTAACGAATTTTCTAAAATCTAAATTCTAAATTCTAATTTTCATATCGTATCTTTGCGCGCAATTTCACAGCGAAAAACACTAAAGTGGACACGAATACTCAACCTCAAATTAAAAAATCTTTTTACAAAGACTTTGTAGAAATTACAAAGGCACGCTTATCTATTAGTGTAGTGGTTTCTACTATTGCGGGTTATTTGTTAGGATTTAATGAGGAACAACCGTTTCAATGGTTGGTTTTAGCACTATTAATCGTTGGAGGTTACTGCATGGTGGGCGCTTCCAATGTTTTCAATCAAATCATAGAAATTGAATTAGATGCCAAAATGGACCGAACTAAAAATCGTCCATTACCTTCTGGTAGAATCTCTAAACAAAATGCTTTTATTTTAGGATGTGTTTTAACCATTTTAGGATTAGCTATTTTATACAATGTAAATCCTAAAACCGCTATGTTTGGCGCAATTTCGATTTTCATGTATGTGAGTTTGTATACGCCATTAAAAACGGTAACGCCGCTTTCTGTTTTTGTTGGAGCTTTTCCAGGTGCTATTCCTTTTATGTTAGGTTGGGTAGCTGCAACAGGTCAATTCGGAATTGAAGCTGGAACGTTATTTATTATTCAATTCTTCTGGCAATTTCCACATTTTTGGGCCATCGGTTGGTTCTTGTATGACGATTACAAAAAGGCTGGGTTCTTTATGTTGCCAACAGGAGAACGCGATAAAAAAACAGCACTTCAAACGATTTTATATACGATTTGGATGATTTTAGCCTCGATAATTCCAGTTTTTGGGTTTACCGGAAATTTGATTTTATCGAAAACTGCAGCGGTAATCGTATTTTTGTTAGGATTATGGATGTTGTTTTATGCGGTACAGTTACACAAACAAATGGATGCAAAAGCGGCAAGAAAATTAATGATTGTTAGTGTTTCGTACATTTCCTTGTTGCAAATAATATATGTTATAGATAAATTTTTACGATAGTTATGGAAAATAGAATGACTTTGGAAGAAGAACAAGCTCGCAAAGGCAGAACGTACAAAATGTTGTTGTGGTTTGGGATGATTAGCATCTGTATGATTTTCGCTGGACTAACAAGTGCCTATGTAGTAAGTAAATCAAGACCAGATTGGTTGAAAGATTTTGTATTGCCTTCTGCATTTGTAATCAGTACAGTAGCTATGTTAGTAAGTAGTTTTACTTTTTACTTAGCTTTACAAGCAACAAAAAAAGACAACAGAAATGGTGCTTCAATGTTTTTATTGATTACTTTAGCGCTTGGAATTGCGTTTATAGTATTACAGTTTAAAGGATTTGGGCAAGTAATTGAAAATGGCTACTTTTTTACAGGAAGTGAAAGTAATGTAACTACTTCATTTTTATATATCGCTGTTTTAGTTCATATTGCACACCTTTTAGGGGGTATTATTTCGCTTTTAGTAGTAATTTATAATCATTATAAACAAAAATACAATTCGGCTCAAACCCTTGGTATAGAGCTAAGTGCGATGTATTGGCACTTTATGGATTTTATTTGGGTTTATCTGTTTTTATTTTTCTATTTTTTCAAATAGAAAAAAAATAATAAATTTGGGAACTTTTTAACAATTAAAAAATTTATGGGAGCGACAGTTATTACAGACGAACACGCTTTAGACGGAGGTCCAGGACCATTAGGAGCAACCTATGGTAAAATGATGATGTGGTTTTTCATCTTATCAGATGCATTAACTTTTTCTGGTTTCTTAGCCGCGTATGGTTTTTCAAGATTTAAATTCATTGAAACTTGGCCTATCGCCGATGAAGTTTTTAACCACTTTCCATTTTTACATGGCGTAAATGCACCTATGTATTATGTTGCGTTAATGACTTTTATCTTAATTTTCTCTTCAGTTACTATGGTGTTAGCAGTTGATGCAGGTCATCACATGAAAAAAACTAAAGTAGCATTTTACATGTTGTTAACTATTGTTGGTGGTTTTATCTTCTTGGGTTCTCAAGCTTGGGAATGGAAAAATTTCATCAAAGGAGAATATGGTGCTGTTGAAACTAAAGGGGGTTCAATCTTACAATTTGTTCAAAAACAAGAAGACGGAACTTTTAAAAGAGTAGCTTTAGCTGATTTTGCTGCTACATTACCAGAAGCAAGAGAGCAATTAAACAGAAATAATGGTATGTGGTTCATGAGTGAAGCTTCTTTACCAACCTATTCTGTTAATGAAGTTGTTGAAGGTTTTAAAGCAGATGAGTCTATTTTAGTTCGTTCAGAGTATTTAAATACTGAAAAACATAAAACTGTTTTATCAAGAGAAGAATCTTTAAAAAGATTAGCTGAAGCTAAATATGTTGTAGAAGGTGCTAACTTAGTTAGAAACGAGTACGGTCATAAATTATTTGCTAACTTCTTCTTCTTTATTACAGGTTTCCACGGATTTCACGTATTTACAGGAGTATTAATTAATATCATCATTTTCTTTAATGTGTTATTAGGTACTTACGAGAAAAGAAAAAGTTACGAAATGGTTGAAAAAGTTGGATTGTACTGGCACTTTGTCGATTTAGTGTGGGTATTCGTATTTACTTTCTTCTATTTAGTATAATTATTTAATAAAAGTATATCATGGCACACGCACACGAATCAAATACAAAAAGAATTTGGGTAGTTTTCGGAATACTATCTGTAATTACTATCGTAGAAGTTTTATTCGGTATCTATAAACCAAAGGCATTGTTTTTTAACAATTTCGCTGGAATGAACTTGCTAAACTGGTTGTTCATTATCTTAACTATTGTAAAAGCTTATTATATTACTTGGGCTTTCATGCACATGGAAGGTGAGAAAAAATGGTTTAGAAGATCTATCGTTTGGACAGTAGTTTTCTTAATCCTTTATCTATCTTTTATTTTATTAGTTGAAGGAAACTATGTTTTTGATGTTTACAAAACAGGTCATTTAAAGTGGATATTTTAACACTTGTTTCTATTATATAATCCCGATTTACATCGGGATTTTTTTTACTTTTGTA
>NZ_CALBSN010000039.1 GCF_937967675.1 uncultured Flavobacterium sp. | reverse complement strand
TGTACTAATTTTTAGTGTTTTGAGCAACTTTTTTTATAATGCACTACGGGTTAATATATCTTTTGCCCAACAAACACATAAAGTTGATTTTATCAAATGTGATGCTTCAGTTTCTCCAAATCATGATGAGAAATCAATTTATGGTGATGTGGTTTATGAATTTAAAATAAAAAAAGCAATCGATACCATTAAAATTGATGCTAAAAGTATGGAATTCTCAAGGGTTATGATCAATGGAAAATCCGTAAAATTCAAAAATTCTGGAAAAACACTAGATTTATTTGAAGGATTTAAGAAAGGAAAAAACAAACTATCTTTTAGTTATTCCGCAAAACCCAAACAAACACTTTATTTTACAGGCGAAGGAGAAAATCTTCAAATTTGGACACAAGGTCAAGGACGTTACACGAGTCATTGGTTGCCGAGTTTTGATGATGTAAATGAAAAAGTGATTTTTAATTTGAATGTTTCATTTGACCCAAACTTAACTGTAATTTCCAATGGTATTCATCAATCAACAGTAGTTTATCCGCCACTTTCAAGTCAAAATAATATTTGGAATTTTAGAATGAAGAAACCCATGTCATCTTATTTGGTAATGTTAGCTATTGGAAATTTTGCAAAACAAACTTCAACCACTAAATCTGGAACACCTTTAGAATTTTATTTAGGTAAAAATGATGTTTCGAAATTTGAACCAACCTATCGCTATTCCAAAGAAATGTTTAATTATTTGGAGCAAGAAATAGGAGTGAAGTATCCTTGGGGCATTTACCGCCAAGTTCCCGTTCGTGATTTTTTGTATGCGGGAATGGAGAATACGACTTCAACCATTTTTGCACAAGATTTTGTAGTAGATGAAATAGGTTTTAACGATAGAAATTATGTAAATGTCAACGCACATGAATTAGCCCATCAATGGTTTGGTGATTTGATTACGGCACAGTCTGGAAAACATCATTGGTTGCAAGAAGGTTTTGCTACTTATTATGCGTTATTAGCAGAACGTCATTTGTTTGGCGATGATTATTTCTACGAAGAATTAAACGATTATGCCGAACAATTAAAACGTGCTTCTAAAACCGATACGATTCCCGTAATGAATGAAAAGGCGAGTTCGTTGTCGTTTTACAAAAAAGGCGCTTGGGCATTACATGTGATGCGTGAAGATATTGGTGCAAAGAACTTTCAAAAAGCGGTAGTGAAATATTTAAAGAAATACCAATACAAAAACGTGAACACGGATGATTTCTTGAAAATTGTAAAAGAAGTTTCGGGTTATGATGTTGAAAATTTCAAAAAAGTTTGGTTAGAAAAGTCTGGATTTGAAATGGAAATTGCTCAAAAATATCTTTCTAAAAACAAATTCATTCAAGACTATTTTGCTTTGAAGAAAAGTAAAAAATCATTAGCTGAATTGACAGAAATTTTAAAATCAGAAGCGTATTATCCAATCAAACAATACATTGTTTATCAAACGCGAAATATTCCTTTTGAAGAACGAAAAGTCATTTTAGAAACTGCTTTAGCAACAAATGATATTTTGGTACGAAGAGCCGTTGCAGAATCAACACCTGTAGTTCCAGAAGCATTTAAATCGCAATATGAAACTTTGTTAAAAGATAATTCGCATCAAACGAAAGAAATAGCATTAACCAATCTTTGGAAAAACTTTCCTGATGAGCGTTTGCGTTATTTAGAACAAACCAAAGAGATTGTTGGAAATAATGATAAAAGTTTCCGTTTGACTTGGTTAGCTTTAGCAATGAATACAGAAAATTTGCCGGAGCAAGTGAAAGCTACTTCGTATAATCAATTGTTAGATTTTGCTTCTGAAAATTATGAAAGTTCTGTTAGACAAAATGCTTTAGAATTGTTATTACAACTAAATCCGAATGATGAAAAAGTAATTGAGTTATTGTTTAAAGCAACGGTACATCACAAATGGCAGTTCACTAAGTTTGGAAGAGACAACGTTCGCTTATTACTCAAAAAACCAGAATACAGAATACTAGTTGAAAAATTAGCGTCGACTTCAGATGAAATCATGAAAGAGTTGTATTGGAAGTTCTTAAACGAAAAATAAAAAAAATCCCGAGCTTCAACTCGGGATTTGTATTTAAAAAACTCTTTTCAATTCTTCTTTCAAATAGCTAATTCCAATTGTACTTGGAGCTTCATTTTCAGTCATTTCTATCATTATGGCTTCTCTCAATTTATCAGCACTTGAAATATCTTCCCTAACTGCATTTTTACGAATAATTTGTACCGTACTATTTTTAGCTTTCAACACAATGTCCCAAGTTTCTGAAGTTAAATATATTTGTTGTGTTAAATTGTGCTCATATTCGGTTTGAATGTGATGAACTAACAAGGTAGCGTAATCATCTTTTGATTGACTAATTGGTGCTACACGTAACAAGAGTTGCGCAGGGTTAATTCGCTCTAAAAATAAAACCATACGCTCATACGCTTGCAATCGAATGGGTAAGGCTTGTTTTTGATTTTCTCTTAGTAATTCAAATTTGCGTTTACTTTCTTCGCTGTTGTAGAATTTTTGCATCATTACAAAAGCTACACCGCCTGTAATAAAAGCAGGTAAAGTGTAAGCTGCAATTTCTAATAATTTATCCTCGATGGTCATTTTTAATAGATTTAAATATGTCGCAAATTAAGATTAAAATTATTAATATTCAAATAGCGTTTGGAACACAGATTTAAGAAATTAAAGAAATGGTTAAAATCAAATCTTAAATTCAAAATGACTTGCTCAATTTTTCTATGTTATCTATGTCAAGTAAAACGACTAAAATCAACACAAAGTAAATCTATTGTGTCTATGTGTTTAAATATTTATTTCTCTTGAACCACAAAATAAAAACTTGTAAAAACACTAATCAAAGTGTATTTTTGTAAATTAGTTAAAAGTTATGGAATTCTATGAATGAAATGCAGCGTTATATTAGCCAATTGAATGAAGCACAACAACTTCCGGTTTTACAAAAAGACGGACCTATGATTGTGATTGCAGGTGCAGGTTCTGGAAAAACCCGAGTGCTAACGGTTCGTATTGCTAACTTGATGAGTCAAGGTGTAGATGCTTTTAATATTTTGGCGTTAACGTTTACCAACAAGGCAGCACGTGAAATGAAAAAGCGTATTGCCGATATTGTTGGAAATAACGAAGCCAAAAACCTTTGGATGGGAACCTTTCACTCGGTTTTTGCTAAAATTTTACGTATTGAAGCCGATAAACTAGGTTATCCCTCTAATTTCACGATTTACGACACACAAGATTCGGTGCGATTGATTGGGGCTATTATCAAAGAAATGCAATTGGACAAAGATATTTACAAACCAAAGCAAATCTTAGGGCGAATTTCATCTTATAAAAACTCCTTAATCACAGTAAAAGCCTATTTCAATAATCCCGAGTTACAAGAAGCCGATGCTATGAGTAAAAAACCGCGTATGGGCGAAATTTATCAACAATACGTAGAGCGTTGTTTTAAATCGGGTGCGATGGATTTTGATGATTTACTATTGAAAACCAATGAGTTATTAAATCGTTTTCCAGATGTTTTAGCAAAATATCAAGATCGATTTCGATATATTTTAGTAGATGAGTACCAAGATACGAATCACTCGCAGTATTTGATAGTTCGTGCGTTGTCGGATAGATTCCAAAATATTTGTGTAGTAGGTGATGATGCGCAAAGTATTTATGCGTTTCGAGGTGCAAATATCAATAACATTTTAAATTTCCAAAAAGATTACGACAACGTACAAATGTACCGTTTGGAACAAAATTATCGTTCTTCGAAAAATATTGTAGAGGCTGCGAATAACGTAATTGATAAGAATAAAACCAAGTTAGATAAAATCGTTTGGACATCGAACGATGATGGACCAAAAATAAAAGTTCACCGCAGTTTAACCGATGGTGAAGAAGGGCGTTTTGTGGCTTCCACTATTTTCGAACAAAAGATGCAGCACCAAATGCATAACGGTCAGTTTGCTATTTTGTATCGAACGAATGCCCAATCTCGTGCTATGGAAGATGCGTTGCGCAAACGCGATATTCCTTACAGAATTTATGGCGGTTTATCTTTCTATCAGCGTAAAGAAATCAAGGATGTTTTGGCGTATTTGCGTTTAGTAATTAATCCAAAAGACGAAGAAGCTTTGGTGCGAGTGATCAATTACCCAGCACGAGGCATTGGAGATTCTACAGTAGAGAAATTAACGGTGGCAGCTAATCATTACAAGCGTTCTATTTTTGAAGTGATGGAGCACATCGATAAGATTGATTTGAAACTGAATTCGGGTACGAAAGCCAAATTGAATGATTTCGTTACTATGATTAAAAGTTTTCAGGTTATTAATGAAAATCAGGATGCGTTTTATTTAACGGATCATATTACGAAGAAAACAGGTCTAGTTCAAGAATTAAAGAAAGACGGAACGCCAGAAGGAATTGCGAAGATTGAAAATATAGAAGAATTACTAAACGGTATCAAAGACTTCACCGAAGGACAAAAAGAAATCGACGGAGCAAGAGGTGCGTTAGCCGAATTTTTAGAAGACGTAGCGTTAGCAACCGATTTAGATAAAGACACAGGTGACGACGATAGAGTAGCACTAATGACGATTCACTTGGCGAAAGGATTAGAGTTTCCGCATGTATTTATTGTGGGGTTAGAAGAAGATTTGTTTCCAAGTGCGATGAGTTTGAACACCCGAAGCGAATTAGAAGAAGAACGTCGTTTGTTCTACGTAGCTTTAACTCGTGCCGAACATCAAGCGTATTTGACATATGCACAATCGCGTTACCGTTGGGGAAAATTAGTAGATAGTGAACCTTCGCGTTTTATTGAAGAAATCAATGACCAATATTTAGAATATTTGAATCCAGTAGATTCGGGTTATCGTTATAAACCGGTTATGGATATTGATGTTTTTGGCGATATTGATAAATCTAAATTAAGATTAGCAAAACCAACCGCAGGAACGCCTCCAAAATATTTAACGCAAGACCAACCAAGCCCAACGGCTAATATCAGACGATTAAAACCTGTTTCAAGTAATTCAGGAAGTTCTAATGTTGTCGATGCCAATTTAAACGTTGGTAATATCGTAATGCACGAACGTTTTGGAAAAGGACAAATCGTAAACATAGAAGGAATAGGAGCAGACAAAAAAGCAGAAATTCGCTTTGATGTAGGTGGTTTGAAAAAGTTGTTGTTAAGGTTTGCGAAGTTGGAAGTGATAGGATAGAATTTTTTTAAGTTTTTTGATTAACTTGAAACCTGAAACAAAAATAATCTGAAACAAAAATAAGATGTCAGAAATTATAAAAATATACGAAGACAAACCAAGTGAAGCCGCTATTAAAAAAGTAGTTGAGGTCTTAAAAGATGGTGGATTAGTCATTTATCCAACTGATACGGTTTATGGATTGGGTTGTGATATAACGAATTCTCGTGCGCTTGAAAAATTAGCTAAAATCAAAGGCATTAAATTGGAAAAAGCGAATTTTTCTTTTGTTTGTTCGAGTTTGAGTAATTTATCAGATTATGTAAAGCAAATTGATACTTCTACTTTCAAAATCCTAAAACGTGCTTTACCTGGTCCTTACACGTTTATTTTGCCTGGAAATAATGATTTGCCAAAAGAATTTAGAAAGAAAAAAACAGTCGGAATTCGTGTTCCTGCTAATAATATTGCGTTACAAATTGTAGAAATGCTTGGGAATCCTATTGTTTCAACCTCAATTCACGATGAAGATGAGGTAATTGAATATTCAACAGATCCAGAATTAATCTTCGAAAAATGGAATAACAAAGTCGATTTGGTTATCGATGGCGGTTACGGAGACAATGTAGCTTCCACCATTATTGATTTAACAGGTTATGAGCCAGAAGTTGTTCGTGAGGGAAAAGGGAGTTTGGATATATTATAAAATAAAAACGCCTCAATCACTTGAGGCGTTTTTTTATACTTTAAAGGTAAATTATTTCCCTTCTAAGTTTTTCATTTCCTTTTCTAACATATCGTAGAATTGGTCAATTTTTGGCATAATGATGATGCGCGTTCTTCTGTTTTTAGCTCTGTTTGCAGGAGAATCGTTTTCTACTAAAGGAATGTACGAACTTCTTCCAGCTGGAATTAATTGTTTTGGACTAACACCTAAGTCTTTATGTAAAACTCTTACGATTGAAGTGGCTCTTTTTACCGATAAATCCCAGTTGTCTAATAAAACTGCATTTTTAATTGGCACATTGTCTGTGTGACCTTCTACCATACATTCGAAGTCTGGTTTGCTGTTGATTACTTTAGCCACTTTTGCTAAAACACCTTTTGCTTTATCACTTACTTCGTAACTTCCCGATTTGAATAATAAATTATCAGCAATCGAAATCATCACAACTCCTTTTTCAACATTGATGTTAATGTCTGGATCGTCGATTCCAACTTCACGCTTTAAACTTGTAACTAGAGCCAATGTTACACTGTCTTTTTTAGTTAAAGCGTCTTGTAAACGTGTGATTTTTAAATCTTTCTCTTTTAAACTTTCTAAAGATTTTTCCAGATTTTCAGCACCTTTGGTAGTTAACGTAGTTAAATTCCCCATGTTGTTAATTAAATCGGTATTGTTTTTCTTTAAGAAGTCAACTTGTTGTGCTAAAGCTTCTCTTTCAGTCAAACACGTATTTAATTTTACGGTTGCTGTGTTTAATAAATCTTGAATTTCTTTGTTTTTAGCTTCTAATTCCGTGTATTTCTTTTTTGAAACACAAGAACTTAATGAAATAGCAGCTACTGTGGCGAATAACATTACTCTTCTCATACGATACTTATTTTTTTACAAAATTAAATAGAAATTGTTAAAGAATAGCTTTTTTAAACCTAAACTATTGTTAAAAAAGGTCATCAAATACCTTGCCATTCTTGATAAAATAACGATAAACGATACTATTTGTTTTGAAGTAATTTGATTTTTGAATTGCACCTCTTTTCTTATAAAATTGAAATACAAGATGATAATAATAAAAATGAGCCTTTAAAATTGCCCAACAATGTGTGAATTTCCCTTTCAAAATAAATTGAATTCCCGCTAATCCATCTAAACACAATCGCATTAAAAGGATTGGGAATAATTGATTTTTCGGTAAATTCTTGGTTAACATCAACAATGAATTTCTAAAGTTTAGAAAGGTTTTTCTCGGATTTCCTTCGTTTAAAGTAGCACCACCAACGTGATACAATATTGATTTTGGAGTGTATTTTGTTTTGTAGCCCAAATTAAAAGCTCTCCAACACAAATCAATTTCTTCTTGATGGGCAAAGAAATCATCATCAAAACCGTTTAATTTACGATACACTTCTTTTCTTATAAAGAAACAAGCACCTGTTGCCCAAAAAATTTCGATTTCATCATCATATTGATGTTTATCTTCTTCAATCGTGTCAAAAATTCGCCCACGACAAAAAGGATAACCAAACTTATCAATAAAACCTCCAGCTCCACCAGCATATTCAAAATGGGTTTTCTTTTTGTAATCTAATAATTTAGGTTGAATAATCGCAGTTTCAGGCTGATTTTCAAAAATTTCTAAAATAGGAGCAAGCCAATTTTCAGTCACTTCAATGTCTGAATTTACCAAGGCATAATATTCTTCTTCAACAAACTTCAAGGCTTCATTATAACCTTTTGCAAAGCCAAAATTGCCCGTGTTTTGAATGATTTTAACCGATGGGAATTGGTTTTGAATCACTTCAATTGAATTATCTGTCGAAGCATTATCAGCTACATAAATAGTAGCTTCATCAGAAAACGCCATTACCGAAGGTAAAAACTGTTCTAACAATTTGGCTCCGTTCCAATTTAATATGACTACTGCTATTTTTTTCAAGTGCTTATTGATTAAGAAATTGTTGAATTTTTATTTTTTTATTATTTCGTTCAAAAGAATATGAGTTTGAAATTTCATCTACCAAATCAAGTAATTCTAACGCTTTTGTTAAATGTTTTTTTGATGAATTCATTTCAATTAGCAAATCAGCTAATTTTTCCAGATGATGCTCATTAAAATTAAAATTAGAAAGGTATTTTTTCATTTCAATATTTGAAAGTGAAACAAAATGAGGTAAATCAAAATCTAATTCATTTTTAAACTCATTTGTTACTAAATCAGCTGCTTCAATAGAATTTTCTGTCGAATTTCCATTCAAAAAATTTGCTAATAAACGTTGTAGAAAATATCCTAATTTTTCAATTTCAGCTTGTATTAAATCGCGTTTTTCCATGGCTAATTTGAATATTCAGGAAGTTCTTTCAAGAAAACATATTTCTCATTTTCAAAATCCATTTGGCAAAAATAATGATTTAGTCCGTTGGTAACCATTAAATATTTTGCTTTTAAAACTAAGTTATAACGAGCAATTTGGTCAAATGTTTGTTGGGAAATAGGAACTTCAGGTGCTTTGCATTCGATTAATAAAAATATTTCTCCATTAGGTTCAAAAACAACACCATCATAACGTTTACTTAAATCGTTTATTTTAATTAATTTCTCAACGTTAATATACGATTTTGGATACTTTTTATCTTGCAACAAAAACTGAACTACGTGTTGACGCACCCATTCTTCGGGTGTAAGAAGAATAAATTTTTTTCTAATTTCATCAAAAATAGACACTTTATTTTCACTATTTTTGAACCGAAAGGAATAAACTGGAAAGTTCAACTTTTGCATGAAACAAAAATAGTTATTTTATACTAACTGCCAACTGCTACTGAACACTGAATACTTAAAAAATGGATGAAGTAATTCAAATTACAAAAGATATAAAAGCCGGAAACATCAAACCCATTTACTTTTTTATGGGTGATGAACCTTATTATATTGATAAATTAACTGAATTTATTGAACAAAATATCTTGCAAGAACACGAGCGCGATTTTAATCAAACGATTTTATATGGTAGAGATGTTACGATGGAAGATGTGGTTGGAAATGCTAAACGGTATCCTATGATGGCTGATCGACAAGTAGTGGTTGTTAGAGAAGCTCAGGAATTATCACGTCATATCGAAAAGTTAGAAGCTTATGCTGAAAATCCGCAGCCAACAACAGTTTTAGTTTTTGCTTACAAATACAAAACTTTAGATAAACGAAAAAAAGTAACGAAACTTTTAGATAAAGTCGGAGTAGTTTACGAAAGTAAAAAAATGTATGAAAACCAGGTTGGTGATTGGATTAAACGCGTTTTATCTGGACAAGGTTATAGCATCGAACCCAAAGCAGCCGCTATCTTAGTAGAATTTTTAGGAACGGATTTATCTAAAATCAATAATGAATTAGAAAAGCTAAAAATTATACTTCCTAAAGGACATACGTTTACACCAAAAGACATTGAGGAAAATATAGGATTTAGTAAAGATTACAACAACTTCGAGTTGCGAAAAGCATTGGGGGAAAAAGACCAAGTAAAAGCTTATAAAATTATCGATCATTTCTCTCAAAATCCAAAAGACAATCCAATAGTGGTTACAACAGGATTAGTATTTGGTTTCTTTTCGCAATTGTTACAATATCACGGATTAAAGGATAAATCGCAGTTCAATGCGGCTAAAGTTTTAAAAGTGAGTCCTTATTTTGTTAAAGATTACGAAGTAGCATTTCGAAATTATCCCATGAAAAAAGTAAGTGCTATTGTGGCGGCTTTGCGCGATATTGATGTTAAAAGTAAAGGTGTAGGCGCTTCCTCTATGACGCAACACGATTTATTGAAGGAAATGTTGATTAAAATTTTCAATTAATACAAAGTATAAAAAGTTTTAAAATTTGTACCTTCGCAGTCCTAAATTTACAAAACTTTAGTTAAAAATATTGAATTATGGGAATGAATAAAAATACAATTTTGGCTTGGGCCACTTTGATTATGATTTTAATGGGATTATTATTGATTGGCTTAGGAATTTATAGATATGCCGATGTTGCAGGTTGGGGATTTTCAGCTGTTGGTGTTGGTTTCTTTGCTATTGCTTGGGTTTTTAATGCCTTGAAAGGTAGAGTGTAAAAAAAGAGAAAAGTAAAAAGTACAAAGTTTTAATAATCATAAATCAAACATATTATATATGTCAGACGATAAGAAAGTCATTTTCTCCATGCAAAAAGTAAGCAAAGCTTACCAAGGAAGTGACAAACAAGTATTAAAAAACATCTATTTAAGTTTCTTTTACGGAGCCAAAATTGGGATTTTAGGTTTAAACGGTTCCGGAAAATCTTCGCTATTAAAGATTATCGCTGGAGTAGATAAAAACTATCAAGGAGATGTTGTTTTTGCACCAGGATATTCAGTAGGATATTTAGAACAAGAGCCAAAATTAGACGAAACTAAAACCGTAATTGAAGTAGTTCGTGAGGGAGCTGCGGAGATTTTTGCTTTATTGGAAGAATTCAACAAAATCAACGACGATTTTGGTTTACCAGAAGTTTATGAAGATGCGGATAAAATGCAAAAACTAATGGATCGTCAAGCAGAATTACAAGACAGAATTGATGCTTGTGGTGCTTGGGAAATCGATAATAAATTAGAAATTGCAATGGATGCGCTTCGTACTCCAGAAGCAGATACTCCAATTAATGTGTTATCTGGTGGTGAAAAACGACGTGTAGCTTTATGTCGCTTATTATTACAACAACCTGATGTTTTGTTATTAGATGAGCCAACTAACCACTTGGATGCAGAATCGGTACTTTGGTTAGAACAACATTTACAACAGTATGCTGGGACAGTTATTGCAGTAACGCACGACCGTTATTTCTTAGACAATGTAGCAGGTTGGATTTTAGAATTAGATA
>NZ_CALBSN010000038.1 GCF_937967675.1 uncultured Flavobacterium sp. | reverse complement strand
GAGTAGAGCCTCAAAATTTTAAGAAAACGGTTTCTATTTTAGATAGAAAACAAGCTATTAAAACCGCTTGTCAATTGGCAAATCCAAACGATATTATTCTTATCGCTGGAAAAGGTCATGAAACGTATCAAGAAATTAACGGAGTCCGTCATGATTTCGACGATTTACAAATTGTAACTGAGTTATTACAACAATTAAACAAATAAAAGCCAATAATTAATCTTTAAAACTAAGCAAACAATATGTTATACTACATCTTTCAATACTTAGACAAAGCCTTTGATGTTCCTGGAGCGGGAGTGTTTCAATACATTACTTTTCGCTCGGCATTAGCTTTTATTTTGTCCATATTAATTGCTACGATTTATGGAAAAAAAATCATCAACTATTTAAGAAATCAGCAAGTAGGTGAAACGGTTCGTGAACTTGGTTTAGAAGGTCAAACCGCTAAAGCAGGAACGCCAACAATGGGAGGAATTATTATCATTTTGGCGACTTTAATTCCGGTTTTGTTATTGGCGAAGTTGAATAACATTTACATTATTTTATTGATAATGACCACGCTTTGGATGGGAACTATCGGTTTTATTGATGATTATATTAAAATTTTCAAGAAAGATAAACAAGGTTTAAAAGGAATTTTCAAAGTTATTGGGCAAGTTGGTTTAGGTTTAATCGTTGGAACCGTTTTGTATTTGAGTCCAGATGTAACAGTTCGTAAAGACACTTTAACATCAAGAGTTAAAATTGAAAACAATATCAAACCAGCGGATTTAGAAGAAAAATCAACGGCAACAACAATTCCATTTTTTAAAAATAACGAATTTGATTACGCGGAAGTATTATCATTCATGGGTGATGATTACAAAGATTATGCTTGGTTGATTTTTATTCCAATGGTAATTTTAATCATTACAGCTGTTTCAAACGGAGCCAATTTAACCGATGGTATTGATGGTTTAGCCGCAGGGACTTCCGCAATTTCCGTACTCACACTCGGATTGTTCACTTTCGTTTCAGGAAACATCATTTTTTCCGATTATTTGAACATTATGTACATACCAAATGCTGGTGAAATGACGGTTTATATCGCAGCATTCGTTGGAGCTTTGGTTGGATTTCTTTGGTACAACGCATATCCAGCATCAGTATTCATGGGTGATACAGGAAGTTTAACTATTGGTGGAATAATCGCTGTAATTGCAATATCAATCCGTAAAGAATTATTAATTCCAGTTATCTGCGGAATTTTCTTAGCCGAAAATTTATCGGTTATGATTCAAGTGAGTTATTTCAAATATACCAAAAAGAAATACGGTGAAGGAAGACGAATTTTCCTAATGTCACCATTGCATCACCACTATCAGAAAAAAGGCTATCACGAAAGTAGAATCGTAACCCGATTTTGGATTGTTGGAATTCTATTGGCGATTTTTTCACTCGTTTCTTTAAAATTGAGATAAGATGCGACTGGTAGTTTTAGGCGGAGGCGAAAGTGGAGTAGGAACCGCCATCTTAGGAAAGAAAAAAGGATACGATGTTTTTGTGTCGGATTTTGGAAAAATAAAAGAGAATTATAAAGAAGTTCTTACCATTAATGGGATCGATTGGGAAGATGAAAAGCACACAGAAGAATTAATTCTGAATGCCGATGTAGTAATGAAAAGTCCAGGAATTCCCGAAAAAGCACCCATCGTAAAAAAGCTAATCGGAAAAGGAATTCCTGTAATTTCTGAAATCGAATTTGCTATTCAATTTACCGATGCAACAACAGTTGGAATCACAGGAAGTAACGGAAAAACTACCACAACGCTTTTGACGTATCACCTGTTAAAACAAGGTGGCTTGAATGTCGGTTTAGCTGGAAATATTGGAAAAAGCTTCGCTTGGCAAGTGGCCGAAAACAAGCACGATATTTATGTGTTAGAATTGAGTAGTTTTCAGTTAGATGGAATCATCAACTACAAACCACATATTGCGATTTTGACCAACATCAGTCCAGACCATTTGGATCGATACAATTACGATTATAGTTTGTACATCAATTCAAAATTTAGAATTACAAAAAATCAAACAGAAGCCGATTATTTGATATATGACAATGAAGACGAAGCGATTCAAAATTGGTTAAAGAATAACAAAATTAAAGCAAATAAAGTTCCTTTTTCATTAACAGGAAAACCTGAAAACGACGGAGGATTTATAGAAGATAACAAGATCAACAGTACTATTAAAAACGAATTATTTACTATGCCAATCAACGAACTAGCATTAGAAGGAAAACACAACATTAAAAATGCAATGGCAGCAACAGCTGTAGCGCAATTGTTGAACATTAGAAAACAAACCATCAGAGAAAGTTTGACTAATTTCCAAGGAGTAGAGCACCGATTAGAAAAAGTATTAAAAATTCAAGGCGTGCAATACATCAACGATTCTAAAGCTACGAATGTAAATTCGGTTTTTTATGCTTTGGATAGTATGAATACACCAACGGTTTGGATTGTAGGAGGTGTTGATAAAGGAAATGATTACGATGAGTTAATGCCTTTAGTTCGTGAAAAAGTAAAAGCAATTGTTTGTTTAGGTGTTGATAATACAAAAATCATCAACGCATTTAATAATGTGGTGGATGTGATGGTAGAAACCACTTCAATGTCAGAAGCAGTTCAATTAGCGCAACGTTTAGCAGAAAAGGGAGATAGCGTTTTGTTATCGCCAGCTTGTGCAAGTTTTGATTTATTCGAAAACTACGAAGACAGAGGTAAACAATTTAAACAAGCGGTTCACAATTTGTAACAATAAGCAATAAACAATAAAATGTTCGATATCATTGGTAAATTAAGAGGAGATAAAACCATTTGGGCTATAGTTTTTCTATTAGCTCTAGTCTCTTTTTTACCTGTTTATAGTGCTAGTACCAACTTAGTTTATGTTGTGGGTAACGGAACTACGATAGGACATTTGTTTAAACATGCGGTTCATGTATTATTGGGATTTGGAATCATTTATTGGATTCATAAAATGCCTTATCACTATTTCAAAGCGTTATCTATTTTTGGAATTCCTTTAGTGGTTTTGTTATTGGTTTATACTTTGTTTAAAGGAACAGAAATTGGTGGTGCAAATGCTAGTCGTTGGATTCAAATTCCGTTTGTAGGGGTGAGTTTTCAAACTTCTACTTTAGCCTTTATAATATTAATGGTTTATGTAGCTAGATATTTAGCAAAAGTAAGTGATAAAGAGTATTCTTTTAAAGAATCTTTTTTGGAATTATGGATTCCTGTTGGAGCGGTTTTGGCATTGATTTTACCAGCCAATTTTTCAACAACAGCTTTAATTTTCGCAATGATTTGCATGTTGATTTTTATTGGTCAATACCCTTTAAAGTATTTAGGGATTGTTTTAGCAATGGGATTCTCCGCACTACTTTTGTTTATTTTATTAGGCAAAGCTTTTCCAGATAATAAATATTTCAATAGGGTTAATACTTGGGAAAAGCGTATCGAACGTTTTACAAAAGACACGCCAAACGAAGATGATTACCAAATTGAAAAAGCAAAAATCGCTATCGCTTCTGGTGGAGTAATTGGATTAGGAGCTGGAAAAAGTGTTCAGAAAAATTTCCTACCGCAGTCTTCTTCTGATTTTATTTTCGCCATTATTGTAGAAGAATGGGGATTAGTTGGAGCGGTAACTATCATCGGATTGTATTTGTTATTGTTAATTCGATTTGTTATCAATGCTCAAAAGGCTACTAGTTTATTCGGAAAATTATTGATTATTGGTCTTGGTTTTCCAATCATATTCCAAGCATTTGTGAATATGGGAGTTGCTGTAGAATTATTGCCAGTAACAGGGCAACCTTTACCATTGATTAGTAGTGGAGGAACTTCCATTTGGATGACGTGTATCGCTGTCGGAATTATTTTAAGTGTGACCAAGAAAGAAGAAGAAGTTGCTTTAGACTTAGAAGAAAAACGCAAACGTGATGAAGCTTTACAACAAATTATCGATGCGCAAGTGGCTTTGAATGAAGAGAAAGAAGCGGATGAAAATCAGCAAAAAATAAACGATATTAAAAGTTCGATTAGAGAATCTTTAATCGAAGATGAAAACGGAGATGTGCTAGTAAACGGACAAAATCCAATGAACGCAGTTTTAAATAAAAAATAATGAAAAAACCAAGATTCATAATTAGCGGAGGCGGAACAGGCGGACATATTTATCCAGCCGTTGCGATTGCGAACGAATTAAAATCTCGTTTTCCTGAAGCGGAGTTTCTTTTTGTAGGTGCCAAAGATAAAATGGAAATGCAAAAAGTACCTCAAGCAGGTTACGCCATCAAAGGATTATGGATTTCGGGAATTCAACGAAAACTGACTTTAGATAATGCTATGTTTCCATTCAAATTACTTTCAAGTATGTGGAATTCATTCCGAATTATTAAAAGTTTCAAGCCTGATGTAGTAATCGGAACCGGAGGTTTTGCAAGTGGAGCCGTTTTGAAAGTGGCTTCGATGTTAAATATTCCAACGGTTATTCAAGAACAAAATTCATATCCAGGAATTACGAATAAATTATTAGCTAAAAAGGCGAATAAAATTTGTGTGGCTTACGAAAATTTGGAACGATTTTTTCCAAAAGATAAAATGATTTTAACTGGAAATCCAGTGCGTCAAGATTTGATTAACGAAGCAAGCAAAAGTGAAGCTATCGCTTATTTTAAATTAGATGCAAATAAAAAAACCTTGCTAGTTTTAGGCGGAAGTTTAGGTGCTAGAAGAATCAACCAATTGATTGAAAAAGAATTGGATTTTCTATTGAGTCAAAACATTCAAATCATTTGGCAATGCGGAAAATTATATTTGAATGATTACTCAAAATATAATGAAAAAGAAAACGTTCAAGTAGTAGCTTTTATTGATAGAATGGATTTGGTTTACGCTGCTGCAGATGTTGTAATTTCGCGCTCAGGAGCATCATCCGTTTCGGAATTATGTATTGTAGGAAAACCAACGATTTTCATTCCGTCACCAAATGTTGCCGAAGATCATCAAACGAAAAACGCAAAAGCAATTTCAGATAAAAACGGTGCCATTTTAATTAAAGAATCAGAATTAGATGCCCAATTTGAAACAGTTTTTTCTGATTTAATTTCAAACGAAAATAAACAAGCAGAATTAAGTCAAAACATAAAGAAATTAGCCAAACCTAACGCAACAAAAGATATTGTTGAAGAAATAGTAAAGCTAATCAAAAATTAAAAATAACTTGGCGCCTTAGCGTCTTTGTGGCAAGAAAAATATGAATCTAAATCAAATACATAACGTTTATTTCATAGGTATCGGAGGCATCGGAATGAGTGCTCTTGCTCGCTATTTTCAATACATTGGAAAAAAAGTAGTAGGTTATGATAAAACACCAACGCAGTTAACCGATGAGTTACAAGCTGTCGGTTTAGAAATTCATTTTGAAGATAATATCAATTTAATTCCAACCGATTTTTATGTTGAAAATACATTGGTAATCGTAACGCCAGCCGTTCCAGTTTCACATTCCGAATGGAATTATTTCATCGAAAGAGGATTTACTATTAAAAAGCGTGCTGAAGTTTTAGGAATTATAACGAAAGATACCTATTGTTTCGCTGTTGCAGGAACGCACGGGAAAACAACTACTTCAAGTATTTTAGGTCACGTTTTATATGAGAGTGGTGTAGATGTTACGGCTTTTTTAGGTGGAATTGTCGAAAACTATAATTCCAATTTAATTGGTTCTGGAAAAACGGTTACGGTGGTGGAAGCAGATGAATTTGATCGTTCGTTTTTGCATTTGCATCCAAACGTTTCTTGTGTAACTTCTATGGATGCGGATCATTTGGATATTTATGGAGATGCAGCAAGCATTGAGGAATCATTCAGAGAATTTGCAGCCAAAACGCCAAGCGAAAATTTATACATAATCAAAGGATTGCCATTAGAAGGAAATACTATCGGAGTTAATAACGATGCTGATTTTTCAGCTCAAAACATCCGAATTGAAAACGGATTTTATGTATTCGATGTGAAAACACCAACCGAAGTAGTTAAAAATGTAAAATTTGGCTTACCAGGTCATCATAATTTGACGAATGCTTTGTTGGCATTTGCAATGGCGAAATCGTATGGTGTTTCAAATGAGAAGATAATTAATGCTTTAGCAAGTTTTAAAGGAGTAAGAAGACGTTTTTCGTTTCAAATTAGAGAAGAAAAATTAGTTTATATTGATGATTACGCACATCATCCAACAGAAATTAACGCGGTGCATCAAGCGGTTCGTGAATTGTATCCAGGTAAAAAAATCATTGCGGCTTTTCAACCGCATTTGTTTAGTAGAACGAAAGATTTTGTGGATGGTTTTGCAG
>NZ_CALBSN010000037.1 GCF_937967675.1 uncultured Flavobacterium sp. | reverse complement strand
TTTTACAAGGAGAAAGACCAATGGCAAATGATAACAAAACAATTGGTCGTTTCCACTTAGATGGTATTCCACCAGCACCAAGAGGCGTTCCTCAAATTGAAGTAACTTTTGATATTGATGCGAATGGTATCATCAAAGTTTCTGCTACAGACAAAGGAACAGGAAAATCACATGATATTCGTATCGAAGCTTCTTCAGGATTAACTCCAGAAGAAATCGAGAAAATGAAAAAAGATGCTGAAATGAATGCTGAAGCAGATCGTTTAGCAAAAGAAAAAGCAGATAAATTAAACGAAGCGGATTCAATGATTTTCCAAACAGAGAAACAATTAGGAGAGTTTGGAGATAAATTATCTGATGCTAACAAAGGAGCTATCGAAAGTGCTTTAAATGAATTAAAAGCAGCTTACGAAACTAAAGATGTAGCAACGATTACACCAGCTTTGGATAAAATCAATGAAGCTTGGAAAAATGCATCAGAAGAAATGTACAAAGCACAAGCTGATGGTGGAGCTGCACAAGCAGAACCTCAAGCAAACGCTTCTGGAGATCAAACGCAAGATGTAGATTTCGAAGAAGTGAAGTAATTTTCAAATCGAAAATAAATATAAAACCGAATCAGCAATGATTCGGTTTTTTTATTTAACATAGTTCGTTTTAATTTTTTTGTATATTGGTAACCTAATTAACAACCTACTATTATGAAAAAACTATTTTTACTTCTTATTTTATCAATATCAACAATCGGAATCGCTCAAAAAGGAAAAACAAAAGCAAAAGCAGCAGCTTCAAAAAATGTTGTTTTAACGAAAGTTGATAACATTTCTGCTGAGGTTATTTCTGATAAATCAGGAAAGCGAGTAGTTCTTTTTGTCAAAAATGAAGATAAAGTAGATACACTAGAAGTAAAAAAACTTGAAAAAACGGATTTTAAACCAACTGGTTTTGTTGTAAAAAGTTTTTCAACGCAAGGAAAAAAGTTTTATCATGTAAACTGGCAAGAAGAAATTAAAATTGATACCAAACTAAAAAAAGAAAATGGTAATGTTACAGAAGATCAACTTTGGGATATTGAATCAAAAACGCTTTTGTTAGGAAATACTCAAAAGTCGAGTCATATTAAGGAAACGGTTTTTTTAGATGCTAACAAAACCGCTTCTCATGATGTTGAAAAAAATAGAAATGAAGGTTTTGAATTTGTGTTGAACGCTGATGGAAGTTTTGCTCTAAAAACGAAAACTCAAAACAGCATTTATGTTTACAATGTAACTACAGGTAAATATGAAATAAAAGGTGCTCCGAAGTCTTCAGGAACAAAAAAGAAAAGATAAATTCTGTTTATTATTAAAATTAAAAAGGGGAGAGCTTTACAACTTTCCCCTTTATTTTTAATATTCAATTTTTATTTTGGCTTCATAGCATTTTCAATTCTCGCAACTAAATCATTTAAATGGAATTTAGTCAATCGATCAGAAGAAGCTGCAGCAGTTGATTTTAATTGATTTTTTAATTCATTTAATTGACCACGAGCAATTGAAGGGATATCGGTATCCGCTAAAACAATTCTTCTTCCATTGAAGAAAGCAACATTGTTTTTATCGCTTGACATTGTTTCAATTAATTTTGATACATATAATTTTTGAAGATTTCTTCTGTAAATATCAATTGGTGCATTTGTTCTTACTTCAGAAAAAATACCTTTTCTTAAATCGCTCATTAATTCATCAACTGAATAATTTGCTTTGCTTTGTGAAGAAGTTTCTAATAATCGAACCAAACGATCTCCAGCCAATAAACTTGATAAAGTACCGTCTTGAATTGACTTAATTACTTCAACGCCGTTTTCTGGTCTAATTTTAGATAAAATATTTTGATCTAATAACCATTTTGGGGTTTTAAATAATTGCTCATTTAAGAAAGCAACAGCTTCATTTTGAATTGATGATGGAACAACTTCGTATTTGTCACCTTGCATGTCGTATGTTTTTGGAGTTTCGTAAATACCACCAACGTTTTTAGTAACATGTCCCATATAACGTCTGTACTGACCAGTTAGCGAGTTGTACAAACCATTTAATTCATCATAATCTTCACCTTCTTCTTTGCTCCATTCAATTAAGTTAGGTAAAATTCTTTTCAAGTTTTTAATACCATATACAGAAGCTTTCATTGCATTATCCCCTAAATCTTCAGTTTGATAGCGTGGGTCATAAGGATTTGTTTCAGTACCAAACCACAAACGACGATTTTTGTATGCGTCTTTGGTCATCTCATTCAATAATGCTTTTTCAGTATCTTCGTCTTTAGCATCATTAAAATACGAATATCCCCATTTAATAGCCCATTTGTCATAATCACCAATTCTTGGGAATAAATCTTTTACACCATCTTCTGGTTGCGCTACATAGTTAAAACGAGCATAATCCATGATAGATGAGGTGTGACCGTTTTTCTTTTGGAACTCAGGATCTCTTAATTTTTCTACTGGAGTTGCAAAACTTGCTCCCATGTTATGACGTAATCCTAAAGTATGGCCTACTTCATGAGCCGCTACAAATCGAATTAATTCGCCCATTAATTTATCGTCAAATTTTTTATTTCTAGCTTGTGGATCAACTGCCGCAGTTTGAATTAAATACCAATCGCGCAATAAACTCATAATATTATGGTACCATCCAATGTGACTTTCCATAATTTCACCTGTTCTTGGGTCGTGAACATTTGGTCCATAAGCATTTTGAATATCTGCTGCAAAATAACGTAACACTGAAAAACGTGCATCTTCTAAGCTCATTTCAGGATTATTTTCTGGCCAATATTCCCCACGAATTGCGTTTTTCCAACCAGCAAATTCAAATGCTTCTTGCCAGTCGTCGATACCTTGTTTAATGAAAGGTTTCCACTTGTCTGGAGTTGCAGGATCTAAATAATAAACGATAGGTTTTTTAGGTTCGATTAATTCTCCTCTTTTTTGTTTTTCTGCATCTTCCGCATTTTTAGGTTCTAATCTCCATCTAACAGCAAAAATTTCTTTATCAGCTTTTTGAGAATCTTCTTCAAAAACATCATAATCATTAGCAAAATATCCAACTCGCTTATCAAAAGCTCTTTTTCTCATTGGCTTTTGTGGTAATAATATCATTGAGGTATTAAACTCAAATGTTACAACTCCTGCATCAAGTCCTGCTGGCAAATCAGTTCCAATTCTTGGTGTTGGTGATAAAGAGATTTGTCTTGGAACGGTAGTAAAAGTTTTAACCGTTCTAATTTCTGTATTTATTGGAAAACTTTTGATGCTTTGAATAAATGATCTGTCTTTTTGAAAAGCTTGAATTTTAAGTAATTGTTTGTCTATAGAACCTAAGGAAAAAGTTTGTAAATCTGAATCAAAAGCCGATGTCATATCGATAACATAACCTACATTTTCTTTTCCACTTACATCTTTTTTGTATGCTAATACTTCATAATTTCCAATAATTGGATCGGCACTAGAGTTTTTAACTGCTTTTGTAATCGGCTTATCTTCATCTGGGGTAGTAATAACATAAGTTACTGAGCGTACAAGAATGTTGTGGTTTAATCCTTTTTCAAACTTAATTACTTGTCTGTTAACTTCTTCACCTCCAAATATACCACCACCAGCAGGTGTTTTTGAATATCGAGTTATCGTCATGATTTCTTTGCCGATTAAAGAATCAGCAATTTCAAATAAATATTTATCACCTACCTTATGAACATCAACTAATCCTTTTTGAGTAACAGCGGTAGAATCAATTACTTTCTTGTAAGGTTTTGGTTCTTTTTTGCCTTCTGGTTTTTTTGTATCTGTAGCAACAGTTGCCGTTTTATTACCATTTGTGGTTTTCTTCTTGTTTTGTGTTGCACTACAAGAAAATAGAAATAGTACTAAAAGACTACTCAATAATGTTAGTTTGTTTTTCATTTTTTTGTTAGTTTATTCAAATTTATTTGAATTCTTTGTTTTATGTATCTCAATTAAGTTTTTATTAAGAATTTTAACATTAAATTCTATAAGTTTTTTTAAAATTACATTTTAACTTTATTATGCATGCATAGTATTTGCTTTTTTTGTAATTTTGATTTTAAATTTAATTTATATGGAAAAACAATCTTTGACTTCGATTTTACAAATTACTCATCCTGTAATTATGGCTCCTATGTTTTTAGTTTCAAATACTAAAATGGTTATTGAAGGAATGAAGAGTGGAGTAGCAGGTTGTATTCCAGCATTGAATTACAGAACTTTAGAAGAATTAAAATCCGCAATTCACGAATTAAAAGCGGCTAAAGTTCCAGGCGGAAGTTTTGGATTTAATTTAATAGTAAACAAATCCAACGTTAAATACAAAGAACAATTACGTATTTTGTGTGAAGAAAAAGTTGATTTCATTCTAACTTCGTTAGGTTCACCAGAAGAAACTATCAAGGAAGCTCATAAAGTTGGAATTAAAGTTTTTTGTGATGTAACTGATTTAGCTTTCGCAAAAAAAGTAGAAAGTTTAGGAGCTGATGCATTAGTAGCAGTAAATAATCAAGCTGGTGGACATAGAGGAAATATTAGTCCGGAAGAATTAATAAAATCTTTAAATGAAAATACTTCTTTACCAGTAATTTCAGCTGGTGGAGTAGGAAGTAAGGTCGATTTAGAAAAAATGCTAAGTTATGGAGCGGTTGGTGTTTCTGTAGGAAGTCCGTTTATTGCTTCAATTGAATCTGGAGTTTCTCAAGAATACAAACAAGCGTGTGTAGATTATGGTGCAAAAGATATCGTAATGACAGAACGAATTTCGGGAACACCATGTACAGTAATCAATACGCCTTATGTTCAAAAAGTAGGAACTAAACAAACGTGGTTAGAAACTTTATTAAATAAAAATAAAAACCTAAAAAAATGGGTCAAAATGATTCGTTTTTACATCGGAATGAAAGCTACTGAAAAAGCCGCAACACAAGTAACTTACAAAACCGTTTGGGTTGCTGGTCCAAGTATTGAAAATACGAAAGCTATTTTACCAGTTTCTGAAATTGTAGCAAAATTGGTTAAGTAGTTAATTTATACATACATTTGCTAAAATAATTTCATTGAAAAGAGTCGCTCATTATATCATAACTATCTTAACCGTTTTTGTATTCGGTTATTTGTTGTTGCGTAGTGATGAAACTTTGTCAATTTCTCAACCTGTAAAAAAGGAATCTACAAAGGAAATTTATTTAAATTTCAGTCAAGGGAAGATCGATTTTAATCAAGATGGAATTCAAAAAGAATCAGTTTCTCTAAAAACGAATCATAATTTTTCGAATTCGAGTGAAAGTGTCAGAAAACAAATTCCTTCATTTTTATTACCAACTTCTTTAATTCAATTGGAGTTATTTAATAGGAATAGTTTTGAAGTTTTCTTTATTAAAAAGAATCTTTTATGTCTGTTTTTAAACACTTCAAGAATTATTTTTCCATTTCATTATTTCTGGTAAAATTTATTTTAAGCTTCGTTAATCCCTTGTAAATAGTATACTTGGGTTGTTTTACTATACACTTAATTTAAAATAAATTCAAAATGGATATTACCAACACTTTTATAGGAATCGTATTCTTTTCCTTAATTATTATTCCTATTTTCATCATCAATAATAATATTAGAAAGAGAAAAAATCAATTATTAAACACGTTAAACGAATTATCATCAGATAAAAATGCTAAGTTTTCAGAAACCGATTTTTGGTCAAACAATTCAGGAATTGGTCTAAAAGGCAAAATGTTAGCTTACTTCAGAAAAGAGGAAGAAACTCAAGACAATGAAGTAGTTGATTTGAAAGAAGTTAAGAAATGTTCTTTAGTTCAATTTGACAGACACGGAAATGTACCAAAAAACAATCATGAAATTAATAAATTGGCTTTGCATTTATCATTAAACAATCACAAAGAAATTCATTTAGTTTTCTTTCATGCTGATGCTAAAAATTTCATCATAGGAGAAGAATTTAGAATAGCAAAAAAATGGTATGATATTATTAATAAGGAAATAATGAATTAAATAAACTAATATTTAAAAGCATTTACAATGACTTAATTGTAAATGCTTTTAAGTTTTTCATTAAAATATTTAATCATAAAATTCTTTCTCTTCCAAAGATTTTGTAACAACAGAAATACCTTTTTGCATTAATAAATTGTTTGGATAGGTAATCATTTCGCCATCTATTGTCCTTAATACAATATAAAAAGCTTTAATATCGTCTATCTCACCTTCAATAGGAAAATCTTTATCATGAATTTTAATTTTATCACCAATTTTAAAAGGATAAGAAAAAAAGATGATAATGCCAGCAGTAATGTTACTTAAAATCGACCATTGCGCAAAAGATGCCACACCCACAACCGCAAAAACTGAAGAAATAAAAAGTAAAATTTGATCTTTTTTAACGCCCCAAATGATAGTTATTGATAACAAAGCTAAAATTACAAGAAGCAAATTTATGTATTTGATAATCAAATTTGTACGATGTTCTAAAACTTCATTTAATTGAGCAAAACGCTTAACAACTTTAGCAATGCTAATTCGTAAAATAATATAAAAAAATAATACAACTAGGGTTGCAATTTCTTCATGTAAATACGGATTTTTAATTAAATCAAACATACTGCATCAATTTTTGAAATAACATTTCGGTTGGTAAACCTACCACATTTGTATAAGAACCTTCAATTTTTGAAATTCCGATTAAGCCAATCCAATCTTGAATTCCGTAACTTCCAGCTTTGTCAAAAGGTTGGTAATTATCAAGATAATATTTGATTGCTTCATCAGATAAATTGGCAAAAGTAACTTTGGTCACACAATGAAAAACTTCCGTTTTCTCAATAGATTTCAAGCAAACAGATGTAATCACTTCGTGCGTTTGATTCGCTAATTGTTGTAACATTTGAAACGCGTCGTCATAATCTTTTGGTTTCCCTAAAGCTTTACCGTTTAACCAAACAATTGTGTCACTCGTAATTAAAACATCGTTTTCTTTTAGTTCGTTTTCGAAAGTACTTGCTTTTAATTCGGCTAAGAAATTGGTGATTTCTTCCGCTTGTAAATGTTCTGGATAGATTTCTTCAATTTCTTTTAGGCGAATGGTGTAATGCAAATCCATTTCCTTAAAAAACTGCTGTCTTCTTGGCGAACCCGAAGCTAAAATAATGTTGATTGTATTGAGTTTGTCTTTAAGCATTGGCTAATTTTAAATTGAAAACAATAACAGCAACTGATAAAATTCCAAAAAATAATATGATTTTCAAAACCAAACTCAAATGATGAAATTCTTTTTTCGTTGTGGCATTCAATAATTTCACTCCGAAATAAATAAGTGGACCAACGATTAAAATCATCGTATAATATACTACGTAATCCAATTCGAATAAATTAGAATTTACATAATAGGCTAAAATTCCAATTGAAATTACGGTTAAAACACCCACAATTATTTTCGTTTTTTGAACTCCAATAGCGATAGGTAAGGAATTAATTCCTGATTGATAATCGCCATCCATATCTTCCATGTCTTTAACAATTTCACGAATCAAATTGATGATAAAAGCAAAAATGGCATAATGCATTAAAATATCAAAAGCTTCTTTCATTCGGAAACGATTATCCACATCAATTGCTGGTAAAATATCAAATAATCCAATGATGATAATACTAGTGGAAAGCATCAAGGCTACTACCACATTTCCAAGAACTGGAATTTGCTTGAAACTAGTAGCATACATATATAGTAAAGTTGCCACCAAAATAAACATGGAAGCAAAAGTAGGTTTGTAAATCACATTCGATAAATAAAATCCAATTCCAACACCAACAATCGTCAAACCAATGTACCAATTATACGCTACTGTTTCCGAAATAGAAACACCCACCACACGGTTTTGAGGTTTAGCAATTTCATCAGTATCCTGATCCATAATATTATTGATGACATAACCGCCAGCAGCGATGCAAACTGTTGCTATCACTAATAAAATATAATTAAAATCGGTTAAGGCTAAGTCTACATACGATTGTGCTAAAAATAAATAACGAAACACCAATTGCATGAAAGCAAGCATTAATAAATTTTGGTATCGAATTAGTTTTAAGTATTTCATATTTGTTTTTTGTTTCAAGTTTTTTGGAACACAGATTAAATAAATTTTAGAAATTTTAAAAATCTTTTATGAACTTTAATTGAAGTAAAATATAACTTAAATTTTACTTATTTGACTTATATGGTTAATTATTTAGCTCAAAGCCACACAATGTCAATCACTAATTTTTTTGCGTCCTTTGCGAAAAATCTTTGCGCTCTTTGCGTTAAAATCAACTTTTAATCAAACTTGGCATCAAAATGATCCATCCATTTGCCTTGTACTTTCATGACTTGTTCGATGACATCACGAACGGCTCCTTTTCCGCCTTCTACGTGCGAAATGTATTTGGAAATTCCTTTGATTTCTGGAACTGCATTTTGCGGACACGTTGGTAAACCTACTAATTGCATTACATGATAATCTGGAATATCATCTCCCATGTATAACACATTTTCAGGTTGGATATTGTATATATCCGTAAATTCTTTGAAGGTTTCTACTTTATTAGGTACGCCTAAGTGAATATCAGTAATTCCTAAATTTCGTAAACGAACGCGAACCCCTTCATTGCTTCCACCCGAAATAATACAAACGGTGTAGCCATTTTCTACAGCGGCTTTCATAGCATAACCATCTCGAATGTTCATGTTGCGAAGCATTTCACCTGTTGGTGTTATGTGAATACTTCCATCGGTTAACACTCCATCCACATCGAAGATGAAAGTGGTAATTTGATTCATGAGTTCTTTATAACTTTTTGACATGTTGTATCGATTGTGTAAGTAATTGATATAAGTTTTTATATTCGGGATTTTCTAAGAAATCTAAATGTTTTTCGATGGTTTTGGTATCGTTTCGCAAGGCCGGACCCGTTTGTGCTTCTTTTGGCGAAAGTTCCGTGATTTTATGAGCCGTTTCTTGAATTAACGGATGCAATACTTCAAAAGGAACGTTGTTTTCTTCGCAAATTTCATTCCCAATATGGTACAAATGATTCACAAAATTACAAACAAAAACAGCGGCTACGTGTAAACTTTTTCTTTGTTCAGAATTAATTCGAACGACTTTTTGGGAAATGCAATTTCCTAGTTTTTCTAAAAGTTGGTAATCCGATTCCTTTTCAGTTTCTAAACAAATGGGAATAGGAGTGAAGTCGATTTCTTTTCCTTTCGTAAAGGTTTGAAGCGGATAAAAAACACCTTTTCGATTCTTATTATTCAAAATCGAAAGTTCCGACGAACCCGAAGTATGCACCACCAAACGATTTTCAAAAGGTAATTGTGCAGAAACTTCCGAAATAGCATTATCCGAAACCGAAATTATGTACAAATCGGCTTCTGTAATTTTTTGATAGTCAGCTGTGATTTTGGTTGTAGGAAGTAAATGTGATAAATGACTTGGGTTTCGAGCAAACGCTTGTGCCAAATCCACATTTTTAGCTCGCAATAACACTTGAATTAAGTGTTGCGCCACATTTCCTGAACCGATTAAAACGACTTTTATCATGGGGTAAAAATAGTGAATTTTGAGGAGAATTTGCAATAAAAACGCCTGATTCATTTGAATCAGGCGTTTTTATATACTGTAAACTGAGACTGTAAACTGAGACTGTAAACTGAGACTGTAAACTGAGACTGCAAACTGAGACTGCAAACTGCGACTGCAAACTGCGACTGTAAACTGAACACTATCTCAAGCTCGCTCCTAACTGACTTTCAAAATTACCCTGTAACTTACTCATAATTTTATCAATTTGAGTATCGGTTAGCGTTTTTGAATCGTCTTGTAGAATGAAACTTATGGCGTAGGATTTTTTACCTTTTGGCAAGTTATTCCCTTGGTAAACGTCAAATAGATTAACATCTTTCAATAAGCCTTTTTCAGTTTGTTTCGCAATATTATAGATTTGTTCGAATTTCACGTTTTCGTCTAATAATAAGGCTAAATCTCTACGAACTTCTGGATATTTTGGAATATCGGTAAATTTAATTTTCGTAGAAACGTATTTCTGAATCTTATCCCAAGCAAAATCAGCGTATAACACTTCTTGCTTGATATCAAAATATTTTATAACTGATTTTTTAACGGTACCAAACTCTACAATTACTTCTTTTCCAACGGCTAACGCTAATCCTTCAGCGAAAA
The DNA here is from genome assembly GCF_937967675.1 of uncultured Flavobacterium sp. GTDB lineage: Bacteria > Bacteroidota > Bacteroidia > Flavobacteriales > Flavobacteriaceae > Flavobacterium. The sequence goes on along the minus strand of NZ_CALBSN010000037.1, from coordinate 9,414 downwards.
CATCATTTTCAAACGGTAAAGAAGTTACTTTTTTATCCAATCCTATACGACTTAAAATGGTGTTGATATAACCTTTAAACAAGAAGAAATCGGATTTTGATTGTGGATTAGTCCAACTTTCGTTTTGTCTGTTTCCAGTTACTAACAATGTTAAGTGTTTGTTTTCATCATAACCACCTGGCATTTTGTGGTAACTTTTTCCAAATTCGAAGAATTTTAAATCGCTTCTTTTTCTATTGATGTTGAAAGAAACCGCTTCTAATCCAGAAAATAATAACGATTGACGCATTGCTGATAAATCGCTACTTAACGGATTTAACATCATTACATTGTATTCCTCTTTTAAGTTTTCAGATAATTTTACGTAATCTGGCGTTGTTAATGAATTTGCCATCATTTCGTTGAAACCTAACGAGCACAGTTGGTTGGCAATGACATTTTGTACTTTATATTCTTCCGTTCTAGCAGAATAAGCAGTTGTAGCATTTACTTTTGATGGAATTTTGATGTTGTTGTAACCATAAACTCGTAAAATTTCTTCGATAACATCAATTTCTCGAGTTACATCTACACGATAAGAAGGAATTGTTAATCCTAAACCGGCTTCGGTGATACTGTTAACTTTGATGTCTAATGAAGCTAAAATCTTCTTAATCGTTTCAGGCTTGATTTCTTCTCCAATGATTTTATTCACTTTATTGAAATGAATAAACACACTGAAATCTTCAATCTTTTTAGGATAAATATCAATAATATCCGAAGTAATTTCGCCACCCGCTACTTCTTGAATCAATAAAGCAGCACGTTTTAAAGCGTATTCGGTAATACTTGGATCGATTCCTCTTTCAAAACGGAAAGAAGCATCAGTACTCAATGTGTGTCTTTTAGCCGTTTTTCTCACCGAAACTGGATTAAAATAAGCACTTTCTAAGAAAATAGCCTGTGTTTTTTCAGAAACTCCCGAAGTTTTTCCACCGAAAACTCCCGCAATACACATTGGACCACTTTCATCACAAATCATTAAATCTTCTTCGTGAAGTGTACGTTCGATATCATCTAAAGTAACAAATTTAGTTCCAGCTGGAACCGTTTTTACTACTACTTTGTTTCCTTTAATTTGAGCCGCATCAAAAGCGTGTAACGGTTGACCTAATTCGTGTAAAACGTAATTCGTAACGTCAACAATATTATTTTTTGGAGTTAAACCAATTGCTTTTAAACGGTTTTGTAACCAATTAGGAGAGGGTTTCACGGTAACTCCAGAAATCGTAACTCCACAATATCTCGGAGCTAATTTTTCGTTTTCAACTTTAACATCGATTTTTAAAGTACGTTTCTCCACTTTAAATTTACTTACCGATGGAGTAATTAATTCAGAAGAAGTTCCTTTTTGTAACAAACCAGCACGAAGATCACGAGCCACACCCATGTGAGACATAGCATCAGCACGGTTTGGAGTTAATCCAATTTCGAACACTTCGTCTGTTTCAATTTCGAATACTTTTGAAGCTGGCGTTCCTGGTTTTAAATCTTCATTTAAAATCATAATTCCGTCATGACTTTCACCTAAGCCTAATTCGTCTTCAGCGCAAATCATTCCGTGACTTTCTTGTCCGCGGATTTTCCCTTTTTTAATTTCGAATGCGTTTCCTTCTTTATCAAATAACTTAGTTCCAATAGTCGCCACAGGAACTTTTTGTCCCGCCGCCACGTTTGGAGCACCACAAACAATTTGAACTGGCGCATTTCCATCACCTAAATCAACCGTTGTGATTTTTAGTTTATCAGCATCAGGATGTTTTTCGCATGTAAGTACATGACCAATCACAACACCTTGTAAACCTCCTTTTAAACTTTCGTATTTGTCAACGCCTTCTACTTCTAAACCTAAGTCGGTAAGAATGTCGGCAATTTCTTCAGATTTTAAATCGGTTTTAATGAACTGTTTTAACCAATTGTAAGATATACGCATTTTGTATCGAATTTTAAACGGCAAAGATACTTTATAAAATTAGAATTTAGAAATTAGAATTTAGAAATTTTGAACACTAGTTTGGTGATAAGTTTAGAAAGATTAAATTGTTAATTTGATAAATATTTGAGTTAAAAATTAATAGAAATGTAATTTTTAGATGTTAAAATTATGTCAATATCATTTTTGTGCTATTAAATGAAATAATTGTGCTATTCTAAAATAAGAATTGAAACTAATTTTGAGAAACAAACCTAAAATCAAAATTATGAGTAATTTAGTTCAAAGACCCCAATTAAAAGAAAAGTACGATAATTATATCAACGGAAAATGGGCTGCTCCTTCCACTGGACAGTATTTCGAAGTATTATCTCCAGTAGATGGAAAATTAATGTCGAAAGCAGCACATTCAGCAAAATTAGACATTGAAATGGCAGTAAATGCAGCTGACGAAGCTTTCAAAACATTCAGTCAAACTTCGGCTACAGAAAGAAGTATTATGTTGAATAAAATCGCAGATCGAATTGAAGCCAATTTGGATTACATCGCTGCGGTTGAAACTTTAGACAACGGTAAAGCTATTCGCGAAACTATGGCAGCTGATATTCCGTTAGCAATTGACCACTTTAGATATTTTGCTAGTGTAATTCGTGCTGAGGAAGGTTCTATTACAGAATTAGATAAAGACACTGTTTCTATCATTGTTCATGAGCCAATAGGAGTTATAGCTCAAATCATTCCTTGGAACTTCCCAATTTTAATGGCCGTTTGGAAATTGGCTCCAGCTTTAGCTGCAGGAAATTGCGTAGTGTTGAAACCGGCAGAAAGCACACCAATTTCAATTATGGTGTTAATGGAACTAATTGGAGATTTAATTCCTGCTGGTGTAGTGAATGTTATTAACGGATTTGGTGCTGAGTTAGGAAGAACATTAGTAACCAATCCTAAAGTTGCAAAAGCTGCCTTTACAGGTTCTACTGCAACAGGTAGAATGGTAATGCAATATGCAACTGAAAATATTATTCCAGTTACGTTAGAATTAGGTGGAAAATCACCAAATATTTTCTTCCCATCAGTTATGGATGCAGATGATGAATTTTTAGATAAAGCTCTAGAAGGAGTGGCTCTTTTTGCCCTAAATCAAGGAGAAGTTTGTACGTGTCCTTCCAGATTGTTGATTCACGAATCGATTTATGATAAATTTATCGAAAGAGTATTAGAACGCGTTAAAGCAATTAAAACAGGAAATCCTTTAGATCCAACAGTTATGATGGGTGCTCAAGCTTCACAAATCCAAAAAGATAAAATTCTTTCGTACATTAAATTAGGTAAAGAAGAAGGTGCTGAATTGTTATGTGGTGGTGATGTGAATCATTTAGGTGGCGATTTAGAAGGAGGATATTACATTCAACCTACTTTATTCAAAGGACACAACAAAATGCGTATTTTCCAAGAAGAGATTTTCGGACCAGTTTTAGCAGTAACCACTTTTAAAACTACAGAGGAAGCTTTAGAAATTGCTAATGATACCATGTACGGATTAGGAGCAGGCGTTTGGACTCGTGATGCACATGAATTATATCAAGTTCCAAGAGCTATTCAAGCGGGACGTGTTTGGGTAAACCAATATCATGCTTATCCAGCTGGAGCACCATTTGGAGGTTACAAACAATCAGGAATTGGTAGAGAAAACCACAAAATGATGTTAGACCATTATCGTCAAACAAAAAACATGTTGATTTCTTATAACAAAAACAAATTAGGTTTCTTTTAGTAGATAATTTTTAATTTTAAGTCGCGATTCATGATTGATGTTATTTTGAACTCGCGACTTTTTTTATTTGTAAACTATGGAAAAAATAAAACGATTAGAAGCAACCGAAAAAGCAATAGAATTAATCAAAATGCTATCGGATAAGTTTGGTGATTTGATGTTTTATCAAGCAGGCGGTTGTTGTGAAGGAACGCAGCCACAATGTTTTGAAAAAGGTGGATTTTATTTGCGTTATGGCGATGTTTGTATCGGAACTATACAAGGATTTGAATTTTGGGTAGACAAAGATTTATTCGAATATTGGAAACATGCACATTTTACACTTGATGTAACCGATGGAATAGGAGCAGGCGGATTTTCATTAGAAACCCCTTACGGAAAAACATTCAAAGTAAATTACAGATTATTTACCGAAGAAGAAGCGGATAACTTAGAAGAAGTTCGATTAAATGAGTAATGCTATTCACTAATTACTCTTCACTAATCACTATTTTACCCATTATAATTCATCAACTGATATTGTTTTGGTGTAACCCCTTCGTATTTTTTGAACAATCTTATAAAGTAATTGCAATCTTCAAAACCTGTTGCATACGAAACTTCGTTGACTTGAATGTTGGGATTGCTCAGTAGTTTTTTGGCGTATTTTATCTTTTCGTTTAGAATGAATTCAATCGGGCTCATGCCTAATTCTCTTTTGAAATAACGATAAAATGAAGTGGTGCTCATACACGCTTTATCGCTCAAATCTTTCAAATTTATCGTTTCTCGAATGTTGCTTTTGATATATTCAATCGCTGGTGTAATCGGACTATTGCTATCTAGGAATGTTTTATTTTCAAAACGTTTGGTGGTTTGTGTTTGAATGATTCGGATAATCAATTCTTGAAGCGTTAAATCGGCAAGAGCGTCTTTAGTTAATGAATCGCCCATACATTCTTTAATCAACTTGTTGATGGTTCCAGCTAATTCTACATTGTTATAAAAAAAATAGTTTTCATGGTCTAATTTCCACAAATTACTTTTTCCTTCTTTTGGATATTTTTCGTTTAAAAAATCCAAGGTATTCGTAATAATCTGATTATCGATGGCCAAAGCAATACACTGCGTAGGATTGTCTTTTGAAGCTTCAGGAAAATCGATTTTCATTTCGGCATTGGAAGGCACAATTACGGTTTCGCCGGGTAAATATTCAAAACTTGGGTCTTCAAATAAATGCATTACTTTTTTTCCACGCAACATACTTGTAACCACCAAATCATTGAATTTCAACGGAACTAAATCGGATTTTTGATAGGTTTCAAAAATATTCAATTCGCAATGATCTAAAGAGAAAATGGTCCGATTTTCCACCAAAGTTTTTAACGACTTTTCGTGAGTTAAAGCAGGAGTAAAAAGTAACGCTTTGTTTGCCATTCTAAAATTTCAAATAGAAAAACTAAGATACAAAAAAAAGCAACTACTAAGAGTTGCTTTTGATTTATTTTTTCAAAAACGATATTAATCCGTTAAAATACGTTTTTTGATCATCATAAAACGCCATGTGACTTCCTTTTGGACAGAATAAATACGAACCATTTGGTAAGATTTTCGAAATTTCTTCCATGTGTTTTGGATCCATCGTATCGTGTTTTGCTCCGATTACTAAGGTTGGGATTTTTACATTTTTTAAATCAGCTTTTCTATCCCATTTTTCTAATTTTCCAGAGATTCCAAATTCACTCGGACCTTGCATGGTTACATAAAGCGACTGATTCATCTTAGCAAAAGAACGATTTACCGGTTCTGGCCAATCTTTTGCTGGGAAACGAAGAATGTGTTTTTCATAGAAATTAGGAAGTAATAATTCCATATATCTTGGATTGGAAAAGTCGTTATTGGCTTCTATTTTCATCAATTCAGCCAAAACTTCTGGATTCATTTGTTTGCTTAATACTTCATTGGCATATTGGTCATATTCAGGGCAACTTGCCATCATGTTCGAAATGATTAAGCCTTTCATATTGTTTTGATATTTTAAGCTGTATTCCATTGCCAAAATACCGCCCCAAGAATGACCTAACAAATAGAAATTGGTGTTGTCTAAGTTTAATGCTTTACGAACTTGTTCCACTTCTTCCACATATCTCGGTAAATCCCACATAGAAGTATCGTTAGGATTATCGGCATTTCCACAACCTAATTGGTCGTAATAAATGAACTCGATGCCTTCTGCTGGTAAGAAGTTTTCAAAACATTCAAAATATTCGTGCGTAGCACCTGGACCGCCATTTAAAAGCAATACTTTAATTTTTGGATTGTTCCCAATACGCTTTGTCCAAACATTAAAAGTGCCTTTTGGAGTTGTAATGGGAATGACTTTTACACCACCATTTTGAATGCTATCAGAAGATTGTGCAAAATACTCGTTTTGAGTAGCTACGGTTTCTTGTTTACAGCTTGTGAATAAAGCTATGGTGAAGAGTAGGAGCGTTGTACGGAATAGGTTTTTCATGGTTAACTTATTTTAATTTTAAATTCATCTCTTGATGGAATAAATTTTAAACTTTCTAATAGTTCTTTTTCTTTTCCTAATATGATTATTGCAGATTCAATGAATTCAAATGTTTTATAATAATCTTCGATACTAAATGAATCTAAAAAATCTTTATAGTTTTCATCTAAATGAGCGTAAAATTTATCTCTAATATTAGTGAGTGAATTTAGTTCAGCTTTAAAATTATCAAGACTTTCTAGTAAGAGCTTTGCTTGTTCATTATTTTTATTTCTTAGCAATTTAAAAATGTTATCTCTTGAAGTAGATTCTTTGTCTTTTATTATTTTGTAAAGTTCTATATGTAAGTCTTTTAATAATAGGTATCTACAATGATATAGGAGTTCATTATTATCAACAAAAACTTTAATATCAGAATTATTTTCTTTTAAATCAATATTGCTTAAATAACACCAACCTTCCCAACTTTTTCGAGCGTTACTGTAATTTTTTAAAAGCCTTTCAGTTTCTTTATCATTCATTGTAATTATTTAAAATGAAATTTATTTATCTCAAATATACCAAATTTCCTCCAAACCTTACAAAATCTCTTCCACGTGTTTCTTAATATTGGAAGCTATTTTTGTCATGGGTAAATCGTTGGCGTCGTTGCCAAATGGGTCTTCGATTTCTTCGGCGATTAATTCTAAACTCGCTAACACATAAAAGATGAAAATCACTACCGGAATTACATAGTAACCCAAACTAAAAACAAATCCGAAAGGCAAGGTCATCACAAAAAAGAAGATGAATTTTTTGATAAATGAACTATATGAGTAGGGAATAGGCGTGTTTTTAATGCGTTCGCAAGCGCCACAAATATCGGTAAACGATTGTAATTCTGAATTGATGATGTAAAATTGGTCACCCGTAATTTTACCCGATTTATACAAATCATTTGCTTTTTGAAACAACATTTTTGCCACTTGATTCGGGCGGTGTTTGTGGTGATCGATTTCCAAATCCAAACCATCAAATAACATTTTACTAACATCTTCATTCAATAAATGTTTTGAAAGCACCGAAGCATAAGCTGGAATCACTTTTCTGTAGAAATTTCTATCATTTTCATCAGACAAATAAGCGGAAAGTTTTAAAGCTAAATTTCGACTATTGTTTACTAATGAACCCCATTGTTTTCTTCCTTCCCACCAACGGTCGTAAGCGGTGTTGGTTCGGTAAGCCAATAATAACGACAACACAAAACCTACGGTGGTGTGCATTATATTTAGGTTGTTTACATGACTGGTTTCGGAAAGTTTCCAATATTCTATTTCTAAATAGGCAATTCCGTAGGCATAAAATCCAATGAAAATCATCATCGGAATTAGTTGACGAAAGGTGTCCGATTCGTGAAAACGAAAAATAAAAGTAATCCAGTCTTTTGGGTTGTATTGAACCATTTTTAAGTAAAAAGTAAAAAGTGAGAAGTAAAAAGTTTAAATATATTAATTTAATTGTAAAGTGCCGGCTAATTCTTTTAAGTTAATTTCTGAAAGTTTGGTTACATATTGTGCATTTGAATAACGAACTGAAGCTTCTACAAAGTTTTGCTGAGCCGTTCTAAATTCGATAGTGGTAATGGTTCCAATTTTGAATTTCGCTAACGTAATATCTAAGTTTTGTTTGGCGATTTCTAAGTTTTTTTCTTCCACTTTTGCCAACTCTAAATTGGTTTGATAACTCGCAAATAAAGACGATAATTGTGAAGTTAGTGATAATTTTTGTTGTTCTAAAAGGAATCCTGCATTCTCCACTTGATATTTCGCTACTTTTTCGTTTCTGTTTTGAAGAAATCCATTAAAAATAGGCACAGTTGCAGTAACTCCATACACAAAACCTTGTCCAGAAGATTGCGTAATGAATCCCAAAGAAGCTTCCGAACGCGTGAAATTATAACCTGAAGTAATTCTAACCGTTGGATAACGATTCCCTTTGACTTGTTTTAAATTCAAATCGGCTACTTTTTTTGACAAAATTTGCGCTTGCAATTGCGGATTTTGTTTTTCGGCTGTTGCTTTTAATTCGTTGAAATCTAAGTTTTGTTCGAAAGTAACTTTGTTAGCCACTTTAAAATCGGTTTGAATATCGCGAACTAATAATTCGTTCAATCTAATTTTACTGATTTTGATGAGTTCTATTTGTCTTAATTGCAAACTTAAATCGCTATTCAAATCTACTTGTGCATTTAAAACTTCTAATTTTGAAGCTTTTCCAATGCTAAAACGATTTTGAGCGGTTGTTAAACGTTGGTTTGAAATTGCAATCGCCGTATCAATCGAAGCTAAAACTTGTTGTTGTTGTATCAAATCGAAATAGGTGGTATATACATCGCTAATTCGCGTTAAAATGGCAGTTTGTAATTCGGCTTTTCCTTGTTGTTCTAAAACGTTTAATTGCTCTTTTCGGGCAAACATACTTAAACCATCGAAAATTGTCCAATCTAAACCAACACCATAGGTTAAGCTCAAGTTTTTAGCATTATCTAGTTTTCTTTCGGAACCATCAGCTTGCGTTTGCGTGGTATTTAATTGACTGTTATTATTGGTAAAATTCGCATTCAACGAAGGCAACATTCCAGCATTGGCTAAATTGTTATTGGTAGCATCAATTTTGGAATTGTTTTTTGCGATTTTAATATCGTAATTGTTTTCCAAAGCAATTTTAACCGCATCATCAAGCGAAAGCAAATCTTGTGCTTGTGCTGAAAATCCAAGAAAAAAAATGAATATGTAAGTATATAAATTTCGCATAGTGTTTTTATGTTTTCACCGCAGATTCGCAGATTTTTTTTAGTGTTGGTTTTTATTTGAATACGTATATTGATTATGTCGATTCAAATTATTCTTTACATTTTAATTTACGAATCTGTGGTTTATTTTATTTCTCTAAAGCATCTAAATTATCAAATTCTGGGTTGTATATAAATTTCGCATAGTGTTTTTATGTTTTCACCGCAGATTCGCAGATTTTTTTTAGTGTTGGTTTTTATTTGAATACGTATATTGATTATGTCGATTCAAATTATTCTTTACATTTTAATTTACGAATCTGTGGTTTATTTTATTTCTCTAAAGCATCTAAATTATCAAATTCTGGGTTGTATATAAATTTCGCATAGTGTTTTTATGTTTT
>NZ_CALBSN010000036.1 GCF_937967675.1 uncultured Flavobacterium sp. | reverse complement strand
TGTTTGAATTTCAACAGTACCTAGGTTTTTTACTTTTCTTAACCATATTAACTATTGGTTTTTGGTTGATGATTTTCTTAGTAGGATTTGTTCATTATTGGTTGGGCGGTGCTATTATGGAATTGATTAAAGAGAAAAGAGCTAAAAGACAAGCTGAATTAGAAGGATAATTTTCTTTTAATTTTAAAAATAAAAAGTCCCGAATTAATCGGGACTTTTTTTATGGTTAATGGATTTGGAAATTATGGTCTCCCCATAAAATCACCTTCTCCACCGTTATCTTCTCTACGAGGTTGTCTTTCTTTTTCGTTTTTCTGTTTGTTAAAACGATAAGTAAAAGTTAACATTACTTGTCTTACTCTCCATTGCATTTCACTGTACGAACTTACTACGTTTGGAATGTTTGTTTCCATAATTCTTTTTCTTGAATTAAAAACATCACTTACATTTAATGAAATACTACCTTTTTCTTTTAGAATATCTTTACTAAAAGCAAGGTTCATAGAGGCTACTCCTAAAGATTTTCCTTGAGCATTAGTTTGAGGAGCATTATAAGTTGCGTTAGTTTGCCAATCTATTTTATAAGGCAAAGTAATTTTAGAACTAATTCTTGTAAACCAAGTTAAAGCTACATTATCAAAATTTTGTAAAACGGTATTTCCAACGTAATCTACATAGCTGTAATTTCCTTGAGTTTCATTTCTAAACGCATTGAAGTTTCCGTTTAATCTCCACCATTTGTAAGGTGTGTAGTTTAAGTTAAATTCGAAACCTGTTCTATATTCTTTTGATAAATTGATAGGCGTGCTTAAGATGACAGGAACACCTTCTACAAATAAACCAGATTCTTTTCTAATAAATTGAAATGCATCATTTGTAACATTAATGTAAGCTGATGTATTGAATGTTAATTTTTTCCATTTTTTAAGATAGCCTAAGTCAATAGCATCTGTATAGGATGGATTGATATCTGGATTTCCTTGAAAGATATTAATGTTACTTGATAGGGATGAAACTGGGTTTAAGAAACGCCCTCTTGGACGATTAATTCTTTTACTATAACTTAAACTAACAGAACTTGATTCAGAAAACTCGTAATTAAAAGTTGCCGATGGGAATAAGTTATTGTATTTTTTTGTGTTGTAATCATTTAATGATAATGAGTTCACTTCAATATGACTGTCTTCAAAACGTAAACCAAAGAAATAAGAAAATTTATTGATTTTAGAACCATATTGAGTGTAAAGTGCATTTACATTTTCGATATATTCTAAAGTATTAGAAAACTCAGAAACGGGAGTAACCACAAAATCTGTTAAATTCTTTTGAAAACTTCCTCTATACCCCGCTTCAAAACGTCCGTTTTTACCAATTGGCAACACATAATCTGATTGAATTAAGTTTCTTTGTTGGTTGTTCTTATTGGTTGTACCTTGTGTTACTAATGAGGTTGGATTTTCTAAAATTTGATCGTAAATGGTGGCATACTCATTTTCTCTATTTTGAGACGTAGCAAAATCAATTGTTAATTTGTGGTCGTCTTTTTTGAATTTTTTTGTAAAGTTAGAGGTGTACTCAATACTAAATTCATCACTTTTTTGATCGTTCAAACGATTTCTAACAAAAGTTGGATTGTTTGTTGCATCAAAATTATAAAAGAAAACATTATCAGGGTTTTCGCCATTGTTTTCTCTGAATGTTATGGCATTGGTCCAACTTAATGATTTTGATAAATTTAAATCGATTCCAAAGTTAGCATTATATCCTTTACTTAATCGTTCATTAGTTCTTCTTTCTTTAATAAAACGATTTGTCGAACCATCAGCATTAAAATACTCAGCATCGACCATAGTGTTTCCAGGGTTGTTTCTATAATTATATCCTATGTTAGAAAACAAATTATAGTTATTACTTTTCTTATTTAAATTAATGCTTGTTCCATAAGTTTCTGGGTCACCTGCATTTACCATTACCGAACCATTAACTCCATTTGCTTTTCCTTTGCGTAAAACAATGTTAATAATTCCACCACCCCCTTCAGCATCATAACGTGCAGATGGATTGGTAATAACCTCTACTTTTTCAACGGCATCAGCGGGTAATAATTTTAAAGCGTCTGCAATATTAATTCCAGCTAAACCTGAAGGTTTTCCATCAATTAATATTTTTACATTTTCGTTACCTCTTAAAGCAACAGTTCCTTCGGCATCAACGGTTATAGACGGCACGTTATCTAAAACATCACTAACAGTTCCACCTTTTACTATCATATCCTTGCCTACGTTGTAAACTCTTTTATCAAGTTTAATTTCTACTGTAGATTTTTCAGCAACAACTTCAATTTCATTTAATTGCGCAACATCTGGCTCCATTGCAATAACACCTAAATTGACATCAGAATTAAATTCAGTTTGTGCTAATTTGATACTTTTAAAAGAGATAAATTCTGCTCTAACATTATATTTACCTGAAGTAACTTCAAATTTGAAATTACCATTTTCATCTGTTATTCCTCCAGATAACTGTTTGGTTATGTTGTTTTCGAAAACTATTGTAGCGTATTCTAAAGGTTGATTCGTGCCTTTTTCAATAACTTTTCCTGAAATAGTAATTTTTTTAACATCAGGTCGTTGCGAAAAAGTAAGCAGGCATGACAATAAAGTAAAGACGGTAATAAGAATTTTTTTGTTCATAATGTTTTTTTGCAAATAAGACCACAAAAGTAACTTTTGGTTTAGTCGTTATTTGCTAAATCTATGTTAAAACTACTAAAGGATTTCGTTAATCTTTTCTTTTGGTCTAGCAATAACGGCTCTATTACCGTTAATTACTATTGGACGTTCAATTAGTTTTGGATTTTCAAGCATTGCTTTAATTATTTCCTCATCATTAAGTTCTTTTCCTTTGTATTTTTCAGTCCAAATTGATTCTTTGGTTCTTACCAAATCGATTGGTTTAATTTTTAGCTTTTGAATTACTTCTTTTAGCTCTGATTCTGAGAACGGTTCATCAAAATATTTTCGAATTTCAAAAGGTTGGTTTAAGTTTTCAATTTCGCACAAACCTTCTCTCGATTTGGTGCATCTTGGATTATGGTAAATAGTTATCATGATTTTCTTTTTCACAAAGAAATAAAAAATACTACTTTAGTAGCAAACTTAATTCGTTTAAAAATGAGCTATATTGAGCAATTAAAAAACACAAAATATAATTTAGGAAGCTACATTCCAATTCCTTTGGGATTCATTTTATTGATGCTGGCAAATTTTTTAATGTCTGATGGAGTAGATACGAATGAAGTTATTCAGCAGACTATCAAAATGATAGGAGTTAATTTAACTTTTGTAATGCTGGTAGGGCCTTTAGCTTTTGGCTTATTGATTGTTTTGTTTTGGGTTAAATTCATACAAGGTCAATCTTTAACTAGTTTGACAACTTCACGTGAAAAAATTGACTGGAAACGCTTTTTTTTCTCTTTTTTCTTATGGGGAAGCATCACAACTTTGATGATTTTAGCACTTTATTTTATCCAACCTGAGAATTTTGTATGGAATTTTAAAGCGGAAAAGTTTTTTATTTTTCTGGTTTTAGCTATTGTTTTAATCCCGATGCAAACGAGTTTTGAAGAATATCTTTTTAGAGGTCACATGATGCAAGGAATAGGTTTGGCTACAAATAGTAGATTAATTCCCTTAATTGTAACATCGGTGTTATTTGGTTTAATGCATATAGCTAATCCTGAAGTTGATAAAATTGGTTATATAATTATGATTTACTACATAGGAACTGGTTTTTTTCTGGGTATTATAACACTAATGGATGAAGGTTTAGAGTTAGCTCTAGGATTTCATGCAGCTAATAACCTTGTAGGAGCCTTATTATTAACTGCCGATTGGACGGCTTTTCAGACTAATTCTATTTTAAAAGATTTATCTGAACCAACAACGGGTTTTGATGTTTTAACCCCAGTTTTTGTATTATTTCCTATTTTACTTTTTATTTTTTCTAAAGTATATAAATGGGAGAATTGGAAAGAAAAATTGACAGGAAAACTAACAGTTGATAACAAAGAAATAGAATTTAATGATACCACATTATAAAAGTATACACAACCGCTTTAAAATTAATAATTTTCATTTTGATAAAGAAGCTCTCTATCAATTAGCCTACACTCTAATTAAAGAAGGGGAAGAGCACGAAAAAGATTTAGGTTCGTTTTTATTGGATTGGCTTGATGACAAAGAAACGATTCAATTGACTACATCAGGAACTACAGGTACACCTAAAGTTATTACAATCAAGAAGCAATCAATGGTACATTCGGCTATTGCAACTGGAAATTATTTCAATTTGCATCCTCAAGATAAAGCCTTATTGTGTTTGCCAGCTCGTTACATTGCCGGAAAAATGATGATTGTTCGTTCCATGATGTTAGGTTTGGAATTAGACATTATGGTTCCAACCTCGCATTTAGATGATTTGTTGCCACATAAAATCTATGATTTTGTTGCTATTGTTCCGCTTCAAGCAGAAAATAGTTTAGAAAAATTACATCAATTTAAAAAGATTATCATTGGAGGAGCTAAAGTTTCGGATGATTTAGCAAGTAAGTTAAAAGAAATAAAATCAGATATTTATGAGACTTACGGAATGACCGAAACCATTACCCATATTGCTGCAAAAAAAATAGGAGAAGCATTTTTTAACATTTTAGAACACGTATCTATTACTACAGACGATAGGAGTTGTTTAGTAATTGATGTCCCTAGTATCTCTGATGAAAAAGTGGTTACTAATGACATCGTTACAATTTTAAATGCCAATCAATTTAAATGGATAGGAAGATACGATAATGTTATTAATAGCGGAGGAATAAAGTTATTTCCTGAACAAATAGAAGCTAAATTGGCTTCAAAAATTTCAAATCGATTTTTTATAATAGGGCAACCGGATGATATTTTAGGTTCAAGAGTGGTATTAGTCATTGAAGGTGAACAATTCGACATAGATGCAACTCTTTTCGATACTTTAGAGAAATTTGAAAAACCCAAAGAGGTTCTTTTTGCTCCCGAATTTGTAGAGACAGAGACAAAAAAAATCAATCGAGTTAAAACATTAAATAGCATAAAATAAAAAAGAAGACTAATTGTCTTCTTTTATTTTTACAAAAAACTGGTTATCATATATTTGAAAACTTCTTTTGTTTAATTTTTTGAGTTTAATTTTTTGTTCTTTTAGAGTTGGATATAATCGTATCTTTTTATTATCAAATCCTATATCTATGGGCATATTAAAATCGTCATTGACATTCTCCCAAGAGTAGTACAAATAATCACCATTAACTTTATATACAAAATGGGGAACTTGATTGGTATTTAAATACTGATTAAATACAGGTGTTAAATTTAAACCCGAAGCTTTATTAAAATAATCAATAACAGTAGCTGTAGTAATGATTTTCTTTTTAAAAGTTTCAGAATAATCAAAAATTATTTTCCACCATTTAGTATCATCGGCTATTATGTGTCGTAGTGTATTTAGCATTAGTGAGCCTTTGTAGTACATGTCTCCCGACCCTTCATTGTTAACACCATATTGTCCAATAATTGGTCGATCATTTCTAACGTTTTTTGCTTGCCCGTTAATGTATTTCATGGCATCATCATACCCTTTTATACATTCAATAAATACGGTTTCAGAATAGGTAGTAAAACCTTCATGAATCCACATGTCAGCAATATCCATGCTAGTGATACTATTTCCAAACCATTCATGACCTGTTTCATGGATGGTTATGTAATCGAAAAACATACCAACACCTGTGCCAGATAGGTCAAATCCCATATAGCCTTTTTTGTACTTGTTTCCATAAGCTACAGCACTTTGATGTTCCATACCTAAATAAGGGGTTTCCACTAATTTATAGCCATCTTCCCAAAATGGATAACGACCAAATTTCGATTGAAAACATTCCATCATAGGTTTAACTTCTGCAAAATGTTCACGAGCTTTTGTTTCATTTTCTCTTAATACATAATAATCTAAATCCAAATCGGGCATTTTGTCCTGAATGTGAACATAATCAGCAACATTTACGGTTATGGTATAATTGTTAATAGGATTTTTAACTTCCCAATCCCAACGGGTATAACCATTTTTTAAATCTTCGGAACCTATAAAGCGTCCGTTGGAAACATTCATTAAACCATTTGGAACGGCTACTTTAATCGAAGCGCCATTATCAGGTTCGTCGGTTTGTGAATCCTTCACGGGATACCATAAGCTAGCCCCTGTTCCTTGTACTGCAACCGCAATAAAATCTTTTCCATTACTATCTTTTTTGAAAACAAATCCACCATCCCAAGGTGCGTTTTTGGCAATTTTTGGATTCCCTGAATAATAAAATTTAAGTTTATGATTCGATTTTAAAACTAATCTTTCAGGAAAATCAATAAAAACAGCATCATTGTCACGAATATATTTCAGTTTTTTAGTATTCCAAACAATCGAATCCACTTTCATATTATCAAATAAATCTATCTGAATTTTTTGAGTTGCAGAAACAACATCAAAAGTGATATCATTAAATCCTTTGATACTTTTTTCTTCTGGATTTATTATAATATTCAAATCATAACGCTTTACATCATAAGATGTTCTTTCTGTGCGTAGACCTCCTTGAAGTGAATCACGACGTGTAAATTGCGCATTAATTTGTTGAATTCCTATAAAAGTAAGTACAATAAAAAAACAGTTTTTCATAAGAGTTATTTTCAAAATCTAAATATTAGAGTTTGAATTTAGAAAAATGTTACAAAAAAGTATGAAATTTTAAAATTCTGCGGCTTTAGTTATTGTAATTTGCTCTTTTGTAATTGGATGTTCAAAGGTCAAACTTTCGGCATGTAAATGTAAACGATTGGCTTTTATGCCATATAAATCATCGCCTACAATAGGTGTTTTTAAACCCAATTCATGTGAAGCATGTACTCGTAATTGATGTGTTCTTCCCGTAATAGGGTAGAAGTAAACCAGAGTTTTATTGTCGCGGATTTCAATTTTTTCCCATTTGGTTTGGGCTTTTTTTCCGTGTTCAAAACATACCAATTGGCGTGGACGGTCGTCTAAATCTACTCGTAAAGGTAAATCGATAAAGCCATCATTTTCTTGTAAAATTCCATCTAATAAAGCAACATAACGTTTTTTTATTGTTCTTTTAATGAATTGCGATTGTAATTTAACATACGTTTCTTCATCTTTTGCAATTAACATTAAACCTGATGTCGACATGTCTAAACGATGCACAATTAAGGGTCCGGTTGCATTTGGATATAATTCTTTTACTCTTTGATAAACCGAATCAGCTATGATTTTTCCTGGAACAGATAAAAATTCTGCAGGTTTGTTAATTACTGCTAAAACTTCATCTTCAAAGACTATTTCAATGTTTTTTCCTTCTGCTGGATTTTCTTGAAAAGGATTGGCTTCCATTTCTAAACCCTTTAGCATGTGCGATAACAAAATAGGTTCGCACTTGCTTTTACAAGCAGGATAAAATTGCTTGTGTTTTCTAATTTCCGATTTTGGCGATTGTCCCCACCAAAATTCAGCCATAGCAATGGGTTTTAATTGATGCTCGAAAGCGTAATGCAATAACTTTGGTGCAGCACATTCACCAGCACCAGCAGGCGGATTATTATTGAAGATTTCACCAATACTTTTTCGTTCTCCAAACTGATTCAAAAAAGAATATTCAGCAAAAAGTTTCTGTTGTAAAGATCCCGATTTTTGTCGGCGTTCTTCTTTCAATTGATTGATTTCATCCAAGAGCAAATTGACGTCTTTCTGAGCATTTTCGATTTGAAAATTCCAGTATTTGGTCATTTTTTTGAGTAAAATACTTTCCTTTTTACTCTCTTCTGAAAGTTCTTGTTCTAATTGTTCAATTTCAGATGCAGATAAATTAGCAAATGAATTACGCTTTTCATCGCGTTCAATTTTTAAGCGTTTGATTTTATCTTTCTGATTTTGAATGTCAGTAACTGCCTCTTTTTTGGTGTTTTCTAATTTTCTTTTTGCATTTAAAAGTTCGTCTGAATTTTCTAAAATTTCAATTTGGCGATTGATGGCGTTCAATACTTCCTCTTCTTTTCTAAAAAATCCATCTTCGTGCAACATATCAAAAATAGTAGGGACAAAATAAGGATGATGATTCACACCAGCCAATTTTCCAGAAAAGGCCCATAAATAGCCAAGTTCAACTTCTTGATTCTGACAAACCAAAACGCCAAACATTTTGCCTATTACCAAACCTTCTTGATTTTCTTTCAATCCAAAATTGTGTTCAAAATCGGTTTGTGTTTCCAAATACGATTGCAATTCATTAGCCGCTATAATGCTCAATTCATGCGGTTCGTAATAAAAAGGAAACGTAAATTTCTCAGGTGAAGTAATACCTGAAATGTTGGTTTTGAAGGGTTGGAATAATGATTTTGACATACTGCAAAGATAAAGTAATTGAAATAATAATTATCTTTGTGTAAATCAGTTTACTAATGAATATTGAAACACATAGAAAAAGTATTATTCATCGAATTTTGGATATCCAAAACGAAGAAGTTTTGAATAAAATTGACCAAATTTTAAATGAAGAAGGTTATATATATGATGTAACAGGAAAGTTGTTATCTGTTTCAGATTATAAGCAAGAAATTGAGGCTATTCTTAAAGTTTCAGAAGAAAATGATGTGTATAATTCCGAAGCAATAAGAAATAAGATTTTTAAGAAATGAAATCTGTTGTTTGGTCACAGGCTTCTTTAGATTCTCTCGAAACAATTTATAATTTTATTTTCCAAAATAGTCCTCAAAATGCCGAAATGGTAGTTGATGCTTTATTAAATATAGGCGACGATTTAGCAAAGTTTCCAGAAAGAAATCCAAGAGAACCCTTGTTTAAGGATGAATCAATACGCTATTTTCCAAAATGGAATTTTAAAATTGTGTATCGTATAGAAGAAAATAGAATTTTGATTATCAATATTTATTCAACCAAGATGAATTGGTAATGATATTATAAATAATGAAGCTTATAATTTAATTTTTAATAGTTATTTTTTCAACTATATATTTTTCAATAAACTCTTTGTCTGATTTATTCCTTAAAATTAAAAGTTCATTATTTTTATGCGTTTTGTAATTCATTAAAAATTTAGTATTTCCACTTCTATTTAATTCTGTGTATTCAAATTTACTTGAATCAAACTTATTAGTGATTAAATTAATATTTTGCGTCTTGTTAATTATTTTTTTTACTTTAATCATTTCACCACTTTCGATATTAATCTGAATTTCAGTATAAAATATCCAAGAAGCAAAACGAAATAAGACATAAAAAAACAGAGTTAATATGAAAATATAAACACCTACAACTGGACCAAATACATATAATAAGCCCAAAAAAGTTGGCAAATTCCAAATTAACATCTCTTTCCATATAAAAGGTATTCTATCGCTTAGAACATAAACATTTTCCTTTTTATGAATTCTGAAATAATCTTCTTTGATTTCCATATTGAATAATTAGCTACACCTGAATCACTCCTAAATTAAATGGTTTCTCAATAGGAGCGTGGTTAGCCGCTTCAATTCCCATTGAAATCCAAGTTCTGGTGTCTAATGGATCAATGATAGCATCTGTCCATAAACGGGCGGCTGCATAATAAGGAGACACTTGTTGGTCGTAACGTGCTTTAATTTTATCAAATAATTCCGCTTCTTTTTCGGGTGTGATTTCTTCTCCTTTTGCTTTTAAAGAAGCTGCTTCTATTTGCAACAATACTTTTGCAGCTTGAGCACCACCCATTACCGCTAATTCAGCACTTGGCCAAGCGAAGATTAATCTTGGATCGTATGCTTTTCCACACATTGCATAATTTCCTGCTCCATACGAATTTCCTATTACTACCGTAAATTTTGGTACAACCGAATTAGAAACTGCATTTACCATTTTAGCACCATCTTTAATAATGCCACCATGTTCTGATTTGGAACCTACCATAAAACCGGTAACGTCTTGTAAAAATACTAAAGGAATTTTCTTTTGGTTACAATTCGCAATAAAACGCGTCGCTTTATCTGCTGAATCCGAATAAATTACACCTCCAAATTGCATTTCGCTTGGTTTCGTTTTGGCACCAGCTGTTTTTACAATTTTTCTTTGGTTGGCTACAATTCCTACAGCCCAACCGTCAACTCTTGCATAACCTGTTATGATGGTTTGTCCGTAACCTGCTTTGTATTCGTCAAATTCTGAATTGTCTACCAAACGTTTGATGATTTCCATCATATCATACTGATCAGCACGAGATTTTGGTAAAATTCCGTAAATATCTTTCGGTTCTAACGCTGGTTTTTCCGCTTTTACTCGGTTAAAACCTGCTTTTTCAAAATCACCAATTTTACCCACCACCGATTTAATTCGGTCTAAAGCATCTTTATCATCCTTAGCTTTATAATCCGTTACACCTGAAATTTCGCAGTGTGTTGTAGCACCTCCAAGTGTTTCGTTATCAATGCTTTCTCCAATAGCGGCTTTTACTAAATAGCTTCCTGCTAAGAAAATACTTCCGGTTTTATCTACAATTAAAGCTTCATCACTCATGATAGGTAAATAAGCACCACCCGCTACGCAACTTCCCATTACAGCTGCAATTTGGGTAATTCCCATACTGCTCATGATAGCGTTATTTCTAAAAATTCTTCCGAAATGTTCTTTATCTGGGAAAATTTCATCTTGCATTGGTAAATAAACCCCTGCAGAGTCCACTAAATATATAATAGGTAATCTATTTTCAATAGCAATTTCTTGCGCTCTTAAGTTCTTTTTTCCGGTAATTGGAAACCATGCACCAGCTTTTACAGTAGCATCATTTGCTACTACGATACATTGTTTACCCGATACATACCCCATTTTAACTACAACACCTCCAGAAGGACAACCTCCATGCTCTTCATACATTCCGTCACCAACAAAAGCACCAATTTCAATGTTATTTGCTTTGTCATCTAACAGATAATCAATACGTTCACGAGCGGTCATTTTGCCTTCAGCGTGTAATTTTTCAATTCTTTTTTGACCGCCACCCAATTTTACTTGAGCAAATCGCTTTTTTAAATCAGTAACTAAAAGTTTATTGTGATCTTCGTTTTTATTGAAAGTTAAGTCCATTTGGGTTTTGTTGTTTATTGGTGTGCTAATTTACGAAATCGTTATAGATATAAACAAATCTATTTTGAATATGATATAATAAAACCGAGAATAATTACTGTTTCGTTAATTTGTCCTCGGTTTTAATTTTATAAAAAATAATTATTCTTCTTTTTGTCCCATCATCATTAAATAAGCTTTCAGGAAATTATCGATATCGCCGTTCATAATGCCTTCCACGTCACTAGATTCATATCCAGAACGAACGTCTTTTACCAATTTATAAGGGTGCATTACATAATTTCGAATTTGCGAACCCCATTCGATTTTCATTTTTCCTGCTTCGATATCGGCTCTTTGTGCTAATCGTTTGTTTAATTCGATTTCGTATAACTGCGATTTCAACATTTGCATCGCACGTTGGCGGTTGTCTTGTTGCGAACGCGTTTCGGAGCATTGAATTTGAATTCCGGTTGGTTTGTGAAACAATTGTACTTTGGTTTCTACTTTGTTTACGTTTTGTCCACCTGCACCACTCGAACGAGAAGTTATAATTTCAATATCAGCTGGATTGATTTCTACTTCAATAGAATCATCTACCAAAGGATACACATAAACTGAAGCAAAAGAAGTATGGCGTTTTGCATTACTATCAAAAGGAGAAATTCGAACCAAACGATGTACACCGTTTTCACCCTTTAAATAACCAAAAGCAAATTCGCCCTCAAATTCTAAGGTTACGGTTTTAATTCCGGCAACATCACCTTCTTGAAAGTTTAATTCTTTGATTTTGTATCCTTGCTTTTCGCCCCACATTAAGTACATTCGCATTAACATGGAAGCCCAATCACAACTTTCAGTTCCACCAGCTCCAGCCGTAATTTGCAATACAGCACTCATACTATCTCCTTCATCGGAAAGCATATTTCGGAACTCTAAATCTTCAATGTGATGTAAGGTTTTATGATATTGTTCTTCGACTTCT
Organism: uncultured Flavobacterium sp.; assembly: GCF_937967675.1. Taxonomy (GTDB): domain Bacteria; phylum Bacteroidota; class Bacteroidia; order Flavobacteriales; family Flavobacteriaceae; genus Flavobacterium. The sequence continues at coordinate 29,953 of NZ_CALBSN010000036.1, read as the reverse complement.
TCCTCGGTTACATCGCCTTCTTTAAAGAAATCCATCATAATCTGAAGTTCTTCAGAATATTCAATTCCTTTATTATAATCTTCAACCCATTTCTTTTTGGAACGTAGGTTTCTAATAATGATTTCGGCTTCTTTGGCGTTATTTCAAAAGTCGGGAGCAAAGGTTTTTTCTTCCTCGTTAGTTATTTCAATCAATTTGGCATCGATGTCAAAGATACCTCCTTAACGCACCAAGGCGATCAATAATATCTCTGACTTGTTCTGTATTTATCATAAATATTGTAGTTTTGTTTTGAAATGGGATGCCATAGCCCCGATAGTAGTGGAAATCCTTTTTATTTTTTTGTTGCCTTCGAGAACCTCAGGCAACAAAAAATAAAAAGATTGCAACGGATAGCGGGAATTAGCTCCTAAAAATTTTTATCAAAAATAAGGTATCTGATTGATATATGGAAATAAATTTAGTTAGTGATACGGTAACCAAGCCTTCTGTTGAGATGTTGAACGCTATGTTTAATGCTAAAGTAGGTGATGATGTATATAAACAAGACCCCACAGTCAATGAGTTAGAGGAAACTTTGGCGGATTTATTTGGGATGGAAGCTGCCTTATTTTTTCCTTCTGGAACAATGGCAAATCAAACGGCGATAAAGCTACATACACAACCAGGGGAACAAGTAATTTGCGATAAATATTCGCATATATATCATTATGAAGGTGGTGGAGCCTCATTTAATAGTGGTGTTTCGTGTTGTTTGGTAGATGGGAATCGAGGGATGATTACGGCTGATTTGGTTAAAAATGGAATCAATGACCCTGAATTTTATCATGCGCCTTTAACTTCATTAGTGAGTATTGAAAACACGACCAATAAAGGTGGTGGGGCATGTTATGACTTACAACCTTTGCAAGAAATTAAGCAAGTTTGCATCGACCATAATTTGAAATATCATTTAGATGGTGCGCGTTTATGGAATGCTTTAGTAGCTAAAAGACAACACCCTAAACAGTTTGGGGAAATGTTTGATACGATTTCAGTTTGTTTATCGAAAGGATTGGGTGCGCCTGTTGGTTCGGTTTTGTTAGGAAGTAAAGAAGATATGCACCGAGCTTTGCGAATTAGAAAGATTTTTGGTGGTAACATGCGACAATCAGGCTATTTGGCTGCCGCTGGATTATTTGCATTGCAGAACAACATTAGTCGTTTAGAAATTGATCACAGAAGAGCCAAAGAATTAGGTAATTTATTAGAAAAAATGCCATGGGTTGCTAATGTGGAACCAGTAGAAACTAATATTTTGATTTTTGGTGTGCAACCTTTTGTAGATGAAAAGCTTTTTATGGAAAAATTAAAACAAAAAGGGATTGCGATTAGCTCAATGGGTCATGGAAAACTAAGAATTGTAACCCATTTAGATTATAAAGAAGTGATGCATGAATATGTAATGGAAGTGTTTTCGAAATTGACTTTTTAATTTTGGAACACAGATTCAAGAAATTTAAATAATTTAGAAAATCAAACTTGGGATTATTTTAAAGGTTTAAATATACTAAAATGAAAAAAACTTCAAAAATGATATACCTGATTCTTTTATTATTTATTAACTTCTCTTGCATTAAGCAACAATCAAATGAAAAGGGAAGGAATAATTCTGAATTAGTAAGTACTTCAAAAACCGATACTTTAAAATTCACTTCTGGAATTCGTGCTATATTTCAAGATAGTAAAGGTAATTATTGGCTTGGAAGTCATAACGAAGGGGTTAGCTATTATAATGGGAAAACTTTTGAATACTTTGCAACTAATGAAGGGTTAACCGACAATCAAATTCGTTCAATTGAACAAGATAAGAATGGAAAAATTTGGTTCGGCACAGCAAAAGGGGTGAGTGTATATGATAATGGAAAGTTAATAAATTATCCAACAAATTTAAGCTACCCAAGATATGAATGGAATGAAACCAGTGGTAATTTATGGTTTAATGCGGGTGCGGAAGACGGAATAAATCGTTTTGACGGAATCAATATGAACTATTTGATTTTCCCAAAACCCCAAAATACAAATACTGATAATACTGACAATACTTACGGTGTTACGGGTATCTCAAAAGATAAAGAAGGTAAAGTTTGGATTGCGACTTATGCTGCGCTATTTAACTATGATGGTAAAATGGTACATATCTTTGATAAAGAAAAATTAAATCTAAAAGATAATGAGCGTTTACATATAAGAAGTGTATTAGCCGATTCAAAAGGTCGTATTTGGATAGGAAATAATGGTATTGGTGTTTTACTTTTGGATAGGAATTCAACAATTAATTTTTCTGAAAAGCATCACTTAATTCATCCAACAAGTAAAAGGAATGGTAATAAATCAGAACCAGGCACATTGGAACACCCTTTTGCTATTGAAGAAGATTCAGAAGGCAATATTTGGTTCGGAGATTTATATACAGGAGCTTGGAAATATGACGGCAAGACAATGACAAACTATAATACTATTGACAAAAATCTTAAATCTCAAATGATTTGGACAATTTATAAAGACAATGCTAATAATCTGCTTTTCGGAATGGCAGAGGGTGGCGTTTATAAATTCAACGGAAAATCATTTGATAAAATATTTTAAATAAATGGAAATCCTAATCATATCAATCGTAGCTTTTTTAACCGCCATTCTAACCTTTTTCTCAGGTTTTGGATTGGGAACTTTGTTAACTCCAGTTTTTATGTTGTTTTTTCCAGTGGATATTGCAATAGGTTTGTGTGGATTGGTTCATTTTGCAAATAATATTTTTAAGTTTTTCTTGGTTGGGAAACACGCCAACAAAGAAGTTTTACTAAAATTTGGAATTCCAGCCATTTTTGCGGCCATGTTAGGTTCGTGGTTGTTATTACAAATTTCGGATTTGCAACCTTTGTTTCGTTATTCGCTTTTCGGAAAAGAATGGGAAGTTTTACCAGTGAAATTCATCATAGCTATTTTATTAGTGATTTTTGCGCTTTTAGATTTGATTCCGTACTTAAGTAAATTGGAGTTTGGAAAAGATAAATTACCTTTAGGCGGAATGTTAAGCGGATTCTTTGGTGGACTTTCTGGGCATCAAGGAGCTTTGCGAAGTGCGTTTTTGATTAAAGCTGGTTTATCTAAAGAAAGTTTCATTGCTACAGGAATTGTAGTTTCCATGTTTATAGATTTTACGCGCTTGAGTGTTTACGCTTCAAAAATCACTACTTATACCTTGTATGAAAATAAAGTATTGTTGTTATCGGCTACACTTTGTGCCATTGCAGGAGCGTATTTGGGTAACCAACTATTAAAGAAAGTTACCCTAAAATTTCTCCAAGGTTTTGTTGCAGTTTTATTGCTTTTATTGGCAATTGGATTGGGAATGGGGTTGATTTAAAATCTACAACAAACCAAATAGGTATGTGGTCTAAAGATATTGAGGTATTATACTACATTGCAGCTTTTGCTATTTTAGCAACAGCTTTACTTATTCTTGCTGCTACTTTTGCATCTGCAGTACAATCTTTAGAGCTTTCTTGCATATCCGCAGCTTTACTAATCATTTCTGAATATTCAGAAAGAACAGATGTATCAGAAGGGTTTGCTTTATATTTTTTCATAAATGCTACATATTCATCTGCAAACGCTTCGTAATCAGAACAGAACTGTTCACAGTCTCCAGTTGCATCTGAAGAAGATAAAGTTGATGAACTGCGTTCTTCTTTTTGTAATGCTGATGAAAGTTGAAATGATTTCAAGCCATCTAACTTATCTACAGACCAACGAATGTAGCCAGTTTCACCTTTTTTGAGTTTCATTAAACCTATTACATCTTCAGAAGAATATGGGCCACCCATACCTCCTTCAGTTGCCTGCTTCACAATTACTGGGCCAGATTCGCCCAATATCTCTATACCAAAACCAACGTGATAATCTTCTCCACCATTAGTTCCAAAAGGGTTTATATTATCAGTTGGGAAATCAAAGTCCTTGTCTTTTCTTTTTACTTCAACTGAAATGATTGCTCCTCCCATAAAAGAATCTTCTTCTGCTTTAAGTACATAATCTTTATCTATAACTTCAAAATAGGAGCTTAAATCACCTTTAATACTAGTGCTTTTAGGTTTAATTGTAACTTCGTTTGCCTCCTTTTTTTTACCGTCGCCACAGCTTGTTAAAATTACTGAAGCAAAAGTTATTGCTCCAATAATTGTCATTACTTTTTTCATTTTTTTGAAATTAAATTTTGTTCCTACTCACAGGCTTTTCGGATTCGCCCCGTTTTTTAAAGTGGGTTCTGGTCTCCACAATTTTACCTTTATTTTAAATATTTGTTTAACAAATATTTAAAATAAAAGTTCAAGTTAATTCAAGTTAATTCAAGTTAATTCAAGTTAATTCAAGTTTTTATTTTTATAAAATTATATTTACACTATGCTAATGTCAATAAAATACAATTTCGATGATAATGTAAGTTTATCAAAAAAAATATTTAAACATATCTATTTCAAGAATGTTTGGCATGACTTCTTTTGCTACAGCGGCTAATTATGTTTTGTGAACATTCGTTGCTTTTACGATTGCTTTTAGTGGCAATTGCTTTAGGATTGGGAATTATTAATAAGATTAAAAATTGTTTAAATTTATTACTTGATTTAGCTTAAAAAATAATTAAAGCAATCCTAAGATTTTTGAAGAGTAAGCACAATAACCAATAAAATCAGTAACAATATCAGTTTTTAATTCTTTGAAATCATATATAAGAGCATATTTACTTCTAAATTCTATTAAATCATCTGCTATTGGTTTTGCAGCTCGAGTAGCATTTTTCCATTCATTAATAGTTGATGTAGGAGTAAAAGATCTTTTTAAATTATAAATGTTTAAGTAATTTGACAAAACTTTAGAATGTGGGGGAATTTTATTTATCAAAGTCTTTAATTTTAAGTAATCAAGGTCAAACTTTTCTAAATATTTTTTGTCTTCTTTTAACATTTCATACAAATAATTATCATCTTCCTTCAATTCAATCTCAGCATTTTTAGTCTTTATAAATGATTTGTAATATTTTTGATTAAGATTTGTATAACTTTCCTTTTCATAAATTTTATATCCCAAGTTCACAAGTAAATCACGAAAATCAATTTCTTTTTTTATTTTTTTAAGATCTCCATAAAAACTCCAATCACTCCTATTCAAAACATAAACTTTACCATTATTTTTTCTATCCTCATATAAATTAACAGGATAACAAAGTCTTAAGTAATCCATATCAAAACCATTTATATGCTTGATTTGATCATAACTTAAAATTTCATCTTTAATAATTGATACAGAATATTTAGGGCTTTCAAAATCATGTTTTGCAATATAATAATCCCCTTTGATTGGAGATAATTCTGCTTCAAAATGTTCAAAATCAACGTGTTTTTCTGATATTAAAATTGTACTTCTATAAGAACTTTTTTCAGATTTAACATTAGTAATAATCGTTTTTGGTGTTTTATTTAGGATTTCTAATTCATTAAGGTATTTTTTATATCCATCATTCTTAACAGGAAAATTAATTTTGTTTTTTTCATTTAAAATAAATTCAATACAAATTTTTAAGTCTTCTTCTTTAGGTTTTTTATTGTTTTCATAAATAAATATTTCAGTTTGTTTTTTCGAGTTTGAATAACTATTTGCATTATTATCAATGAGTTTGTCAAATAGAGAATTATTTCGTTTATATGTAATTATCTTTATACCATACTTGTTTGCAATTTCCTGTGAATCAATTAATAATTGTTTTTTTAATTGATAATTAGAATTTGACTTGAGATAATCATTAATTTTAAATATAATTGAATCTAATTCGTTTTTTTTATTTGATGCATATTCAAAATTTCTTTCGTACTCAACAAAGTACATTTTATTATTTTCAACAATTTCAAGTTGTTTAGAATATAAATCTGAAATGGTTTCACCTCTTTCAAATTTATATAACAATATACTATCAACTTCAATTGTTTCATAAAGTTTAGGGTTCCAGTCTTTATTGACTTTTTTTTCAAAAAAAATCTTTGTTATTTCTGGGTTTATTTTTATAGATTCAACATTTTGAGTATATAAATTACAACTAACTAGAATTAATATAATAAACATTTTTTTCATAACTAAATTTAAATTAAAAAATTAATAATTTTATCCCATTGATTTTTGTAAATTTCAATAGACTTTAAGTTTATATTATCAACACCGCCTTTTATTTCTGACCACTCTGACATTTTGTTTATTTGCATCTGAATATTTGCTAATTCAACATGAGTTAAAATATAAAAATTTGTATTATTGTTGTTAAAATTGACAATAATCCAAAAATCAGGATGTGCTGTTTCTCCTGTTTTGTATTTCTGAAAAAATCCCGTTAAAATTCTAGAACTATTTGATGTTTTAACTTGAATAAAACAAGATTTATTATTAGTAGGATTTGAAGCTATAATATCTATAGACTTGTGGTTCCCGAAAGTCAGACTAGCATTAATTTCTTTTTTTGCCAATTCAGCACATACTAAATATTCACCCGCTAAACCTAAAAAATGTTTTTGTATTTGAGTTTTTTTCATAATTCTATTAAAATCTAGTAACAAAACTAATGCTTTCAAAAATCATAATAATTTGCAAGTTGTTGCAAGTTTGTTTTTCAAAAACCCCCTAATTAAATTTGTTTTATTATTGTTTAACTTTAACAAATATGGAATCACAGAATATACTTTTAGATAAATTATTAAGACAAGTTGAAATATCTATTCAAAGAAATGTGGTTTCCTTTTCAGATGCCAAATTTTTATCTGAAGAGATTGCTAAGAAGAAATTATTTGTTTCTCCTCATACCATAGGAAGGCTATATGGAATTGTTAAGCCAAGTAGAAAGCCTTATAAAGAGACACTAAATATTTTGTCTCAATTTTTAAATTATCTAAACTGGGAAGATTATTCAAAAATTGAAAATAATAAAAGCTTAGCCAAACAAGCAGAAATTAAATATCTTCGATCAGAAGATGAAAATGCTTTTTCACTTTCATTTTTAGAATTAGCTTTAATTAATTCAGATTTCGACACTGTAAATAAAATTTTAAATGATTTAAAATTTACAACAGATGAATACTCAGTCTTTTATACTATTTCTAATTTATTAGGAAGTTATATTAGAAAAAATCCATCCCATGTTTTATTAAGATTACTTGCTAAATCTCAAAACGGAAGGGCTTTTTTTTATGAATGTTTTGTGGATGAGGATAATCCTAATAGCTATTATTCAAGTGCTATTGAAAAATATTATTTAAAAAATATTGCTGACAATAATAAAAAAATATTTGCGTATTCCTATTTGTTAAGTAATAGATTTTATAAGGGTTTTGCCAATAATATAGATATTGTTAATTTTAAAAAAAATGCATCAAAAATTAAAATAGATACATCTCATTTTCATGAGATTTCTAGATTATTAGAATGCAATATTATTGTTGATGGATTTGAAAATAAATTACAAGATACTATTAGTAACCATATTGATAAAGTAATTAGTATAGCAAATGATTACACTTATGATTTCCAAAGTAGCTGGATTTTAGCTAGACCTATTAGAGCAATGATTCATTTTGGATTTGCCAAAGAATTATTAAATCATGAAAAATTAAATAATACAGTAGATAATTTATTCAAGAATGCTTCATTTGAATTTGAAAGTATTGCAATTTATATTTTGCAGTTATATTGTGTTTTTAAAATAAATTCAAATGGCAGTAATGAAAAAACAAAACCTATGAGATTAGCATTTAAATCTTTTTTAAATAATGAAAATGAAAGATTGGCTATTGAATTTGTTATTTCCTATTTTTATGCAACTGAAAAAAATAAAATTTTGATTAAAAATAAATTAGTTGATTTTTGTGATAGAAATGGGTACAGCTGGGTGTTAAAATTAATAAAGTAATTTAACTTTGAATTGAATAATAAAAATTAGCTCTTTGAATAAGTTTATAGGAGATAAAAAAACAACTTATAAATAAAATAAGTAAACCCCAAAAAATAAAATATTGACCAACTAAGAAATTATAAAAAATAAAGTACGTTAAAATGCCATTTCCAGCTTGAATAAGCCACGCTAAGTATCGTATTTTAGAGAAAGATTTCCCACTATTTTCAAAGCTTTTCCAAAATCCTCCTGGTTTTACTGTTGAAGCAAAAGTCTGAAGTATTTGGGTTTCTGTTGGAGCTGTACAGAAAGTCACCCCTAACCAAGTAAGACAAACCGTAATAGTTAAAATTACAATTTTAATAGGATAATAATCCACGTTGAAATTGGTTTCTAAATTAATTATAAATTGATGCACGATTGCATTTTTTTCATTCAATACGTCCAAAATAGGGGGGTATACCAAAGCGGCAAGCATAGCAGATAATTGCGACCAAGCATTGATACGCCACCAATACCAGCGCAACATAAAGACAGGCCCTACTCCCGCAGTTATAGCAAATAGATATTTTGTAATTTCTATTAAAGAATTAGCATAAATTGCAATTATAATTGAAATGATGAGAATGTAGACCATGGCTAGTAATCCTAATCTTTTTGATTTTGCAGCACTCATATTGGGGTTAATGCTGTGCTTATAAAAATTTTCAACCAAAAGTGAACCTCCCCAGTTTTGAGTGTTTTGTACAAATGATAAAAATGTAATTATAAAAAAAAGTACGACCAAAACCAGCATCCATGACGGTAAAAGGTTACTAAATAATGCTGTAAAAACTAGTTCATTATCAGATGAGTGATGAGCAAAACCATATACTACGGCCATAAAAGGCAACGTAAACAACAGTATACGAAACAAAAATACAAACATTGTAGGCAGAAAAATGCTCTTAACCAAGTCATTACTTCCTCTACTTGCCATTAGTTTTTGACCATTCATATCGGGATAATCCAATATTGATGCCGACCACCATTGTACCATAATAAAAATCAAAAAAGCATTAAAGCCTTTAGAACCTATTGATGGAATTATACTAAAATTATAGCCCTTTGTTTTGAGTTGGTTACTTAAATGGTATAAACCGCCAGTGTTAGAATACAAGTTAATAAAGAGAATGACACCAATAATAATAAAAAGAAAAAAGAGAATAAAGTCCATTCTTAACCGTAACCTAAAACTATTTAAGAAAGTCAATAATACTAAAATACTGGATATTGAAAGAATAGTTGTTACTAAATCTATTTTAAAAATAAAGCAACAAATTTTAGCAAAAGCCAATAAACTAAAACTTATAATGAATGGAATGATAAGCAACCCTAAATACAAACTTCTAAAAGTGTGTAATAGTTTCGCTCCAATCCCTGAAAATCTAAAAAATATAAATTCATTTTCTGTTTTTACAGGAATGTTTTGCCATAGGTGCGCAAAGAAAGAAATACTGAATGCAGAGCCAATACCAGCACTCCAATACAACCACATATCTGAGAGCTCACCATTGACTAAACTCGCACAAATCAATTGCGGTTCAATCATCAATCCACTTGATAAAATCATGGAAAAGCCAATTAGCCACCATGGCTCTTTTTCAGAATTAAACAATGACTGACCTAATAATTTATATTTTATGTATTTTGAAATTTTCAAAATCTATCGAATGCGTTTGTAGGTTAATCTTCTCATTCTTTGTCTTAATTCTTTTGAGGGTCTGTAGTTTATTTTTGCTTCTTTAATATTGCTTTTTCCCAATGCTTCTTCTGTTTCTGCTGCAGTACCGGTTAAATTCAGTTGAAAAGTTCCTAAATTATCTACCCTAACAATATTTCCATTGGCTAATGATTCACCAATAACATCGCTTAACGCCATAATGACCCCAAAACAATCAGGTCTACTCATAGTAGTTCTACTGGCTACAATTCGAGCTAAATCATCTAAATTCACCTCTCCTTGACTAACAGCACAAGGGTAGTATTTTACTTCTGGAGGCGATACCAAATTATTTTTTTTAGGTATCATTTTAAATTGAACGGACATTTTTTTTACAGTGTAAGGTTTATTAAAAAATTTTAACCTGACAAATATATAAAAAGATGTACGACTTATAGTAAAAAGTCATACATCTTTTAGTAAAAAGCTGTACATCTCTTTTTTAAAAGTTGTACAACGTTAATTAAAATTATAAGGAACAAGTAAAAAGGAATTTTATTTTAATTTCTAATTTATTAAGAAGTTATTATTTAAATAGATCCATTCCAGGAATGTTTGGCATACCTTCTTTTGCAACCGCAGCCAACTCCGTTTCGTGAACGTTTGTTGCTTTTTCAATAGCTTTATTTAATACGTTAACTAAATAATCTTCAAGCATTTCCTTGTCTTGAAGTAAATCATCACTTACGGTAATGTTTTTGATTTTTCGGTTAGCGGTTAAGGTAACTTCAAGTAAGCCATCGCTACTTTTTTCATCAATTAAAACAAAGTCTAAACGTTTTTTTGTTTCTTCTACTTTCTGCTGGGTTTCCTTTAATTTACCCATCATTCCCATAATATCTCCAAACATAATTTTTAAGTTTTTTTATTTGGACAAAAATAGTAAATTAGCGGTTAATAATTATTGTAAAACTTCATGAAAAAATTACCATTTTTACTTCTTAGTTGCATTATTTTTGCTCCTGTTTACAGTCAAAATAAAACAAAAACAATGTCAGATAAAATTGTTCCTCCTGTTGCTAAAATTGTTCCAAAAACATTAGAAAAGCATGGCGATAAAAGAATTGATAATTACTATTGGTTAAATGAAAGAGAAAATCCAGAAGTTATCGATTACTTAAATAAAGAAAACGAATATTACCAAAAATCAACAGCACATACGAAACAGTTACAAGACGAATTGTTTTTAGAAATGAAGAGTAGAATTAAGGAAGATGATAGTTCGGTTCCTTATTTATACAATGGTTATTATTACATTACTCGTTTCGAAAAAGGAAAAGATTATCCAATTTATTCTCGTAAAAAAGGGAGTTTAGATGCCAAAGAAGAAATCATGTTTGATTGTAACGAAATGGCAAAAGGACACGCTTATTTCAATTTGTCGGGTTTAAATGTTTCTGAAGATAACAAATGGGTGGCGTTTGGAGTAGATTTAGTTTCAAGAAGACAATATACCATCCAAATTAAAAATTTGGAAACAGGAGAAATTCTTCCAGTAAAATTAGAAAACACAACGGGAGGTTCTACTTGGGCTGGCGATAACAAAACCTTATTTTATACTCGTAAAGATGCGCAAACATTACGTTCAGATAAAATTTATAAACATACCTTAGGAACTGATGCTTCTGCAGATACCATGGTTTTTCATGAAAAAGACGATACGTTCAACACCTTTGTTTACAAAGAAAAATCAAAAAAATACATAGTTATTGGTTCTAACAGTACATTAACTTCTGAATACCAAATTTTAGATGCAAAAAATCCGAATGGCGAGTTTAAAGTTTTCCAAAAAAGAACTCGAGGATTAGAATATTCGATTTCACATTATGGTGATAGTTTTTACATTGTTACGAATAAAGACAAAGCAACGAACTTTAAATTAATGAAAACACCAGAAACAGCAACTTCTGCTGAAAACTGGAAAGATTTAATTGCACACAGAAGTGATGTTTTATTAGAAGGAATCGAAATTTTTAAAGACTATCTAGTAGTTGAAGAGCGTTCTAATGGTTTGAACAAAATTAGAATCATGCCTTGGAATGGAAAAGGGGAGTATTACTTACCTTTTAATAGTGAAACTTACACGGCTTATACTACAACTAACGCAGATTTCGATACTGAAATTTTACGTTATGGATATCAATCTATGGCAACACCCTCTTCTGTGATTGATTTCAATATGAGAACTCAGGAGAAAAAAGTATTGAAAGAGCAAGAAATTTTGGGTGGGAAGTTTGATAAAAACAATTATGTTGAAGAAAGAGTTTGGGCAACTGCAACTGATGGAACCAAAGTGCCAATTTCGATGGTGTATAGAAAAGGAATCAAAAAAGATGGTAAAAACCCATTCTTACTATATGCTTATGGCTCTTACGGAGCTACAATGGATCCTTATTTTTCTTCAACACGTTTGAGTTTGTTAGATAGAGGATTTATTTATGCCATTGCTCATATTAGAGGAGGAGAGGACTTAGGAAGAGAATGGTATGAAAACGGAAAACTTTTGAAGAAAATAAACACGTTTACCGATTTTATTGATTGTTCTAAATTTGTAATTGCAGAAAAATATACTTCCCCAGAACATTTATATGCAGAAGGTGGTTCTGCAGGTGGATTATTAATGGGAGCGATTGTAAATATGGCACCAGAATTATATAATGGGGTTATCGCCCAAGTTCCTTTTGTGGATGTAGTTACGACTATGTTAGATGATACCATTCCATTAACAACAGGGGAGTATGACGAATGGGGAAATCCAAATGATAAAGTATATTACGATTATATGTTATCCTATTCACCATATGATCAAGTAAAAGCGCAAGCGTATCCAAATATGTATGTTTCCACTGGACTTCACGATTCGCAAGTGCAATATTGGGAACCGGCAAAATGGGTAGCAAAATTACGTGTTATGAAAACTAACGATAAGCAATTATTCTTAGATACCAATATGGATGCTGGTCATGGTGGTGCATCAGGCCGTTTTGAAGCATTAAAAGAATTGGCCAAAGAATTTGCGTTTTTGTTAGATTTAGAAAAAATTAAGAAGTAGTTAAACTTTTTTTGTTAAATTTGCAAGGTTTTGGAATTACCTAAAAGTGATTGCAATCCAAAAAATTAAGTATAAAATACTAAAAATGCTAGTAAAGCATAGTATTTTGGAAACATTAAAACAAACAGTATCTTCATATGAAAGAAGAAATAAAAGCCTATAATAGTGTATTAGATTTAATTGGGAATACACCATTAATCAAACTGAATAAAGTTTCAGCTGATTTACCAGGTAATTTCTATGCAAAAGTTGAAGCCTTTAATCCAGGTCATTCTACAAAAGACCGAATTGCGTTATATATTATTGAAGAAGCAGAAAAAAGAGGTATCTTAAAACCTGGAGATACCATTATTGAAACTACTTCAGGAAATACTGGTTTTAGTTTGGCAATGGTTAGCATCATTAAAGAGTACGATTGTATTTTAGCGGTGAGTTCAAAATCATCAAAAGATAAAATCGATATGTTGCGTTCAATGGGAGCTAAGGTTTATGTTTGTCCGGCTCACGTTTCTGCAGATGATGAACGTTCGTACTACAATGTTGCTAAAAGATTACACGAAGAAACAAAAGGATCTGTTTATATTAACCAATATTTCAACGAATTAAACGTTGATGCTCATTATAACTCTACAGGACCAGAAATTTGGGAACAAACAGGCGGTCAAATTACACACTTAGTGGCGTGTAGTGGAACTGGAGGAACTATTTCGGGAACTGCACGTTTCTTAAAAGAGCAAAACCCAAATATCAAAATTTTGGGAGTTGATGCTTTTGGTTCAGTATTGAAAAAATACCATGAAACAAAAGAGTTTGATAACGCTGAAATTTATCCATACCGTATTGAAGGTTTAGGTAAAAACTTGATTCCAACGGCTACTGATTTTGATGTTATTGATAAATTTATCAAGGTTTCCGATGAAGAAAGTGCGCACACAGCAAGAGAATTAGCTAAAAGAGAAGGGTTATTCGTAGGATATACTTCTGGAGCTGCTTTCCAAGCGGTGAAACAATACGCTGAAGAAGGCGAATTTGACGCTAACAGTAATGTAGTAATCATTTTCCCTGACCATGGTTCACGTTACATGAGTAAAGTATTCAGCGACGATTGGATGAACGAACAAGGTTTTTTTGATTCAGTTAACCAAGAAGAAGCTTTAAAAATTGAAATTATCAAGTAATTGATTTTAGATATAAAAAAATCCCAATCTTTCGATTGGGATTTTTTTGTTTTGTGGGCACGGAATGCAATTCCGCGCTATCGGGTTATCAATTATATCTGCATAATGAATCAGACATTCCATTACTTTGGTATAATCGTCATTGAAATCAATACTTTTAATATTATCTATTTTAATAAAAATTATACCATCTGGTTTTCCAAAACGTGTGAAATGTCTAAAACCTATATAATCATCACTAATTTCTGAAACATAACCTACAATAGAACTTTTATCACCATTGTATTGCCATATAGAGATAATTTCTTTATTATCTTTAGATCTTTGTAATGTAGATATCAAAATACTTGTATTCATTTTATTTTTTTTAACTCATTAATAATAGCTAATATATAAAAAAATCCTCACAATTTCTTGCGAGGATTTCGTATATGAAATAGAAAAAGAATTACTCTGCGCTTTCTTGCATCGTATGATATACGTTCATTACGTCATCGTCTTCTTCAATTTTTTCTAATAGTTTTTCAACATCTGCTACTTGGTCTGGTGTTAATTCTTTCGTTACTTGTGGAATTCTTTCAAATCCAGAAGATAAGATTTCTAAACCACGAGCTTCAAGTTCTTTTTGGATAGCACCAAAGCTTTCAAAAGGAGCGTACATAACAATTCCGTCTTCGTCAGCAAAGATTTCTTCTACTCCAAAATCAATCATTTCTAATTCTAATTCTTCCACATCTTGTCCTTCTGCTGGAATTCTAAAATTACACGTATGATCAAACATAAATTCAACCGAACCTTGTGTTCCCATTGTTCCATTACATTTGTTGAAGTAACTTCTAATGTTAGCAACCGTTCTGTTGTTATTATCAGTAGCCGTTTCAATCAAGATAGCAATTCCGTGAGGTGCATAGCCTTCAAATAATACTTCTTTATAGTTAGCCGTATCTTTATCCGATGCTTTTTTAATGGCACGCTCAACGTTTTCCTTCGGCATATTCGCTGCTTTCGCATTTTGGATTACCGCTCTTAAACGTGCATTAGTTTCAGGATTTGGACCGCCTTCTTTTACGGCAATTACGATATCTTTTCCAATTCTTGTAAACGTTTTAGCCATTGCTGACCAACGTTTCATTTTACGGGCTTTTCTAAATTCAAACGCTCTTCCCATTTCTTTTTTGGTTTAAAGTTTCAAGTTTCAGGTTGCAAAAATAACAAATTCAAGTTCAAGTACAAGTTCAAGTTCAATTTTCAAATTTGTAATTGCTCTTGTCTTTGTACTTGTTCTTGATTACTTTTTATAAAATGGCATTTTAACCACTTTCGCTTTAATATCTTTATTTCTAATTCTAATGTAAATTTCAGAATCTGGTGTAGCTAAAGCCGTTGGAACATATCCCATTCCGATTGCAATTCCCATAGAAGGTGATTGCGTTCCAGAAGTTACGATTCCAACTACATTTCCGTTTGCATCAGCAATTTCGTAATCGTGACGAGGAATTCCTCTTTCAACCATTTCGAAACCAACTAATTTACGAGAAACACCTGCTTCTTTTTGTTTTTTCAAGTTTTCTGAATTCGTGAATTCTTTGTCGAATTTCGTAATCCAACCTAAACCTGCTTCTAATGGCGAAGTCGTATCGTTGATGTCGTTTCCGTACAAACAGAATCCCATTTCTAAACGTAAAGTATCACGCGCAGCTAATCCAATTGGTTTGATTCCGAATGCTGCTCCAGCTTCAAAAACTTTGTTCCAAATGTATTCCGCATCTTCGTTTTTAAAGTAAATTTCAAATCCTCCCGAACCTGTATAACCTGTAGCCGAAACAATTACATCGCTTTTTCCTGCGAAATCACCAATTTGGAATGTGTAATATCCCATATTTGTTAAATCGATAGAAGTTAAAGATTGCATAGCTTCTGCCGCTTTTGGTCCTTGAATCGCTAATAAAGAATAGTCATCAGAAAGGTTTTGCATGTCTACTCCTAAATCATTGTGCTCAGCAATCCAATTCCAATCTTTTTCAATGTTAGAAGCATTTACCACCAACATATAGTGATTATCGGCAACTTTATAAACGATTAAATCGTCAACAATTCCGCCTTCGTTATTTGGTAAACAAGAATATTGCGCTTTTCCATCAACTAATTTAGAAGCGTCATTTGAAGTTACTTTCTGAATTAAAGCCAATGCGTTTTCTCCTTTTAAGAAAAATTCTCCCATATGAGAAACATCAAAAACACCAACGCCATTTCTAACGGTTTCGTGTTCTACATTTACTCCTTCATATTGAACTGGCATATTGTATCCAGCAAACGGAACCATTTTAGCTCCTAAACTTTCGTGAATGTGCGTTAACGCTGTATTTTTCATGATTTGATGTTGTATTTTTTGAATGCGCTAATTTATTGAAAATTCTTAAAAATGCACCGCGATTTGCCTTAAAATTTGAGAACTATTTATTTTTTGTTAATAATGCTGATAAATCTTGCATTTTAACAATTGTTTGCAGAATTTTGGACTTTTAAAATTAACCAAATGGAAACTACACATTATATAAGTTCAGATTTATTGTCTATCGATATGATTAACGAGATTGTTTTTCAAGGAAAGCAATTGGCACTATCAGAGGAAGCTATTGTAAACATTGAGAAATGTAGAAAATATTTAGATGATAAAATGAAGTCGAATTCTGAACCAATCTACGGAATCAACACCGGTTTTGGTTCGTTATGTAATGTGAAAATTTCGAATGAAAATTTATCAAAACTTCAAGAGAATTTGGTAAAATCGCACGCTTGCGGAACTGGAGAAGAAGTACCACATGACATTGTAAAAATCATGTTGTTATTGAAAATCCAATCGTTAAGCTACGGACATTCAGGTGTTCAGTTGGTTACAGTGCAACGTTTGATTGATTTTTATAATAATGATGTTTTACCTGTAATTTATACACAAGGTTCGTTGGGCGCTTCGGGCGATTTAGCTCCTTTAGCGCATTTATCGTTACCCTTGTTAGGAGAAGGTGAAGTTTATGTTGATGGTTTCAGACAGCCAGCTTCAAAAGTATTAGCAAAATTTGGTTGGGAACCAATCGTTTTACAATCAAAAGAAGGATTGGCGTTATTGAATGGAACGCAATTCATGAGCGCTTATGGCGTTTACTGTTTGATTAAAGCTGAGAAAATTTCCTATTTAGCCGATGTAATTGGAGCCGTTTCATTAGAAGGTTTTGATGGAAGAATTGAACCATTTACAGATTTGATTCATTTAGTTCGCCCACACAAAGGTCAAGTACAAACTGCGGAAAGAATGCGCGATTTGCTAGAAGATAGTGAAATCATTGCGCAACCCAAAGTACATGTGCAAGATCCATATTCGTTTAGATGTATTCCACAAGTGCATGGTGCTTCAAAAGATACGATTGATTATGTTAAGAAAGTATTCCGTACTGAAATCAACTCGGTAACCGATAATCCAAATATTTTCGTTGGAGAAGATTTAATTATTTCAGGAGGAAATTTCCACGGACAACCTTTAGCTTTAGCATTAGATTTCTTAGGAATAGCGTTATCAGAATTAGGAAGTATTTCGGAAAGAAGAACCTACCAATTGATTTCGGGATTGAGAAATTTACCAGCGTTTTTGGTAAACGATCCAGGATTGAATTCAGGTTTCATGATACCACAATATACAGCGGCAAGTATCGCAAGTCAAAACAAACAATTAGCTACACCAGCAAGTATTGATAGTATTGTTTCTTCAAACGGACAAGAAGATCACGTGAGTATGGGTGCTAATGCAGCAACAAAAACCTTACGTATTGTTGAAAATGTAGAACGTATTTTAGCTATCGAATTATTAAACGGTTCACAGGCTTTAGAATTCAGAAGACCATTAAAATCAAGTGAGTTTATCGAAAGTTTTGTAAAATCGTACAGAGAAGAAGTTTCGTTTGTATCAGAAGATCGAATTCTGCATTACGATATTGAAAAATCAGTTTCGTTTTTGAATAGCTTTCAAATTGAAATGGAAGATTAATACAAAGTAGTATAAAACTAAAAAGCTCAAGAAATTCTTGAGCTTTTTTTATAAAAATAAAATGGTAATAATCGCTATAATTGCTGGAAGCGCTTGAACATAAAATATTTTCTTAGAAGCGGAATAAGCTCCAAAAATTCCAGCAACTGTCACACAGCAAAGAAAAAAAAGAGCAATATTTTGGCTCCAATTTTCATCCGAAATAGCCAAAGACCAAAGTAATCCTGCAGATAAAAATCCGTTATACAAACCTTGATTAGCGGCTAAAACTTTTGTTTTTTCAAATAAATCTTCTGGGATGGTTCGGAATACTTTTTTGGCACTAGTTGTCCAAGCAAACATTTCAAGCCATAGAAAATACAGGTGAAATAAAGCTATGATTACAATTAGAATTTTACTGATGATGTGCATAATTTTTTTTATTGATTAAACTATATAATAAATTTTTATTAATTGTTTAGTTTACCTAATGTTTTATGAATTTTCCTTTTGTGATGGGTTTGTTTTAAATTCTCGTTACCTGAAATGATACTAATATTTCCATCGATTTCAAACATGGCTAATTTTACGTCTTTATAATATTCGATTCCGTGTTCACGCATGGCTTCTTCAAGTTCTTCTGATGTAATCCCTAATCGAGCAAGGGTTTTGAACTCAATTTTTCCGTTGTGTATTAAAACTTCAGGTTTGTCTTGAACTAATTCTTTGATGAATTTTGACTTCAGCATCACTTTCTTAAAAATAGAATTGATTAAAAAAAGTGAAAAAGCAGCTATAATTCCTCCATACAAAGAAGTATTAGCGCCAACCATTGCATTTTGGACGGAATTACTAATCAATAAAATCAAAATAACATCAGCCGTATTAAGCTGTGAAAGCTCTTTTTTTCCAAATATTCGCAAAGCAATTATCATAAAAAAATAAACAGCTACACTTCTTAATGTGATGTCGATATACGGATTCATTTAATTCTTTTAAAAACTATAACAATAAGACTTATTAAAGCAGTTGCTTCGGCGAACATTCCAATTGTTAACATGATGTTTGCACCAGGCCAATGCATGAGTTTAAACAGAGAGCCAATTATTGTTATTGCCATTCCTAACAGAAATAAAACTAATGGAACTGAATATTGCTTTTTCATATTATTTCCACTTAAAGTTTTTCTCAATGGCTTTAATCATCTCTCCAGCGATGTCTTTTTGAGTTGCGCCTTCAATTCCTTCTAATCCGGGAGAAGAATTAACTTCTAGCAACAAAGGACCTTTAGACGAACGAATAATATCCACTCCTGCTACTTTTAAATTCATAGCTTTAGCGGCTTTAATAGCAATTCTCTTTTCATCAGAAGTAATTTTTACAACTGAGGCCGTTCCTCCCATGTGAATATTAGCTCTGAATTCTCCAGGAGCGGCTTCACGTTGCATGGCTGCTACAACTTTTCCGTCTACAACAAAGAGTCTCAAATCTTTACCATTGGCTTCTTTTATGAATTCCTGAACTAAAATATTAGCATTTAAACTCTTGAAAGCATTAATTACGGATTCAGCTGCTTTTTTAGTTTCTGCCAAAACGACACCTTTTCCTTGTGTTCCTTCTAATAATTTTACAATCAAAGGCGAACCTCCAACCATTTTAATTAAATCGTCAGTATCTAAAGGAGAGTTGGCAAATCCAGTAGTAGGAATGTCAACTCCATTGTTTAATAATAATTGTAATGAAAATAATTTATCTCTCGATTGCGTAATAGCAGAAGCATTGTTTAAAGCAAATACTTTTAAAGCTTCAAATTGACGTGTCAAAGCGCAACCATAATACGTCATGCTAGGACGAATTCTTGGAATTACGGCATCAAAATCATTCAATACTTTTCCACCACGATAATGGATTTCAGGTTTTGTAGCATCTAATTTCATGTAGCAGTATTTCAAGTTTAAGAAATGCATTTCATGACCTCTTAATTCGCCCGCTTCTAAAATGCGTTTGTTGCTGTATAATTCAGGATTACTAGCTAATAAACCAATTTTTAATCCTTTTTTGTTTTCTGTTGCAGCGTAATAATATTCTTTAAGTTTTTCGGTTGTAGGTTGCCCTAATAAATAGCGTTTTTCAGGATCGACTAAAACACGACCTGACATAGCTTCACGACCTAATAACATCCGGAAACCCATTGAATCGCGATTAGTTAAAGTAACCTCAATTTCCCAAGTTTTGCCACCAATTTCAAGTTTGGTTTTAATTACATAGCGCTGTTCTCTGAAACCACTGGAACTTTTAACTACTCTTTTGTCAATTAAAGGGGCTTCACAATGAATAACTGCTTTTGCATTATTTTGTATAGGATTGATATCGAATTTAACCCAACTCTCGCTGTCTTTTTCAAATGTAACAATATTGATGGCGTGCAATGCTGATGTTTTTGCACCCGAGTCAACACGAGCTTTGATAGTTGGAATACCTAGAGCAGGGAAGGAGCACCATTCTTCACTTCCTACGATAACTTTGTCTTGCATAAATGAATTGTAATTTAGAACTAATGTAGTATTTTTTTTAATACAATTATCATTTCTGCAAATAAAAAAAAACCAAGCTTAAGAGCTTGGTTCTTCTAGTTTTTTAATTTCTATTTTGAGTTCTTGACTACTTTCATCTAAATCCATGAAAATCTGGTCGCCTTCATGAATTTTATGTGTGATGATTTCCTCAGCAAGAGCATCTTCCACATATTTTTGAATGGCTCTTTTTAAAGGTCGGGCACCAAATTGCTTATCGAAACCTTTATCGGCAATGAAATCTTTTGCTTTTTCAGAAAGAACAAGCGTGTAGCCTAAATCTTTAACTCTTAAATACAATTTATCCATTTCGATATCAATAATTTTATCAATATCATGTTTTTCTAGTGCATTGAATATTATTACATCATCAATACGATTCAAGAATTCTGGAGCAAATGCTTTTTTCAAGGCATTTTCGATAATTCCTTTAGAATGTTCTTCGGTTTGTGCTTGTTTAGAAGCCGTGCCAAATCCAACTCCAGTTCCAAAATCTTTTAATTGGCGAGCACCAACGTTTGAAGTCATGATGATAATCGTATTTCTAAAATCGATTTTACGACCTAAACTATCGGTTAAATGTCCGTCATCTAAAACTTGTAGCATCATGTTAAATACATCTGGATGCGCTTTTTCAATCTCATCTAAAAGTACTACACAATATGGTTTTCTTCTTACTTTTTCGGTTAATTGACCACCTTCTTCATATCCAACGTATCCTGGAGGCGCTCCAACTAAACGAGAAATTGCAAATTTTTCCATGTATTCACTCATGTCGATACGAACTAGTGCATCTTCTGAATCGAATAATTCTTTTGCAATAACTTTTGCTAATTGTGTTTTACCAACTCCGGTTTGACCTAAGAAAATAAACGAACCAATTGGCTTGTTTGGATCTTTTAATCCGGCACGATTTCTTTGGATAGATTTTGCAATTTTCAATACTGCTTCGTCTTGTCCAATTACCTTACCTTTAATTAGTTCTGGTAAGTGAGCTAATTTATTACTTTCAGTTTGAGCAATACGATTTACAGGAATTCCCGTCATCATAGAAACTACATCCGCAACGTTATCTTCTGTAACGGTTACTTTGTTGTTTTTGGAATCTTCTTCCCATTGTTCTTGCGCGATTGCCAAATCTTTTTCGATGCGTTTTTCATCATCGCGAAGTTTAGCTGCTTCTTCGTATTTCTGTTTTTTTACAACTGTGTTTTTAAGTTCGCGAACTTCTTCTAATTTTTTTTCTAATTCCAAAATTTGCTTTGGAACATCAATATTGATGATATGAACACGAGAACCCGCTTCATCTAAAGCGTCAATAGCTTTGTCTGGAAGGAATCGATCAGTCATATATCGATTAGTTAATTTCACACAAGCTTCAATAGCTTCAGGCGTGTAAATTACGTTGTGATGATCTTCGTATTTAGGTTTGATATTATTCAAAATCGTAATCGTTTCTTCAACAGATGTTGGTTCTACAATTACTTTTTGGAAACGTCTTTCTAATGCGCCATCTTTCTCAATATATTGACGGTATTCATCTAAAGTTGTTGCTCCAACACATTGAATTTCACCTCTAGCTAATGCTGGTTTAAACATGTTAGAAGCATCAAGTGAACCAGTTGCGCCACCCGCACCAACAATAGTGTGAATTTCGTCAATGAATAAAATGATATCGTCGTTTTTCTCTAATTCATTCATTACCGCTTTCATTCGTTCTTCGAATTGACCGCGGTATTTTGTTCCAGCTACTAAACTTGCTAAATCAAGTGTAACGACACGTTTGTTGAATAAATTTCGAGATACTTTTTTCTTGATAATTCGTAGAGCCAAACCTTCAGCAATTGCTGATTTTCCAACTCCAGGCTCTCCAATTAAAAGAGGGTTGTTTTTCTTTCTTCGGCTTAAGATTTGCGAAACACGTTCAATTTCTTTTTCGCGTCCAACAACTGGATCTAATTTTCCTTCTTCAGCCATTTCAGTTAAATCACGACCAAAGTTATCTAAAACAGGAGTTTTAGATTTTTTGTTTGTTTTGCTTCCAGAAGGAGGAGTGTTACTAAAGCCACTGTCTTTCATACCTTCATCATTTCCGTTATCATCGTTGAACGATTCTGCTTTCGGTAAATTTTCTAAATAATCGTCTTCATTTGTCATCATGGCTGTATATTGCTCTTTAACGGTTTCGTAATCTATTTTTATTTTATTCAATAATTTTGTTGTAGGGTCATTTTCATTTCTTAAAATACACAACAAAAGATGTGCTGTGCTAATCTCAGAATTATTGAATAATTTAGCTTCTAAAAATGTGGTTTTCAAAGCTCTTTCGGCTTGTCTAGTAAGATGTAAATTTTGTTTTTCTAAATTTTGAATTCCATTAGGGTTGGCAGGGCTCAGAATTTCAACTTTTTTTCTTAGATGAGATAAATCTATTCCTAAGTTGTTTAAAATATTTATTGCTTTACCATTACCGTCTCTTAGTATCCCGAGCATTAAATGTTCAGTACCAATAAAGTCATGACCTAAACGTAAAGCTTCTTCTTTACTGTAGGTAATTACATCTTTAACTCTTGGTGAAAAATTATCGTCCATAATAATTATAGTAATGATTGTAAAATTACAAATTTATTAGTGTTTTTTCAAAAACCGTGCCTCTAAAAGTACTGTCATGCTAAATGACAAAAAAAAAATTAAAAATGAAAGAAATTGTATTTCATTTTATAACCAATTTTGTAAACAAAATTGTTAATAAAAATTCGAAATAAGTGGTTTAAAATTTGTGCTAAAAGTTCAAAAAGCCGTATATTGGCACGTTTTAGTACTAATATATAATTTTAATATAAATACTTATGTCAGAAGGAGAAAAGTTAATTCCTATTAACATTGAGGATGAAATGAAATCAGCTTACATCGATTATTCGATGTCTGTTATTGTGTCACGTGCACTTCCTGATGTTAGAGATGGTTTAAAGCCTGTACACCGTAGAGTTTTATACGGAATGTATGAATTAGGAGTTCTTTCGAATAGAGCCCACAAAAAGTCGGCTAGAATTGTAGGAGAGGTTTTAGGTAAATATCACCCACACGGTGATAGTTCAGTATACGATGCCATGGTTCGTATGGCTCAGGAATGGAGTTTGCGTTACTTAATGGTTGATGGTCAAGGTAACTTTGGTTCTGTTGATGGCGATAGTCCAGCAGCGATGCGTTATACCGAGGCTAGAATGAAGAAAATATCGGAAGATATGTTGGCTGATATCGAAAAAGAAACAGTGGATTTCCAATTGAACTTTGACGATACGTTGCAAGAACCAACAGTAATGCCAACGCGTATTCCTAACTTATTGATTAATGGTGCTTCGGGTATTGCTGTAGGTATGGCTACAAACATGGCACCTCACAACTTATCTGAGGTTATTGATGGAACATTGGCTTACATTGACAATAACGATATTGATATAGATGAGTTAATTACACATGTAAAAGCACCAGATTTTCCAACAGGAGGAATTATTTATGGTTATGAAGGAGTAAGAGAAGCATTCAAAACGGGTAGAGGTCGTATAGTTATTCGTGCTAAAGTTGGTTTTGAAGAAGTTAATGGTAGAGAAGCTATCATTGTTACCGAAATTCCTTATCAAGTGAATAAAGCCGAAATGATTAAGAAAACGGCTGATTTAGTTAATGAGAAAAAAATTGAAGGTATTTCAAACATCCGTGATGAATCGGACAGAAATGGAATGCGTATCGTTTATGAATTAAAGCGTGATGCGGTTCCCAATGTAGTCTTAAATACACTTTATAAATATACCCAATTACAATCTTCTTTCAGTGTGAATAATATTGCATTGGTAAAAGGTCGTCCGGAAATGTTGAATTTAAAAGATTTGATTCATCATTTCGTAGAACACCGTCACGATGTAGTAGTAAGAAGAGCACAATTCGATTTAAGAAAAGCTGAAGAAAGAGCGCATATTTTAGAAGGTTTAATTATTGCTTCAGATAATATTGATGAAGTAATTGCATTAATTCGTTCGTCTAAAGATGGAGATGAAGCTAGAGCAAAATTAATCGAAAGATTTAATTTATCTGAAATTCAAGCTCGTGCCATCGTAGAAATGCGTTTGAGACAATTAACAGGTCTTGAACAAGACAAATTACGTGCAGAATATGAAGAAATCATGAAATTGATTGCTTATTTGAAAGAATTATTAGCAAGCAAAGAAATGAGAATGCAAGTAATTAAAGACGAACTGATTGAAGTTAAAGATAAATATGGAGACGAGCGTCGTTCTCAAATCGAGTACGCTGGTGGTGATGTAAGTATCGAAGATTTAATTGCGGATGAAAGTGTAGTAGTTACCATTTCTCATGCGGGTTATATCAAACGTACCTCTTTATCAGAATATAAAACGCAAAATAGAGGTGGAGTGGGCCAAAAAGGTTCGGCTACACGTGATCAAGATTTCCTTGAGCATTTATTTGTTGCTACAAATCATCAATATTTGATGTTCTTTACTCAAAAAGGAAAATGTTTCTGGATGCGTGTATACGAAATTCCAGAAGGAACCAAAGCAAGTAAAGGCCGTGCAATTCAGAACTTAATTAACATTGAACAAGACGATAAAGTAAAAGCGTTTATTTGTACTCAAGACTTGAAAGACCAAGATTACATCAACAGTCATTATGTTATTATGGCTACGAAACAAGGTCAAGTTAAGAAAACGCCGCTTGAACAATATTCTCGTCCACGTCAAAATGGTATTAACGCCATCACTATCAAAGAAGACGATGAATTAATCGGAGCAAAATTAACTACTGGAAACAGTCAAGTATTAATTGCTGTGAAATCAGGTAAGTTAGTTCGTTTTGAAGAAGAAAAAACGCGTCCAATGGGTAGAACGGCATCTGGAGTAAGAGGAATTACATTAGCCGATGAAAAAGATGAAGTAATTGGATTGGTTTCTGTCGATAAAGATCATGTAAATGAATCTCAACTTTTAGTGGTTACTGAAAACGGTTACGGAAAACGTACTAAGTTAGTTGACGAGGATGGAGAAGATGTGTACAGAATCACAAATAGAGGTGGAAAAGGAGTTAAAACACTTAACATTACTGAAAAAACAGGTCAGTTAATTTCGATAAATGATGTAACTGATGAAGATGATTTAATGATTATCAACAAATCAGGATTAACGATTAGAATGAAAATTTCTGATTTACGTGTAATGGGAAGAGCTACCCAAGGAGTTCGATTAATTAATATTAAAGGAAATGATTCAATTGCTGCTGTAACTAAAGTATTGCGTGAAGACGAGTCTGAAAATGAGGAGTTAGAAGGTGATGTTGAAAATGGCACAGATATTGAAACTGAAAATAACGATTCACATGAATAAATTAATAAGGCCCAAAATATATTTGGGCTTTTGTTTAACAAAGTATAATATAATGAAAAGATTAATTTTAAGTGCAACAGTATTGTTATCTGTTGCAACGTTTGCTCAAAAAGATGAATTAAAAACGTTAAAGAAAATTTACAGTAAAGATGTTCTTTCTGAAAAAGATTTAACTGCTTATAAATCAGCAAGTGATGCCTTAGAATCTTTGGCGTCTGAAGAGGGAGATAAGGTTTATGCTAAATTTTACAAAACTATTTATCCTTATGTAGCATTAAATTCTAAAGGAGATAAAGCTACAGAACAAGATAAGTTGAGTTTATTTACTCAAGAGTATATTAATCAATATGGAAAAGTAGTAGATGAAACTATTGAGTTTGAAAAGGGAACAGATAAAAAAATATTGACAGATGATTTAGTTAAAGCTAAAGAAGTTTTTAAAAAGAGCATTGCCAATTTAGCTTTAAATTTAAATGGCTCTTCTAAATTTAAGGAAGCTGCTGTTTTGTTCTATAATTTGTACTTATTTGATCCTAAAACAGAAGGTAAATCTTTAAAAAATGCTTCAATTTTAGCTATTCAAGCATCAGATTATAAATTAGCTCAAAAAGTTTATGAAGATTATATAAATAGTGATTATTTAAATAATGGAACTATTTATTACGCCGTTAATAAGGTTAACGAGCAAGAAGAAGAATTTAACTCTAAAGAAGAGCGTTCTAAGTTTGTTAGTTTAGGAAGTCATGAAAAACCTAGAGATGTTAAAAATAATACTACTAAAGCTGAGGTTTATAAAATTTTAGCCTTAGTATATTCTCAAAATGGAGAGAATGAAAAAGCTAAAGCAGTTTATTCAGAAGCAAGAAAATTACTTCCAAACGACGAAGAACTTAAGACTGGTGAGTTTAATATATATTTTAATGCTGGATTTTCTAGTTTAGCTGATGATGAAAAATTAGTAAATGAAATCAATAATTCTAGAGCAGATAAAAAGAAATATGATGAATTAATGAAAAAAAGAAAAGAAATGTTTGCAAAATCAATTCCAGACTTTGAAAAAGCGTATGCTATTAATCCATCAGATGAAAATACCAAGACGATATTAAAAATGGCGTATGAGGTTACTGGCCAAAACGAAAAAGCCAAAGCTATAAACTAAAAAAAAACCGACGAGAGTCGGTTTTTTTTATATCTATTTATATTGTTAATGGTTTGAATTTTTATTCTGTTATACTGATTTCAAAAGTTTTATCCCAATTTTTACCCGTAACAAAATACGTTTTAGTAGCTGGGTTGTATGCAATTCCATTGAACGCATCTAATTCTTGGTGTTGTGTTACTTTGCTTCTTAAATCATGACAATTGATTACGTTTTCAACAGCACCTGTTTTTGGATTAATTACAGCTATTGCATCTTTCTGGTAAATGTTTGCCCAAATTTTTCCATTAATCCATTCCATTTCATTAACCGCTTCAATCTTAGCACCATTTGTATAAACGTTAATGTAATCTTCTACTTTAAAGGTTTCAGGATTTAAAATATAGATTTTTTCAGAACCATCACTCATATATAATTTTTCACCATCATTGGTGATTCCCCAACCTTCTGTTTCAAATGAAAACGTTTTTTCTAATTTGAAGGTTTTGGCATCATAAATAAAACCTGTTTTTTCCTTCCAAGTCAATTGATATATTTTGTCTTTTAAAACCGTTATTCCTTCTCCAAAATACTTATCTTCTAATTTAATTTGTTCGGTAACTTTTCCTGTTTTATAATCGGTTTTTCTTAGCGTTGATTCTTTATATTGACCAGTTCCTTCTAATAATACGCCATTATAAAATTCAAAACCTTGCGTGTAAGCATTTATGTCGTGAGGATATGTGTTGACAATTTTATAATTCAAAATCTTTGGTTCAGCACTAGCATAAATTGAAAATCCTGAAGAGATATCAATATTTTGTCCTTCAAAATAAACTAAAGCTTTAATCGTTTGGTTTCCTAGTTTCTGATTGTTCAAGGCGAAAGGTAATTTCTCGTTTCCTTTTACCGAACCAATTTTAACTTCGTTAATGTAGTAAACAACTGAATCAATCGTTTTATTTTCTTTGTTTTGTAAGACCAAATCAATACTTTCTTCTAACTTAAGAATCGGTTTTATAGTAGAATTTTCAATCGAAAATAAATTTTTTAATGCATTTTCATCTTCTTTACATGACGTAGAAATTACGCCTAAAACTATGAAAGCGAATAGCTTAACTTTTAACATGGTTGAAATATTTATTACCGTAAATATACAATGATTTTTTATACTCACAATTGCCTTGCAAAAATATAAAAAGGTTGTATATTTGCATCGGCAAGTCCTACACGACCAGCTCCTGCAGACTCCTCCAGGGTGGG
The DNA here is from genome assembly GCF_937967675.1 of uncultured Flavobacterium sp. Taxonomy (GTDB): domain Bacteria; phylum Bacteroidota; class Bacteroidia; order Flavobacteriales; family Flavobacteriaceae; genus Flavobacterium. Next base: position 1,604 of record NZ_CALBSN010000036.1, on the reverse strand, counting down.
AACACAGCAAAGGTATGTGGTTGTAGCGGTGCGATGTAGGTCGCTTGCCATTTTTTATTTCTTTTGAATTGTTATCTCCCTTTGTGGAGATTTTTTATTTTTACACCAATTCTAATTCCTATGCACATCACTTGGCAAATTGTTCGCTTACAACTAAAAGAAACGTTTTCAATTAGTTATGGAAGTTACTCGTTTAGAGAAGCCTTAATTGTTTCGCTTTCCAAAAACGGAAAAACTGGTTTTGGCGAATGTACAGCGATTGATTACTACGGAATTAATTTAGCCGATTTCACTCAGAAATTAGCCGAAATTCAAACCCAAATCGAAAAACAATCCATAAATCATCCAATCGAATTTTATACTTTTTTAAAAAGTTTACAATTGCATTCTTTTTTGCGATCGGCTTTAGATTGTGCGTATTGGGATTTATTCGGGAAGTTAGAAAACAAGAGTTTCTTAGAATTAAATTCGATTGAAATACAACAATTACCTGAATCTTCCATCACCATAAGCGTCGCACCAATAGAAGAGCAATTGCAAAAAATCGCAAAATCCGATTGGAATAAATTCAAAGTAAAATGGAATCATTACGATGAAAAAGCATTGGATTTATTGTTGAATTGCGAAAAAGAAATCGCTTTAGATGCCAACGGAAGTTTCTCTATTTCAGAATGTAAGCAATTGGAAGAAAATCCTTTATCAGCTCAATTTACTTATATTGAACAACCCATGAAAACTGGAATTTCAAATTACAGTCATTTGAATGCTTCTAAATTTGCGAATTGGATGGCCGATGAAGATTGCCAAGAACAAACAAAACTTTCCGATTTAAAATCGCATTATAAAACCATCAACATCAAATTAGTCAAAACGGGCGGATTAACTCCAGCTTTAGAACTAATTAAAGAAGCAAGAGCAAATGATTTCAAAATCATGATAGGCTGCATGACCGAATCTACTGTAGGAATTTCAGCCGGTTCTGTTCTAGTTCCATTAGTGGATTATGTAGATTTAGATGGCGCGAATTTAATTGCCAACGACATCGCTTTTGGTAGCACGATTGAAAAAGGAAAAGTGTTGCTTTCGGAGAAAGTTGGGTTAGGAATTTCTTTGAAATAATTTAAAGCCGTATTTTCGCAGTATAATTCACACTAAAATGAGTAAAGTAGTATTAATTACAGGTGGTTCATCAGGAATTGGAAAATCAATTGGTGAGTTTTTACACCAAAAAGGTTTTGTAGTATATGGCACAAGCCGAAATCCTGAAAAAATCACCAATTCGATATTTCCATTAGTAGCTTTAGATGTTCGCGATAAGCAAAGTATTGTCAATTGTGTTGCTGAAGTTATCCAGAAATCAGGACGATTGGATATCGTAATTAATAATGCTGGTGTTGGAATAACTGGTCCAATTGAAGAAATTCCAACAGAAGAAATCCGAAATAATTTTGAGACGAATTTATTTGGTCCAATTGAAGTGATGAAAGCGGTTTTGCCTCAAATGCGGGAACAAAAATCGGGTTTAATTATCAATATTACCTCGATTGCGGGTTATATGGGATTGCCTTATCGTGGCATTTATTCCGCATCAAAAGGCGCTTTAG
>NZ_CALBSN010000035.1 GCF_937967675.1 uncultured Flavobacterium sp. | reverse complement strand
TGTTGCAACAACTTTTCATTATATCCCAACGGGTTAAAACCCATTGCTATTTATTTTGTTTCGACCTTCTCAAAACGACATAATGGACAAGACGCGACTTGTCACTGCGGCTGCAACGCCTCCCTAAGCACCTGTTGCAACAACTTTTCATTATACCCTTGACTTTCCTTAATACTCTGCTCCAACCCATCACAAAACGCCATTAACTCGGCTAACTTAGCCACAATTTGTTCTTGCTCGTGTAGCGGTGGAAGTGGGAATAATAATTCTGTAACATCCTCTTTTTTTAAATTCGGTTGCTGCCCTTTACCCTCAAACATTGATTTATATTTATTTAAGACATAATCGGAGCGTAAATATTTATAAATATATTCATTTGAGATAGCCGGATAATTTCTTATTAAAGCGACACGTTGATTTAATAAAGAATTATTGTAAACATTATTACATTTACTGATTTTCAAACCTTCTGCTATGTATGGACGTGTTAAGGCAAGAATTAAATCACCTTGATAAACAATATAATTTGAATATTTCTCAATAAAATTATATGGCAAAACATCATCAGTTTCAATAAGCTCTCCAACCCCAGCATTGGTTATTTTTATACATTTAACACCTTCCCCTTTTTTAAAATCACTACTGTTAAAATTAGTTCCTGAAATAAAATTTGAAATCTCCCCCAACCTACACCAAGCCCAATGCTCCGGAATTTCAAAAGGAATTTCATCATTTGTAATTGGTGGTAACTCTTTTTCTTTTTTGAGTTTTTTCTCTGCTATTAATTGGGCTTTCTCGGCTTTTATTTTGGCTAACAAGTCATGTCCTGTTTCTTGCTTCTCGACTCCGCTCGAAGTGACAGGCGTGAGGAGTTTTCCCTGCATCGCTTCACGCAAAAATGCCTGACGCAATTGTTTTATTAGGTCGAGTTGGTGGGTGAGTTCGGATGAAACATCTTCAATTATTGAATTATTTTCATTTAACTTCTTAACAACCTTTCTTTGTTCTTCAATATCAGTTGGTATTTCAACTTCTAAAGGAAGAATATGTTTTGGTTTAATTTCCGTTTTTATACCACCTGGAACTTGTTCTTTTAAAGCTTTTTTAAACTCTAAACTTTTTAAAAAATTGGTTAAAAAATCAATATCAATTTGCTTTTCATCAAATTCATATGAAGAATAATGAATTGTAGCAACTACATCTTCTTCACCTTGATAAATATTCATTGCTCCTTTTTCAACATTGATACCAGAAATTACCAAATCTCCTTTTTTAACTAATATCATATCTGTATTCGATACTTTATCAGATAAATAAATTGTTCCTGAAAAATCAATTTTTTCAATTCGCTTTAAACCTTGAATAGCAGGATCTTTTGGCTTATAACGTCCTTTACGATTTTTGAGAAATTGCCCTAATTTTACTTTTTGCCAACTCATTACTTTACCGCTTCTTTTAATTGGTTCAACAAGGCATTGCTTTTCTCAAAAGAAGTATGTAATAGTTCCATTAATTCCATACTACTGTATTCGTGAGCTTCTTCTTGCTTGGTTGGGTTTTTAATGTCTAAATCGTAGTTGCGGTCTATGATGGTTTGGATGTCAACTTTCCAAGCAATATCACTTTCCTTACGGTCGTTCCACCACGTTTTAATTGGGTTAAAGGCTGCCGGCTGTATCGGTTTGGTTTTGTTGTAGGCTTTTTGTCCTTCAGGCAAACGGTGTTCATAATACCACACTTCTTTGGTTGGTGTGCCTTTGGTAAAAAACAACAAATTGGTCGCTACTGTAGCATACGGTTGAAACACAGAGTTAGGCAAACGAATAATGGTGTGTAAATTACATTCTTCCAATAATTTTTGGCGTACGCGTTGTTTTACACCATCACCAGTTAACGAGCCATCAGGTAATACAATTCCTGCTCTTCCGCCTTGTTTTAATAAATGAATCATTAAAATCAGGAACAAATCGGCACTTTCTTTGGTTCTATAATTCTGCGGAAAGTTGTTTTCGTTGTTATTGGCTACAATCCCTCCAAAGGGTGGGTTAGCTAAAATAGCGTTTACACGGTGCTTTTCCGTAAAGTTAGAAAGCGGTTGGTCTAAGGCATCGCCAAAACGAATGTTTGGCACTTCCATATCGTGCAAAATCAAGTTGGTCGTAGCTAACAAATACGGTAGCGGTTTGTATTCCCAACCTATGACATTTTCGGCAATGCTTTTGCGGTCTTCTACGCTGTTGGCTTGTTCTTTTAAATGTTCAATAGCACAAGTCAAATAACCACCGGTTCCACAAGCAGGGTCCAATATTTTTTCGCCCAATTGTGGGTTAATCATTTCGGTAATAAAACTCGTAATGGCACGAGGCGTGTAAAATTCCCCACTTTTACCGGCACTTTGTAAGCCTTTTAAAATGGTCTCATACAATTCCCCAAACGCATGACGGTCTTTGGCAATATTAAAATCTATTTCATTCAACTTGTTCAACACCTTACGAATGTTGATACCGCTTTTCATGTAGTTGTTGTTCCCTTCAAAAACTTCACGTACAATCAAAGCACGGCGATTGCCAGAACTTACGTCAATATTACGCAACGCAGGAAACAATTTTCTATCTACAAACTCTAGCAATTCGTCACCTGTCATTCCTTCGTCATCGCCTGCCCAATTGCCTTTTTCCTTTACCCAATGAAATTCATCAGGTATAGGCGACGTATAATTGTCGTCGAGTAATTCTAATTCTTTGTCTTTATCGGAAAATATTTTTAAAAACAACATCCAACCGAGTTGTTCTATGCGTTGGGCATCACCGTTAAGACCCGTGTCTTGCCACATGATGGTTTGTATGGATTTTAGGATGGAGGATATGTTACTCATTTTATTTTATTGTTAATTTATTTCATTTAGAATCCCTTCGGGATTATATGTTTATAGAAATTGTTGTTGTTTGTAATATACGACCCCATCGGGGTCAAACCTACATGTCGCATATTATTCTATAAACATATGACCCCTTTGGGGTCTAATTTATTCAATCCATTCAAATAAATATTCTTCTTTATATTCAACTTCAAATTTCTTTAAAAAATCTATATATTCTTCTTGGAATGATTTTTTACGATGATGCTCTTTTTGATTTGCAATATAAGAAATGACATTATCTAACGCTGAATGACTATATGAAAATGCACCATATCCTTCTTGCCATTCAAACTTAAATTGACAAAATTTCTTTTCATTAATAAAACCATTAGAAGATTTTTTTATTTCTCTAACCAAATCCGATAAATTACAGGAAGGTTTCATTCCGATTAGTATATGAATATGGTCGGACATGCCATTAATGGCTAACATTTTTTGCCCTTTATTTTGCACAATACCAGTTATATACTTATATAATTCTTCCTCCCAACTTTGTTGAATAAAAGATTTTCTGCCTTTAACAGCAAAAACTATATGAATATATATCTGAGAATAAGTAATTGACATTACACTTTTCTATACAATTCGTTTTCTAAATCTTTTACCGCTTCTAGATAATGTTGTTTGTTCCCAAAATGGCTTATAATCTCAATAGGAGAACCATACTCATCAAAAGGTTTTACACGCAACACTTCTATACTTTCTATATTTTCAACACCTTCATCTGCATATTTATCTAATAGTGTTTCTAAAACTTTACGCGCTTGTTCGCCATATTTCGTAAAGTAGTTGCGTTTTTTTACATTGTTAGCACGTTCTTTTCTAGTCAATGGTGGTTGGTCGTACGCTACGTGGCAAATCAAATCAAACAAATCTACTTGCTTATCAACCGCATCATACAAAGCTTCTACCATTACGCCTTGTTCTTGCAACTCTTTAATAATAGCTTCTTTTTTATCGGCTTGGTTCCAAGTCAATAAGAAATCATCCAAAGAAGCAAACTTTTTCTGTATGATACTTTTCGTGTAATCTTTTAAACTAGTTGTAATAGGTTTGCCTTCATTATCAAAATACAATTCTCTACTCACTAGAATAGAAACATCAACCCCGTTCACATATTGTTTCGGTCTTTTTTGATATTCGTCTGTGCTTGATGGTTCTCTAACTACCGCAGGAGCCATTATAATTTCATCTCCTGAAACTTCATCAATAATGGGTGTAACTTCTGTTTCTTCTTCGTCAATTATCGTTTCTAAATCAAGGTCTTCTGTAATGGGTTTAACACGTAACGGATGTCCATCAAACTCAGGGTCAGCAAAATTATCCGTAGCATTTCTAAAATCAAGAATCGTAAAATACAACTTATTAAACTCTTCATTGATACGCGTACCACGACCTACAATTTGTTTGAATTTCGTCATGGAATTAATGTTGGCATCAAGTACAATTACTTTACAAGTTTGCGCATCAACACCTGTGGTCATTAATTCAGAGGTCGTAGCAACCACAGGATATTTTTCTTCAGGGTTAATAAAGTTGTCTAATTCCCGTTTACCTTCTTCATTATCGCCTGTAATTTGCATCACATACTTATAATTTTCCGCAACTAAATCAGCATTATGGCGAGCAATGGCATTTCGCATACGTTCGGCATGGTCAATATCTACACAGAAGATAATTGTTTTAGCAAAACGGTCAAAACCTTTTAGATATTCGGTTACTTTTTTAGCAACAGTATCCGTTCGTTCGTCAATGACTAAACTTCTATCAAAATCTTTTCTATTGTAAATTCTATCCTCTACTTCGTTACCTTCTTTATCGGTTTTACCTTGTTCAGGTCGATATCCTTCTGCATCTACATTCAAAGCCACACGAATAACTTTGTAAGGAGCCAAGAATCCATCGTCAATTCCTTGTTTTAAAGAATACGTGTACACTGGATCGCCAAAATATTCGGTATTACTAGTCTCTTTAGTTTCCTTTGGTGTAGCAGTCAAACCAACGTGTGTAGCATTTTTGAAATATGTAAGTATTTCACGCCAAGCACTATCTTCTTTGGCACTTCCTCTGTGACACTCATCAATAATTATTAAATCAAAAAAATCAGGTGAAAACTGTTTGTAAGCATTAGCATCTTCATCCGCACCCGATAAACCTTGATATAAAGCCAAATAAATTTCATAACTTTTATCAATCATACGGTTTTTAACCACCGTCATTTTATCTTTAAAATGTTTGAAATCCCCACGTTTGGTTTGGTCAATCAAAGCAGTTCTATCGGCAAGAAATAAAATTCTCTTCTTAGCACCACTTTTCCATAATCGATGAATAATTTGAAAAGCCGTATACGTTTTTCCAGTACCTGTTGCCATGACTAACAAAATTCTATTTTGTCCGTTTGCTATGGCTTCAACAGTTCTGTTTATTGCAATTTGTTGATAATATCGTGGTTTTCTTCCCGAACCATCCGAAAAGTATTTTTGTAAAGCAATCTTTTCGCCTTGTTCAGTAACTATACCTTTATAGTGTTTGTACTTCATCCATAATACTTCTGGAGAAGGAAAGTCTTCCAAAGCTAATTCGGTTTCAATAGAATCATCATTTACGGTTCTATCATGATATACAAAACCATCACCATTACTACTAAACACACTTGGAATATCTAATATTCTAGCATAGTTAAGCGCCTGTTGAATACCTGCACGAACCGAATGCTTGTTATCTTTTGCCTCAATAATAGCAATTGGATTGTCCTGATAGTACAATAAATAATCCGCTCTTTTTCGTTCACCACGAGCAGTCAATTTACCACGAACATAAATTTTACCATCAGTAAAAGTCACTTCTTCAAGCACTTGAGATTGTAAGTTCCATCCTGCATTTTGAATAGCAGGTGTTATAAATTTTGTACAAATATCGCGTTCTGATAATTTCTTTTTATCAATCATTTTAATAGCATTGAATTCTTCAAATTTAATAAAAAAATGGTGTTAAACAGTACTTATTAATATGTATTTTTGTGACATATAAAATATTCATAAAAAGAAGTTTTTTATAAATAAGATTATTTATACCTCATTATTTCGACACAATTGGCTGTAACTATTCAAGGCTTTCGAAAGCAATTTAATTCAAAAACGGGTAATTAGCCCCATTTTTTAGAGTTTTTTTATGTTTTTTTTTCTAAATTAAATAGCTTTTTAAAACAAATGGTCTTCATTTAAGCTCCAAAATTAAACGTAAAAAATTGTCAGGTTAAAATTTTCAACTCGACAGGTCGAATTGTAAAACTCGACAGGTCGAATTGAAAAACTCGTCAAGTCCATTTTTTAGCAAAAAAAGAAAAAAAACGAACTCAAGAACGTTCTAGGCTTTCATAAGAGAGTTGTATTAAATGCAGAGAATTATGGCGCTTTTTGGTAACTTAAGTTCTCAACATGTTTTTCGACTTTATGGCATTTCAAAGAAAATATCAATTTACAATAAATAAATAACACACATTGTTGTATATTTGAAAGCAGCTTTAACTAGCTGCTTTTTTTATGCACTCAATTAATCAAAAAATACCATTATCTTTTCCAAATAATATAGAGCTCTTTATTAAAAGAGAAGATTTGTTACATCCAATCATTTCTGGAAATAAATTTAGAAAACTCAAATATAATATTCAAGAAGCTAAACGATTGGGTCATTCTACTTTGTTAACTTTTGGTGGAGCTTTTTCAAATCATATTTTAGCAGTTGCTGGAGCGGGTGCTGAATTTGGGTTTTCAACTATTGGTGTAATAAGGGGAGAAGAAATAGAGTATAAAATTCATGAAAACCCTACTTTAATAAAAGCACAAGAATTAGGAATGAAGTTTTATTTTGTTTCTAGGTCGGACTATCGTGAAAAAGAAAACACTAATTTTAAAGAAAAATTACAGACCATTTTTGGAAATTTTTACTTAATTCCTGAAGGAGGTACAAATTTTTTAGCAATTAAAGGATGCGAAGAAATTTTAACGGTTGAAGATAAAACTTTTTTTACTCATGTGGTTTGTTCTACAGGAACTGGCGGAACTTTCTCAGGTCTTGTGAATTCTTCTACAGAAAACCAACAACTTATTGGATTTTCTTCTCTAAAAGGTGCTTTTTTATCTGATGTTATTCGTAATTTTGTAACCAAATCAAATTGGATTATCAACGATGATTATCATTTTGGTGGATATGGAAAAGTAAATTGCGAATTAATTCAGTTTATAAATGCATTTTACAAGCAAACAAAAATCCCTCTCGATCCCATATATACAGGAAAGATGGTATATGGCGTAATGGACTTGATTGAGAAAGATTTTTTTCCACCTAATGCTAAGATTCTTATGATTCATTCGGGTGGTTTACAAGGCGTTAAAGGAATGAATTTGGCGCTACAAAAAAAGAATAGAGAAATAATCTGTTATGATGAAATGTAAGCTTTTTTAATGGCTTAATGATTTCTAAAAAAAAGTATGCTCCTGTCTGTCATCATAATTATTGTTTGATTTATGAGGGGGTATAATGAGGGTAATTTCGATAAATTTAAATGGTATAGAAACACAAACAAATGAAAAGTAAATTCGTCATTTTTATTTTAGCACTCTTAGTAATAAGTTGTAAAAGTACTAATCCTGTTGTTAGAACAACTAAAAAGAAACCAGTTGTACATTCAAAATCAACTGCTACAAAAGGACTTACTAAAAATCCCAATTCAAAAACTTCAGATAATAATGCTCAAGTTTCTTTAGAAGCAACTTCAAACATTAAAACGTATGCCGAAGAGATTCAAAATTACGTTGAAAACTTTAAAGAAATCGCTATGAATAACATGAAAAATCATGGAATTCCAGCAAGTATTACTTTGGCTCAAGGAATTTTAGAATCGGGAGCAGGAAAAGGCAAGTTAGCACAATCTGCCAACAATCATTTTGGGATAAAATGCCACACAGGATGGACGGGAGATAGTGTTCGTCATGATGATGATGCAGAGCAAGAATGTTTCAGAAAATACGAACATCCTTCAGAATCTTACAGAGATCATTCTTTGTTTTTAACTTCTAGAACACGATATGCAAATTTGTTCAAATTAGACAAAGGAGATTACGAATCTTGGGCAAGAGGTTTAAAAGCAGCAGGATATGCTACGGATGTTAAATACCCCGATAAATTAATTGGATTAATTGAGCGTTTTGAATTGTATAAATATGATAATCAAGTGCTGAGTCGCGATTTTAAACCTACTAAAAAAGAAGTTGTAGCAGCTCAAGGTGGCGACTATTATACCGTTCAGCAAGGAGACACCTTGTATGCATTGTCAAAAAAATTTAATCTTACAGTAGACGATTTAAAAAAGTTAAATAATATGTCTGATACTACTATTTCAATCGGACAACAAATTAAAATTAAATAATGCTATATAAAAGAAGTAGTGAATTATTTGTTGAAGCTAGCAAAGTAATTCCAGGAGGTGTTAATTCACCAGTTAGAGCTTTCAAAGGAGTGGGAGGTACTCCGATTTTTGTGAAAGAAGCTAAGGGAGCTTATTTGTATGATGAAGATGGAAACCGTTTAATTGATTATATTAACTCATGGGGACCAATGATTTTAGGTCATGCTTACGAGCCAGTAGTTAATGCAGTGGTTGAAAAAGCAAAAAAAGGAACATCATTTGGAATGCCTACAGAGTTAGAAACACAAATTGCAAAATTAGCAGTTTCGATGGTTCCAAATATCGATAAAATTCGTTTTGTAAATTCGGGTACAGAAGCTTGTATGAGTGCCATTCGTTTAGCACGTGGTTATACAAAACGAGATAAGATTATTAAATTTTCGGGTTGCTATCATGGACACTCAGATTCTTTTTTAATCGCAGCGGGAAGTGGTTTGAGTACATTTGGTGTGCCTAATTCTCCCGGAGTTACAGAAGGCACGGCTAAAGATACATTATTAGCCGCTTACAATGATATTGATAATGTTAAAGCTCTTTTTAAAGCTAACGAAAATCAAATTGCAGCGATTATTATTGAGCCTGTTGCTGGTAATATGGGATGTATTCCTCCAGTAAAAGGATTTCTAGAAGCGCTTAGAGATGTTTGTACTGCTAATGGAGCGTTGCTTATTTTTGATGAAGTAATGACCGGATTTCGATTAGCAAAAGGTGGAGCACAACAATTATTCGACATTCAAGCAGATATTGTATGTTTTGGAAAAGTAATAGGTGGAGGATTGCCTGTAGGAGCTTTTGCTGCAAGAGAGGAAATTATGAATTATTTGGCACCACTTGGTCCTGTATATCAAGCAGGAACTTTATCTGGAAATCCATTAGCCATGGCTGCTGGCTATGAAATGCTAAAAGTTTTAAATGAAGATGAAACCATTTTTTCTAGATTAGAAGAAAAAACAGCTTATTTAGAGAATGGGATTAGAAGAGTCTTAAAAGAAGCCAATGTGATGTTTACAATAAATAGAGTAGGATCAATGATTTCAGTTCATTTTGATGCTAACCCTGTTTATGATTTTAATACTGCTAAAAATGGTGATAACGAAACTTTTAAGCTTTTTTTTCACGGATTATTGAAACGTGGAGTTTATATCGCACCTTCTGCTTATGAAACTTGGTTTATAACAGATGCACTGTCTTATGAAGATTTAGATTTTACGATAAATGCTATAGCAGATACAGCTAAAGAATTATAAAAAAAAGTCCCAATCTTGGGACTTTTTTTATTTAATTAAATTCTCGTAAAGAGCTTTATTGTTTTTAAGTTTTCTAAACACATCAGGTGAAAAAGTTCCTTCAAGTTTACTTTTTATGGTTTCATAAATTTGATTTCTCTCTTTTTCTGTAGTAGCTTTAGATAAGGCTTGATGCTTATATACAAGTAAACTGAAGATTCCATTTTCAAGCGAACTTTCTAAAGGAATTTCTTTTACCAATGCACTTAATTCTGATTTTGCTAAAGTTTTAGGGTCATTATCATTTGATTTCCCTTCTTGTGCAAATGCAATTGTACTGAAAGAAAATAGTAATAATAAAGAAAAAAATATTTTTTTCATAATTGTAAATTTTTATTTTGGTTCGTCAAATCTAAATTAAATTTGAGATTAAAACAAAAGAATACAGAAAATATTTAGTTAGCTTGTGATGTTCTTTTTCTTTTTTGCATTCGTTCTTCAACTTTTTCTTTTTTAGCAGCGCGCTTTTCTTCCCATTTTTTATATTGTTCAGGAGTTAATATTTTTTCCATTTTGGCTTTCATTTCAATTTGATTGTTAAGCATCTCATTTTTAATTGAATACTTTTCATCAGCAGTTGGTTTTTCTCCATTTTCTCGCTTTGATTTCATTTCTTCAACTTTCGTTGTTCTTTTTTTAGCCTGCTCTAGCAAAAGGGCCTTTACATCTTTTTGCTGCTTGGCATCCAAATCTAAATCTAATGTCATTCTTTTGACTTGAAGTTCGGTTTGTTGTTCTGGAGTTAACTTTTCTCTTTCTTGTTTTCTGTTTTGCGCAAAAGTTAATGTCGTCGTCACTAAAGCAATTGCTAAAATTAATTTTTTCATCTTTTCGTTTTTTTAATTGTTTGATGATAAGACCTTGAAAAAATAAAAAGGTTTAATTGATAATAAAAAAAAGCGAAACTTTTTTAAAAAAGTTCCGCTTCAAATATTTAAAGGTTAAAAATTATTTTCCTAAGTACTCAGCAATTTTATTTTCGCCATCAACTACTACTCGCATTAAGCCATGTTTGCTTAATCCTTTACTGGCAGCATCCCATTTTTTTCCGCTTAATTCTGTTTTAGTTTTTAAATCACCAATCGAAATTCCTTCGTTAGCTTTTAAAATTTCAATGATATGTTTTTCGTCTTCTGTTAATTCTGGACCTTTTTTCTCAGGGCGCATTTGCGGGAAGAATAATACTTCTTGAATGGATTGATTGTTCGTTAAGAACATAATTAAACGGTCCATTCCAATTCCTAAACCAGATGTAGGTGGCATTCCGTATTCTAAAGCTCTTAAGAAATCTTCGTCGATAATTCCGTTCGCTTCATCATCACCTTTTGCGGCTAAAGCCATTTGGTTTTCAAAACGCTCTCTTTGGTCAATTGGGTCATTTAATTCCGAATACGCATTTGCAATTTCTTTTCCACAAACCATCAACTCAAAACGCTCTGTCAATTCAGGATTATTGCGATGCGATTTACATAAAGGTGACATTTCTTTTGGATAATCAGTAATGAACGTTGGCTGAATGAAGTTGCCTTCACATTTCTCACCAAAAATTTCATCAATTAATTTTCCTTTACCCATGGTGTCGTTCACTTCGATTCCCATAGATTTTGCAGCTTCACGCAATTCATCTTCCGATTTTCCAGTAATGTCAAAACCTGTGAATTGTTTAATAGCATCCGTCATGGTTACTCTTGCATAAGGCGCTTTAAAGTTTACTTTATGTTCTCCAAAAGTAGCTTCAGTTGTTCCGTTTACTTGAGTAGCACAATATTCTAATAAATTTTCAGTCATTTCCATCATCCAGTTGTAGTCTTTGTAAGCTACATAAATTTCCATTGCGGTAAATTCTGGATTGTGAGTTCTGTCCATTCCTTCGTTACGGAAGTTTTTCGAAAATTCGTAAACTCCGTCAAATCCACCAACGATTAATCTTTTTAAATATAATTCGTTAGCAATTCGCATGTATAAAGGAATGTCTAAACTGTTATGGTGTGTAATGAAAGGTCTAGCAGCTGCTCCACCTGGAATCGATTGTAAAACCGGAGTTTCCACTTCCATATAACCTGCTTCATTGAAAAAAGTTCGCATAGCGGTGAACAATTTTGTTCTTTTCATGAAAACTTCTTTCACATGTGGGTTTACCACTAAATCCACGTAACGCATACGGTAACGCAATTCTGGGTCGGTAAATGCGTCAAATACATGGCCTTCTTCGTCAGTTTTTGGTAACGGAAGCGGTTTTAATGTTTTGCTCAACATTTTGAAATGATCCACACGAACACACATAGCGCCTACTTTTGTCATGAATAATTCACCTTCAATTCCAATAAAGTCACCTAAATCGGTTAATTTTTTGAAAACTTGATTGTAAAGTGTTTTGTCTTCACCTTGGCAAAGCATATCACGATTAAAATACAACTGAATTCTTCCATCGCTATCTTGTAATTCAGCAAACGAAGCTTTTCCTTGATCACGAACACTCATTAAACGTCCAGCCAAAATAACCTTCTTACCTTCTTCAAAATTTTCCTTTACCTGCTTTGAAGTGTGATTCACCGGAAATAAATCCGCTGGATAAGGGTTAATTCCAAGTTCGCGTAAAGCGTTTAATTTGTCTCTTCTAATGATTTCTTGTTCCGAAAGTTGCATAATATTGTATTTAAGCGTGCAAATGTAACTATAAATTAAAAAACTGCCAACTTTCAACTGAACACTGAATACTTTTTTTAAGAGCGAATGGTTCGGGCTTTTTTGCTTTCCATATTCCTGCCATCCGTTATATCTTTTTTTCAAAAAGGATGTCACTCCTGTCAGGGCTAATTAGTAAACTATTCGTATCTTTGCTTCACTTTTCAAAACACAATTTCGTTCACTATGAATAAAAAAGTCCAACTTCAAGATTTAGGAAACAAAGATTACAAAGACACTTGGGATTATCAAGAAGCATTATTCAAAGAAATTGTGGATATTAAAATTAAAAACAGACAATCCAACTCCCAACTTCCAACTCCTAACTTTCTACTCTATGTAGAACATCCACATGTTTATACACTAGGAAAAAGTGGTGACATCACAAATTTATTACTTTCCGAAAAACAATTGGAAGCAAAAGGAGCCACTTTTTACAAGATCAATAGAGGAGGCGATATTACCTACCACGGACCAGGACAAATTGTGGGTTATCCTATTTTAGATTTAGAAAACTTTTTCACCGACATTCATAAATACTTACGTCTTTTAGAAGAAGCTATAATTTTAACATTAGCAGAATACGGTTTACAAGCAACTCGTAGCGAAGGAGAAACCGGAGTTTGGTTTGATGTAGGAACACCATTCGCAAGAAAAATTTGTGCTATGGGAGTTCGTGCTTCTAGATGGGTAACCATGCATGGCTTCGCACTAAATGTTAATGCTGATTTAGGATACTTCGATAATATTATTCCATGTGGAATAAAAGGAAAAGCGGTTACTTCAATGCATGTTGAATTAAATAGAAATGTAGATGAGCAAGAAGTAAAGAATAAAATTCTTAAACATTTTCAAAATCTATTCGAAGCGGAAATAGTATAGTTTAAGTATAGATACTCCATAGATATAGCATAGATAAAGTATAGATAGTGTATGAAATGAATATTAAAAATGGTATTAGTTAGTGTTTAAAATTCCAAACTCAATTGCTCTGGCAATAATCTAAAACTCATTCGGTGATATTTGCACGGACCATATTTCTTAATAGCCTCTCTGTGGTCTTTTGTTGGGTAACCTTTGTTTTTTTTCCAATTATACATGGGGAACTCTTCATGAATTTTATCCATATATTCATCCCTGTACGTTTTTGCTAAAACAGATGCGGCAGCAATACTTAAAAATTTACTATCGCCTTTAATTATATTAGTAGTTGGAATTGATTTTAAAAGTTCAATTTCTGCTATTGTAAAAATCTTTCCTGTTTTTTGTTTCATTCCTAATTTTCCATTTAATGGCCGATTTCCATCTACTATTATGTATTCAGGTTTTTGATTTAATTTTAAAACAGATTCTTGCATTGCTTTCAGTGAAGCATTTAATATGTTTATTTCGTCAATTTCATTTGGAAAAATATGAGTAACGGCAAAAGAAATTGAAGTTTGTTCAATAAGTGGGCGCAACTCAAACCTTTTTTTATCAGAAAGTTGTTTAGAATCGTTTAGCTCTTCAAAAAGTCTTTTTACAGCATCGTTGGTAATTCCCCCTTCGGGGGTTAGGGGGCTTATTGCTGCGGCAGCTGTTACGGGTCCAGCCAAACATCCTCTTCCTGCTTCATCTGTTCCGCATTCTAATATTAAATTACTGTAACTTTTGCTTAACATTCTTTTTTTTGACAAAAATACAACTTTAGGCGCAACCTTTTTACGAAATTTTCATCTTTGATAAGAGAATCTTCCGTAAAATGTTTTTTTAAAACTAAAACTTTAACAAAAATAAATTAGTAATATTCCGAAGTATTATTTGTTTATTTAAGAAATAATTAAGAAGTTTGCGGAATAACTAACTCAAATAAATTTAATATGAGATCGAAGTTCAAATGGATTTTTACGCTTTTAGTAGCGTTTACAATGCAGTTTTCGTTCGCGCAAGAGAAAACTGTTACGGGTGTGGTTTCTGACGAACTAGGCCCAATTGCAGGTGCTAACGTTGTTGTTGATGGAACAACTCGTGGTACTACGACAGATTTTGATGGTAATTATACTATCAAAGCTAAACAAGGAGAAGTTTTAGTAATTTCTTACACTGGAAAAAAAGCTGTTAGAATTACTATTGCTGCTGCAAGTTCTTACAATGTGTCTTTAAAAGACGATGTTGTTGAAGGTAAAGAAGTAATTGTTACGGCTTTAGGTATTAAAAAAGAAGAAAAAGCGGTAACGTATGCAGCTCAGTCTGTAAAAGGATCTTCTATGACAGAAGCTAGAGAGTCTAACATCGTTAATGCTCTTTCTGGTAAAATCGCAGGGGTTCAAGTTACTAACTCTTCTGGAGCTGTAGGTTCTTCTTCAAGAATTGTATTGAGAGGGGCTTCTTCTATTACGGGTAACAACCAAGCTTTGTTTGTTATTGATGGTGTTCCATTTGATAACACAAACTATGGTAATGCTGGTTCAGGTGGAGGTAGAGATTTACCTAATGGTGCAGCGAGTATTAATCCTGATGATATTGAGTCAGTTACTGTGTTAAAAGGGCCTACTGCTGCTGCTTTATACGGTATCCGTGCTAGTAAAGGGGTTATCTTAATTACTACTAAATCAGGTAAAAAGAAAGATAAATTTGAAGTTTCTTTCAACTCAAACATTACTTTCTCTAATCCATTATTGTTGCCAAATTATCAAAACTCTTATGGTCAAGGAGCTACTTCTGATTTCTTTCAATTCGTTGATGGTGCTGGAGGTGGATACAATGACGGAGTTGATGAAAGTTGGGGTCCTGCTTTAGACAGAGGTTTATCTTTTGTACAATGGGATTCTTATAAATATGGAGGTATGCCAACTCCATGGATTTCTCATCCTAATAACGTGAAAAATTTCTATGATACAGGTGTAGCTCAGTCTAACAGTATTACATTAATTAGCGGTGGAGAAAATAACAACTTCAGATTATCTATTGGTAATTCTGATGAAAAAGGTATGATTCCTTTTACTGATTTCAAAAAATTCAACGTTGGTTTCAACGGAAACATGAAATTAGGTGAAAAATTAACTGCAGGTGCAAATGTAACTTTCTTTAACAACAAAAGTAATAACTTGCCTCCTGTAGGTTACAGTTCATCCAACGTTGTTCAACAGTTCATTTGGTCTGCAAGAAACGTTAATTTCCCAGATTTAAAAAATTGGAGAAACTTACCATTAGCTCCTGTAGGAACAGCTTCTGAAGGAACTCCACTAAACTGGAATAACGTTTTCCAAAATAACCCTTACTGGGTATTGGAAACTAATAGAAATACTTTTGATCAAGACAGAGTAACTGGGTCTACTTATTTAAATTACAAATTCAATGATAAATTATCTATCAATGGTAAATTAAGTTTAGATCACTACTCTCAAAGAGAAACACTTAGAGCGGATGTAGGTTCTAATGAATACAAAGATGGATACTATGCTGAAATAGCTAGAAGATATTCAGAAATCAATGCGGAAGCAATTTTAACGTATCAAACTGATTTAACTTCTGATTTAAAATTATCTTTAAACGGAGGTATGAATACTTTAAAAAGAGTTAGAAATACAGTTGTTGGAGAATTAACAGGAGGTTTAGAGTTACCTGGATTGTTTACTTTATCAAATGTTAAATCTGGAACTACTCCATCTATTGATAGTGATTCTTTTGATCAAAGAATTAATAGTGTACTTGGTTTTGGTCAATTATCATATAAAAATTATGCTTTCTTAGATTTCTCAGGAAGAAATGATTGGTCAAGTGTTTTACCAGTAAAAAATAATTCATTCTTCTATCCAGCGGTATCAGGATCTTTTATTTTATCTGAAGTTTTAGGTCTTCAAAATGCTAAAGTTAACTATGTTAAATTAAGAGCAGGTTGGTCTAAAGTTGGAGGTACTGGTCCATTAGGTGAGTATTCTACAAACAGAACATTTACATTAGCAAATAATAACTTTGGAACTCAATCTTCTGTGCCTAATACACAATGGAATCCAAATATCAAGCCTGAGTCAACTATAGGTACTGAGTTTGGAGTAGATGTTAATGCTTATGGAAATAGAGTTCGTTTAGCAGCAACTTATTATTCTCAAACATCTACTGATTTGATTTTACCACTACAGGTTGAAGCAGCTTCAGGATTTACATCTTCTTGGGAAAATGCTGGTGAAATGACTAACAAAGGAATTGAGTTACAGTTAGGTTTAACTCCTATTAAAACAGATAATTTCTCTTTTGATATTGATTTAAACTTTGCAAAAAATAGAAACGAAGTTACTAGTTTAGGTGGTGCTGATTCTTATACTCTTGGTGGTCAATGGGGTATGGAGTTACAGGCAATTCCTGGTCAAGCATATGGAGCAATTGTAGGTTTCCCTTATGCAAGAACTGAATCTGGTGACATTATTTATGAAAATGGTTTGCCAAAAGTTAATAACTCAGAGTTAGTAACATTGGGTAATATTACTCCAGATTGGACTGGGGGTGCTAATTTTACATTTAAGTACAAAAACTTTGATTTAAGCACATTGGTTGATGCTAAAATTGGAGGTGACATCTTCTCTATGTCTTACATGTGGGGTAGATATGCAGGTACTTTAGATGAGACTTTAATTGGTCGTGAGACTGGAGTTGTTGGTAATGGTGTTGTTTCTGACGGAGCTGGTGGATATACAGCTAATAATGTTGTAATTGACGCTAAAACATTTAACCAATTCGCTTACAACTATTCTAACTTTACTGAAAGTGGTATTTTTGATGCTAGTTACGTAAAATTACGTCAAGTTGTTTTTGGATATTCTTTACCTAAAAACTGGTTAAAAGGAACTTTTATTCAAGATTTCAAAGTGTCGGTTGTGGGTAGAAATTTAGCTTTATTATACAAAAAAGCACCTCATATCGATCCAGAATCTGCATTTAGTAATTCTAATGGTGAGCAAGGACAAGAATTTGGTCAATTACCATCGGCAAGAACTTACGGATTTAATATTAATGTTAAATTTTAATAAAATTAAATATGAAAAGAATAATTTATTTATTTATTGCATCAATGGCATTTGTTGCTGTTAGTTGTGATAAGGATTTTGAAGAGATTAATACCTCTCCAAATAGTCCTTCATCAACTGATCCAAACTTGCTATTGTCAACTGCTATTACTGCTACGCAAAATACTATGTATAATGCGCAGGTTGGTGGTGATATGGGATTATGTTGGGCTCAACATTGGTCAAAAGTACAGTACAATGATGAAGAAAAGTATATTCCAAGAAGAGCTTTAATGAATGCTGTTTGGACTAACTTATATGCTGGTGTTATTGCTGAGTCTAAATCAGCTTATGATTTAGCGGGTGAGGCTGGAAATACAAATTTACAAGGTGTTTCTTTAGTGTTACAAGCGAATGCATTTCAAATTTTAACTGATTTATATGGACCAGTTCCATTTTCTCAAGCTGTTGTTCCTGGAAATGTTAAACCAATACATGATTCTCAAGAAGAGGTATATGATGGTATTTTAGATTTATTAGATAGAGCAGAAGTATTATTTGCTTCAGGTACGGGTGACTTTACTTCATCAGCTGACTTAGTTTATGGTGGAGATGTTACTAAATGGAGAAAGTTTGCTGCTTCATTGAAACTTAAAGCTTTAATGAGAATTTCTAAAAAGAGAAATGTTTCTGCAGACGTTCAAAGTTTAGTAGCTTCTGGTTTATTGATGTCTTCAAATAGTGATTCTGCTGAGTTATCTTATACAGCTTCACAACCTGATGCAAACCCAATTTACGAAACAATCGTTTATGGAAACAGAAATGAGTACAAAGTAAGTTCTGTTTTAGTGTCTACTATGAATGCATTAAGTGATCCTAGATTACCTATTTACGCTCAAACAAATAATGCAGGTCAATATGTTGGTAATATCCCTGGTATTGAAAATCCTGGAAATTATAATGGATTCTCTTCTCCTGGAAATAAGTATTTAGACCCAACTTTACCTGGAGTTTTCTTATCTTATGCTCAAGTTCAATTATATTTGGCTGAAGCTGCTAATGAAGGTATTATACCAGGTGGTGTTACTCAAGCTAAAGTACATTATGTAAACGCTATTGAGGCTAACTTCCAGTTCAATGGTTTAGGTTCAGCTTCAGTTTATACTTCTAATGCTAGTGTTGATTTTTCAACTCAATCTGAGGCTAGAGAAAAAATTGGTACTCAAATGTGGATAGCATTATATGGTCAAGGTATTGAAGCTTGGACAGAATGGAGACGTACTGGATATCCAGCTTTATCTCCAGTTGCTAATGCTGCAATTGCTCAAATTCCTAGTAGATTCTATTTTTCAACAGACTCTCAAAATTACAATCAAGTAAACTATGCAGCTGCTAGTGCTACATTAAGTAATGGAGATACTATGTTGTCAGATGTTTGGTGGATGAACTAAAAAAAAAATGATTATGAAAAAAATATTAAAATTATCTTTATTTTCATTTTTAGCACTTGGAATGTTTTCATGTGTTGATGATGACAATGATACTCTTACAGGGGATAAAAATGTAGGAGGTTTATTAAGTGTTGAGACACTTGCAATAACTTATGCGCAAGGTAGTGCTCCTACTGATGCTTTATCTGCAAGTTTGTCTGTGTTTCAAGGTAGAGAAAAAGTCGAAACTGTTGATGTTTATAAACAATATTTTCGTTTAGATGGTAGTACTTTATTAAAGTCAAACAATGTATTGCTTAAATCTGTTAATTTTCCTGTTGAAAATCAACATGAATCTTTAACTTTCAGTTTTAACTATAATGAATTAATATCAGGAGTTGTTTTTGAAGGACAGCCATTACCTGCTGATGATGCTACATTAGAAATTGGTGATTACTGGTTATTAACGTACGTTGCAAAATTAACTGACGGTAGAACTGAGCATTTAAATGTTAAGTCTACAAAAGTAAATGTTTCATGTGGTTCTTTCTTAGCGGGTAATTACTCTAACAGAACTGTTAGAACTGAAACAGGAACTGTTTATACTTTTGCTAATGATTTAGTAACTCAAATTGCTGATGGTTTATATGTTTCTTCATATATAGGACCTTACTATTGTGCTGGTCAAGCACCTGGATCTGCAAATACTATTCAATTACCTGCAGGTACTAGAGCTGGTTATACTTTTAGTGATGTTTGTAACGTTATTGGTTTAGATACTCAAAATTTAGCTAGCGCTTTTACTAATGAAGTAAGACAAAGTGCTGCTCAAAAAGCATTGAGTAATGTAAACCCTGTTACTGGTGTTATTACTGTTCATTATTCAATTTTCTTTACGGGTAATACAGTTGAAAGACCTTTTGTAACAACTTTAACGCCACTATAATCTAATTATTTAACTACTCAATTAAACAAATTAAAATTTGTTTAATTGAGTTAATACAGATTTTTTATGAAAAAAAATAAATTAAATATTTTTGCTTTAATCGCATTATTTGCTGGAAGTACTTTTTTTACTTCATGTAGTAATGATGATGCAACAGATGATTCTGTTATTGAAGTAAATGATGGAAGTGCATCTGTATCAGCAGTATCTCCATATTTGAATGTTAACTCTGTGAGTACTTTCAACGAGGGAGGATATGATAAAACCATTGAATTTGCTGTTAATTTAGTTACTCCGCAACCAGTTGATACTTATGTAACAGTTTCTTTAGTTTCTGGTACTGCTACAGAAGATGTAGATTTTGAATATGACCACCAAGTTTACATTCCAGCTTGGAGTTCTTCTGGAATTGGTACTGTTACGATCATTGGAGATAGCGAAGATGAAGCTACTGAAACTTTTGTGTTAAAAGTTGGTAGTGAATTTGATGCTAATATCAAAGTTGCTACTACTAATTTGTCTTTCAATATTACTGATTACGGTGATTTAACTTTAGAGTTCGCATGGGATAGAAATATTCCTGGTTATCCATTTGGATTATGTGATGTAGGTTACGATGTTGACGTTTATGTTTTAGACGAAAATGGAGATGACATTACAGGATATGCTGCCGCAACCAGTGCTTGTCCTGAAGAATTCACTGTAAGTTTAGGAGATGTTGAAGATGGTGTTTATACTATATATATGAATGTATATGACGACGCAACACTAGCTTCAGTTGGTATCCCAACTTTTAATATTCCAATGACTATTAATTACTCTAGATACAACTCACCTTTTGCTGGAACTTTTGTTCAAGATGCTGCTGATGCTGTAGATTCTGATTTTGGAAATACTCCAAACTATGATCAAGAGTTTATTTATGTTGCTACATTAACTGTAGAAAATGGAATTTTTACTTTCTCTAAAAACGGTCAGTTTGTTGCTTCTGGTAGAGCAGCAGCTCCTAGAGTAAATATTACTAAACCAGTTAAAAATATTCAAAGAGGTAATTTTTTTAACTAATTAAAAGTATTTCTTTTAAAAGCCCCTTTTAGGGGCTTTTTTTATTCCCTATTTTCTCATTACATTTGCTAATATTTTAATGTAATGAAGATTTACTTATCCATTTTATTTTTGTTTCTTTCTTCTTTTGTTTTTTCACAAGTTGTTGATGAGGGTGATTTAGAAAAGGGACTACAACAAGGCAAAGAAATAAAGCCTTCTATTAAACTCTATAAAATTTATTCTTTAGAGAAAGATACTACTTATGTGGATACTTCTTTGTCAATAAAAAATGAGTATAAATATAATTTTCTTAGAAAAGATATTTTTGGATTGATTCCTTTTGCTAATGAAGGGCATACTTGCAATGTTTTAAATTTTGGACTTATTCAAAAGAGTATATTACCAAGTTTTGGATTTTCAGCTAAACACTTTAATTATTTACAAGCTTCTGATATTAAATATTATTCTGTTCCTACACCGCTAACAGAGTTATACTATAAAACGGTGATGGAGCAAGGTCAGTCATTAGATGCTTTTCTAACAGTTAACACTAAGCCAAATTTTAATTTTTCTATTGCTTATAAAGGTTTGCGATCTAATGGAAAATACATTAATAACATATCTAGTTCGGGTAATTTTAGATTTACAACAAGTTATTTTACTAAAAACAAACAATATTTTTTAAATGCTCATTTTACCGCTCAAGATATTTCAAATCAAGAAAATGGAGGTATAATTGATACTAAATTATTCGAGCAAAGTAATCCACCAAATGATCAACGTGATAGACTTGATGTATATTTTAAAGACGCAACCTCACTATTGAAAGGAAACCGTTTGTTTCTTGAACATTCTTTTTTCCTAAATAAGAACAATCCAAATAGTTTAGTCTTTACCCATACTTTTAATACTGAATATAAGTTTTTTGAATTTACTCAGTCAAGTTCAAGCACTCGTTTTGGCGATGCATTTTCAAATAGTATTAATAATAAAACACGTTTTAATAATTTTTACAATAAAATAGGGCTTGGCTATAAAACTAAAAATTTTGGAAGTTTAAATTTTTATGTTGACGATAACAACTACAATTATTATTATAACAGTTTAGTTTATGATAACTTAGGGAATATTGTAGTTCCAAATGCTATCTCTGATAGAATAAATATGTTAGGTGGAAATTATACTTATTTTACAAGCAATTTAACTGCAAAAATTGAATTGGCTCAAACGATTTCTAATCAGTCAATTTCAAATGTACATGCAATGCTTAATTATACACCTAATGATAATATTAAACTTGAATTTAAATATCAAAAATTAAACAGTTTACCTAACTTAAATTATACATTATATCAAAGTAGATATGTAGATTATAATTGGTTAAATAATTTTAAAAATGAAAAACTTAACCAACTTTCTTTTTCTGCCTTTACAAAATGGTTAAATACTAGTGTGCAATATAAAGTTTTAAACGATCATTTGTATTTTGATAATATAACTGATGATATAACTAAACTTACTGTTAAACCTATGCAATATGACAAAACCATTAATTATTTTTCAGTAAATGCTAATAAAGACATTAAGTTTTGGAAATTAGGTTTAGATGTCACAGTTTTATACCAAAAAGTAGATCAAGCTTCTGATATAGTTAACGTTCCAGAACTTACTACACGTAGCACTTTATACTTTTCAGATCATGTTTTTAAGAAAGCAATGTTCTTGCAAACTGGAGTTACATTTCAATATTTCTCTAAATATTATGGAAACGATTATAATCCATTAATTGGAGAATTTTATGTTCAAAATGAAACAAAGTTTGGTAATTTTCCAATGTTTGATTTTTTCATAAATGCTAGAATTAAACAAACTAGAATTTATCTAAAAGCAGAACATTTTAATTCTTCTTTTACGGGTTATAATTATTATTCCGCTCCAAATTATCCATATCGAGATTTTATGGTTCGTTTCGGTTTAGAATGGAATTTCTTTAAATAATAAGAAGCCTTTTGTCTTGGTTTTTTATTTATAAAATTCACACTATCTTTGCAAAATAATTCAAAATTTCAGATGAAATACGCAAAAAATATATTAGAAACTATTGGGAATACACCTTTAGTAAAATTAAATAAAGTAACTGCTGAAGTGGATGCTTTAGTTTTGGCTAAAGTAGAAACATTCAATCCAGGAAATTCCGTTAAGGATAGAATGGCCGTAAAAATGATTGAAGATGCTGAAGCAGATGGAAGATTAAAACCAGGAGGAACTATTATTGAGGGAACTTCAGGTAATACTGGAATGGGATTAGCTTTAGCTGCAATTGTAAAGGGTTACAAATGTATTTTTGTGATTTCAGATAAACAATCAAAAGAAAAATCGGATATTCTTCGTGCAGTTGGAGCAAAAGTAATCGTTTGTCCAACCGATGTAGAACCAACCGATCCACGTTCATATTATTCAGTTTCAAAAAAATTAGGGGAAGAAATTCCAAATTCTTGGTACGTAAATCAATACGATAATCCAAGTAACGCTATTGCACATTACGAACAAACAGGTCCTGAAATTTGGGAACAAACTGAAGGAAAAATTACTCATTTTGTTGTAGGTGTTGGAACAGGTGGAACAATTTCTGGAACTGCTAAATATTTAAAAGAGAAAAATCCAAACATCAAAATTTGGGGAATTGATACCTATGGTTCTGTTTTCAAAAAATACCACGAAACAGGAATTTTTGACGAGAACGAAATCTATTCTTACATTACCGAAGGAATTGGAGAAGATATTTTACCAAAGAATGTTGACTTTTCATTAATCGATGGATTTACAAAAGTTACCGATAAAGATGCAGCTGTTTATACAAGAAAAATTGCTTTAGAAGAAGGAATTTTTGTTGGAAACTCTGCTGGAGCCGCTGTAAAAGGTTTATTGCAGTTAAAAGAACATTTTGGTCCAGAAGATGTAGTTGTGGTCTTATTTCACGATTCTGGAAGCCGTTATGTTGGAAAGATGTTTAATGATGATTGGATGCGCGAAAGAGGTTTCCTAGAAGAAGAAATTACCAAAGCAGAAGATTTGATCAAAGAACATATCGAGAAACCATTAGTGATTGTTCGTACAGAAGAATTAGTTTCGCACGCAATTGAAAGAATGAGAAAATATAAAATCTCTCAAATTCCAGTAGTTGATGTAAATGGTTTTGTAGGTTCTGTTGATGAATCAGATTTATTCCAAAGTTTTATTTCGGATAAAAATACTGCTGAACGACCAATTCGAGAAGTAATGGGGAAACCGTTTCCAATTGTAAAAATTGGAACGCCAGTTGAAGAAGTTTCTAAACTAATCAATAAAGATAACCAAGCGGTTTTAATTGATTTAGGAAATGGTAAACATCACATTATTACCAAATATGATATTATCGGTTCAATAAAATAAGAATTGGATATTTGTTTTTGATTAACCTGTAAATTTATTTTTGCAGGTTTTTTTATTTTTATACCTTTGTTTTTCAATTATATACGCCATGCAGAATGAAAGAAGATTTTTTGCACCACGTTTGGCAATTCAAGAAATTTGATATTGCCAACTTAAAAACTACAAAAGGAGAATCGATTCAGATTCTCAATTCGGGTCAATATTTACAACTTGCTGGACCTGATTTTTTCAATGCGCAACTTATTATTGGAAATCAAAAATGGGCTGGAAATGTTGAAATTCATCTCAAGTCATCAGATTGGTATGTTCATAATCATGAGAAAGATTCAAATTATGATTCGGTGATTTTGCATGTGGTTTGGGAATATGATGTGCCTATTTTTAGAAAAGATAATTCTGAAATTCCGACATTAGAACTCAAGGAGTATGTTTCACTTTCAGATTTGCATAAATATCAATCGTTAATCAGTCAGAAATCTTGGATTTATTGTGAAAATGAACTGCAAAATGTAGATGAGTTTGTCTTCAAAAATTGGCAAGAACGTTTGTTTTTTGAACGCTTAGAAAGAAAATCGCAACTGATTTTTGAATTGGCTGAAGATTCTAATCACGATTGGGAAGCGGTTTTGTTTTGTTTATTAGCGAAAAACTTTGGTTTGAATACCAATGGTGAAATGTTT
This sequence comes from uncultured Flavobacterium sp., assembly GCF_937967675.1. Lineage (GTDB taxonomy): Bacteria > Bacteroidota > Bacteroidia > Flavobacteriales > Flavobacteriaceae > Flavobacterium. Next base: position 17,435 of record NZ_CALBSN010000035.1, on the reverse strand, counting down.
TATGAAATTGCAAAGTCGATTCCGTTTTCTGTTGTTCGAAAAGAATCTTTTTCTCTAGCTTCACTAGAAGCTTTGTTGTTAGGGCAAGCGAATTTACTTTCTTATGATTTTCAAGATAGTTATGCAAAAGAGTTACAGAAATCTTATGATTACTCAGTTCAGAAATATCAACTAAATGAAAAAGTGGTTGGTTCGGTAGAGTTTTTTAAACATCGACCTGATAATTTTCCAACCATTCGCCTGGCACAATTGGCTAATTTGTATTTTCATCGAAAGAATCTTTTTTCTTTGATCATGAATTGTGATTCAATAAATGAATTATATCAAATTTTTAATGTAGGTGTCAGTCAATATTGGGAAACACATTATAATTTTGATAAAGAAAGTTTGAAAAAAATGAAGAGGCTATCTAAGTCATTTGTTGATTTATTGGTTATAAATACAATTATTCCTCTTCGATTTGCTTACGGCAGAAGCCAACAAAAAGAAATCACACAGGAATTAATCGATTTAGCAATTACCATTCCTTCGGAACAAAATGTGATTATTGAAAAGTTTGAAGCTTTTGGAATACGTTCTAAAAATGTCTATGAATCTCAATCCTTATTGCAGTTAAAAAAGAATTATTGCGATTATAAAAAGTGCTTAGATTGTGCAATTGGATATTTTATTCTTAAAAAATAATCGTATTTTTGAAAAAAAATATCAAATAATGGTTCAAAACCTATTGCATTTTTTTGAAAAGCACGGCTTTTTTGTTGCTACACGTCTCGCTGATAGATTAGGTATGAGGGCAACAAATGTGCGTTTGTTTTTTATCTATATTTCTTTTATAACAGTAGGTTTAGGATTTGGATTGTATCTTACTTTAGCTTTTCTTTTAAAGTTAAAAGACATGATAAAAACTAAAAGAAGTTCAGTTTTTGACTTATAAAATTTCATTAAGTGTAACTTTTATTTGAATTTTAGATACTTTTCTTATCTTTGAGCCTTTAACAACCAATAAAATTATATGACAGCAAAAGTAGAATCGTGGGGTTCACGAGTTGGACTTATCTTGGCCATGGCCGGAAACGCTGTAGGATTAGGTAACTTTTTAAGATTTCCAGTTCAGGCAGTTCAAAATGGCGGAGGAGCTTTTATTATTCCTTATTTAGTATGTTTTTTATTAATGGGAATTCCGTTATTGTTGATTGAATGGTCAACAGGCCGATTTGGTGGGAAATTTGGAAATCACAGTACTCCTTACATTTTAGATACTATGGCTAAAGGCCGTATCTGGAAGTATATAGGGGTATTTGGAATATTTACTAATATTGCAGTTGCTGCTTATTATTGTTACATTGAGTCTTGGACTATGTCTTATGTCTACCATTCTATAGTTGGGACATTTAATGGAATGAGTCAAGCAGACGTAGCAGGATTTTTCAACTCATATGTAGATATTTCTCAGTCTACAACAGGTATTCCTTATGAGGCGGTAGTTTTTTACATTCTTTGTTTGTTGTTAAATACTTGGATTTTATCTAAAGGTTTAGGGGGAATCGAAAAAGTAGCTAAAATTGGAATGCCATTATTAATTTTATTTGGTGTTATTTTGGCTGTTAGAGGTGTTACTTTAGGAACTAGTGGAGCTTCAGATATTTTTCCAAATGCAAATGCATGGGATGGTTTAAATTTTTTATGGACACCACAATTTGACTCTTTGGCTAATCCAAAAGTTTGGTTAGCAGCTGCAGGACAAATTTTCTTCACGCTTTCTGTAGGAATGGGTACAATTCATTGTTATGCGGCTTATTTAAAAGAAAAAGATGATGTTGCGTTAAATGCTGTTTCTGCTGGATTCATGAATGAATTTGTTGAAGTGGTTTTAGGTTCTTTAATTGTTATTCCTATTGCTGCAGGATATTTAGGATTAGACTGGGTTATTCAAAACGCAGGTTTTGGTATGGCTTTCCAAACAATGCCTTATTTGTTCCAACAATGGGGTGGAGTTTTAGCTATTTTAGCTGGCGTATTTTGGTTTGGACTTCTATTCTTTGCGGGAATTACTTCTTCATTAGCTATGGGGACTCCATGGATGGGATTCATGTCTGATGAATTTGGCTGGTCTAAAAATAAAGGAGCATGGTCTTTTGGAGCCTTAGCATTAATTATGGGTTTACCAACAGTTATTTTTTATAATCAAGGTGTTTTTGATCAATATGATTATTGGGCAGGAACTGTGAGTTTAGTTGTATTTGCTTTCTTAGAAACGGTATTATTTTCTTATATTTTTGGAATCAATAAAGGCTGGGAAGAAATTAATAAAGGAGCTGATATCAAATTACCTAAGTTCTTTAAATATGTTATTTTAATAATAACACCTTTATTATTAGGAGCAGTATTGGTAACAAGTATACCTGATTGGGCGAATCAAATTCAAAATAACGACACAAGAAATAAAGAATGGTTTGCAGATAATTATTTTGCTGAAAATTTTGAAGGTTCTGGAAAAATTTCAGCTAAAGTTGTTGATGTAAAAGCTGATTATGTCAAATTTGAATTTGAAAACGAAAGGAAGAAATTTGATAAAGTATCAAATCAAGTTCTTGTTGAAAAATTCAATGATACAAAAGAATATAAATTTGATGCAAGTTTAAATCAACAAACAATTGTAAAAGTAGGTGATGTTATCAAGCCAGGTGACGCAATTGCTAAAGGTGATTTTACAAATAATACTTTATATAAGTTTATAGGTAGGGTGTTATTATTGTCGCTTTTTATATTTATTTCAATAATTGTTTACGTTGCTTATAAGAAACGTGTTAAAGAAGGGAGGGCTACATTATGAATTCAGCAGCATTAATTACAATGATTTTGGCACAAGGAATCGTTATCGTTTTAACATTATATTTTTTCTATAAAGTTTTGACTACTCCTCCAGTACAAGAACCGGATTCTTTTTTAGATAACGATGATGAAACTGTTCGTCAACCAGAATAATATTTAGATAAATGAATAAACTAAAATCCTACTTCCTGTTTTCAAGAGAACACCGAAGTGGGATTTTTTTGTTGTTTGCTATCATTATTATTGTTCAATTAGGGTATTTTTTTCTAAAAGATAATTTTATTTCTACTAACAATACTTCAGAAGATAAGGCTTGGCTTTCGGTTCAAAATGAAATTGATAGTTTAAAAAATATACAAGCTACCAAAAAGGATACTATTTATCCGTTCAATCCAAATTACATTACTGATTATAGAGGGTATAAATTAGGAATGTCGATTCAGGAAATAGATCGCCTACATGCTTATCGAAAAAAAGGAAAATTTGTAAATTCTGCTGAAGAGTTTCAACAGGTTACTAAGGTTTCAAATGATTTTATAGTAAAAGTGAGTCCTTACTTCAAGTTTCCTGATTGGGTAAAAAATAAATCAAGTTTTACCTCGGAGAAGTTTCACAAGTTTTTACCTAAAGAAAAAGAAAAGATTGTTCAAAAAGACATTAATACGGCATCGCGAGAAGATTTAATTGCTGTATATGGAATTGGTGAAAAACTAGCGGACAAAATCTTGCAAGAGAAAGAGAAATTTGGATGCTTTGTTAGCATGGAACAATTTCAATTTATTTGGGGAATTAGCCCTGAGGCTTTAGCAGATTTAGAGAAAAGATTTTTGGTAAAGACTCAAAGTGGAATTAAGAAAATCGCCATAAATGAATTGTCTCAAAAAGAATTGGTAAAATTTCCGTATTTCAATTATAATTTAGCAAAGGAAATTGTGATTTATAGGACGATGAATAATGGAATCAAAAATATTGATGATTTAACAAAAATTAAGGGAATGCCTAACGAAAAAATAAATATAATCGTCTTATATTTGGATTTTTAAAAATATCATCAAAAAACAACCTACATAATTATAGATTTATGAATTCAATGTATTTCACAGAAGAACACGAATTATTCAGACAAAGTTTTAGAGATTTTTTACATAAAGAAGTAGTGCCTCACATTGAAAAATGGGAAAAAACAGGAACAATTGAGCGTTTTATTTGGGAGAAATTCGGTGAAATGGGCTTTTTTGGATTGAATTATCCAGAAGCTTATGGTGGAATGGCTTTGGATTTATTTTATACGGTTATTTTCTTGGAAGAACTTCAAAAAGTAAAATCTTCTGGTTTTGCGGCTGCTATGTGGGCGCATGCTTATTTAGCTATGACACATTTAAATGCAGAAGGGGATGAAAGAATTAAAAAGGATTATTTAGCGCCAAGTATTGCTGGAAAAAAAATTGGAGCATTATGCATCACAGAGCCATTTGGGGGAAGTGATGTTGCCGGTATGAGAACAACTGCTGTGAGAAACGGTGATAAATTTATAATAAATGGTTCTAAAACGTTTATAACAAATGGTGTTTATGCGGATTACTATGTGTTAGCAGCTAAAACTAATCCAGAATTAGGGAATAAAGGAATTAGTATCTTTTTGGTGGATGCAAAAACACCAGGTATCTCAGCAACTAAGTTAGATAAATTAGGATGGAGAGCATCAGATACAGCAGAGCTTGCATTTGACAATGTGGAAATTCCATTAGAAAATTTAATGGGTGAAGAAGGAAAAGGTTTCCCGTATATCATGCAACATTTTGCTTTAGAACGTTTAATTATGGCAATCAATGCTCATGCAAGAGCAGAATATTCAATTGAATATACTATTGAATATATGTCACAACGCGAAGCTTTCGGAAGTACAATTAATAAATTCCAAGCTTTAAGACATACAATGGTAGAACATGCAACAGAAGTGGAACATTGTAAAATATTTAATTATGCTGCTGTAGCAAGATTAAATAAAGGAGAATATGTGGTTAAAGAAGCAACCATGGCAAAATTGAAATCGACCAAAGTTGCAGATTTAGCAATTTATGATTGTTTGCAAATGTTAGGTGGTTATGGTTATATGGAAGAGTATCCATTAGCCCGTTTGTTGAGAGATAGTCGTTTAGGTCCAATTGGTGGAGGAACTTCTGAAATTTTAAAAGAAATTTTATCAAAAATGATAATTGATAATCAAAATTACAAACCAGCGGTTAAATAAATTTAGTAAATAATGTTGAACTCCTGTCTAAATAGATAGGAGTTCTTGTTTTATAAAATCTTTTTCTTTAAAAGTTTGACAAATAGATGTTTTGTAATTGAAAAATAATTGCTACATTTGCACCCTTAACGAGAGGAGGTGTCTATATTATGTTAATTATACCAATTAAAGACGGAGAAAATATCGATAGAGCATTAAAGCGCTATAAAAGAAAATTTGATAAAACAGGAACTGTTCGTCAGTTACGTGCACGTCAAGCTTTCATTAAGCCATCTGTTTTAAACAGAGCTAAAATTCAAAAAGCAGCTTATATTCAAGGATTGAGAGACTCATTAGAAAGTTAATATTTTTGAATAAACTATACTAACCGCTAAATAATAAAGTGTAACTTTGTTTTTAGCGGTTTTTTTATGGCTACAAATCTACAAGCATATCAAGATTATTTGGTTAAAGAGAAAAATTATTCTCCTTTAACGGTTCGAGCGTATTTAGATGATATTAATTCGTTTCAAGAGTATCTTAAAGAGCAATCTATCAATCTTGAAGAAGTTGTTTATCCAAATATTAGAAGTTGGATAGTTGTTCTAATGGAACATAACATGTCAACTACTTCTGTTAATAGGAAAATATCAGCATTAAAATCTTTTTATAAATTTTTATTAAAAGTTAAGCAAATCTCTGTAAATCCACTTCTAAAACACAAATCATTAAAGACTGCAAAAAAGGTTCAAATTCCATTTTCGGAAAAAGAAATTAATGATGTTTTTTTGGATAATGACTGTATGAATGATTTTGAAGGCATTCGAAATCGACTCATATTAGAGCTTTTTTATACTACCGGAATCAGAAGGGCTGAATTGATTAATTTAAAGCTGAGTAGTATTAATGAGATTCAAAAATCAATTCGAGTTGTTGGAAAAAGAAATAAAGAGCGGGTTATTCCTATGTTAGATTGTACTTTGAACTTATATAGAATTTATAAAACCCAAAGAAATAATTTAGAGCAAATTAATGATAAAGAGATGTTAATTTTGTCTAAAACTGGTCATAAAGTGAGCGAATCGTTTGTGTATCGATTAATAAATGATTACTTTAGTGCTGTCTCGAAAAAAGAAAAGAAGAGTCCCCACGTTCTTAGGCATTCCTTTGCAACGCATTTGCTAAACAATGGAGCCGATTTAAATTCCGTAAAAGAGTTATTAGGTCATGCTAGTTTATCGTCTACTCAGATATATACGCACAGCAGTTTGGCTGAATTAAAAAAAGTGTATCAAGATGCGCATCCTAGAAATAAGAAATAACTCGATTGTATAACCATTTTAATTAACAGAATTATGAAAGTTAATGTGCAAGCAGTAAATTTTAATGTAGACAGAAAATTGGTAGATTTCATTCAAGAGCGAATGGATAAGTTGGAGAAATATTATGATAAAATTGTTTCAGCAGAAGTTTTTTTAAGGCTTGAAAATACGAGTGATAAAGAAAATAAAACGGCTGAAATTAAAATCATCGTTCCTGGAGATGATTTTTTGGTTAAAAAAACAGCAAAAAGTTTTGAGGAAGCAGTAGATTTGTCAGTTGATTCATTAGAAAGAGTAATTGTAAAAAGAAAGGAAAAATTAAGAGCTAATACATAAAAATAAAAAAAACATAAAAAATGTTTTGATTCAAAAATAAATTATATACATTTGCAGTCCGTTAGAAATAGCGGACTTTTTATATTTAAGTTGCCGGTGTAGCTCAGCTGGCTAGAGCAGCTGATTTGTAATCAGCAGGTCGTGGGTTCGAGTCCCTCCATCGGCTCAAAGTTTTAAGTTGCTTAATATAAAAGGTTTGGGGAGATACTCAAGCGGCCAACGAGGGCGGACTGTAAATCCGCTGACTACGTCTTCGCAGGTTCGAATCCTGCTCTCCCCACATTGAAAATTAGAATTTAGAAAAATGAATTTAGAAATTTCTGAATTCTGAATTCTAACTTCTGAACTCACAAAAGCCGGTGTAGCTCAGGGGTAGAGTGCTTCCTTGGTAAGGAAGAGGTCACGGGTTCAATTCCCGTCATTGGCTCTTAAGAAAGTTTATTTTTTGAACACTAATATATAACTAAGATTAAATTATTAAATCATGGCAAAAGAAACCTTTGATCGTTCGAAGCCCCATTTAAATATTGGAACTATCGGACACGTTGACCACGGTAAAACTACATTAACAGCTGCAATTACTAAAGTATTAGCTGATGCTGGTTTATCAGAAGCAAAATCATTTGATCAAATTGATAATGCTCCAGAAGAAAAAGAAAGAGGTATTACTATTAATACATCTCACGTAGAATATTCTACAGCTAACCGTCATTACGCTCACGTTGACTGTCCAGGTCACGCGGATTACGTTAAGAACATGGTTACAGGTGCTGCTCAAATGGACGGTGCTATCTTAGTAGTTGCTGCTACAGATGGTCCTATGCCACAAACAAGAGAGCACATCCTTTTAGGTCGTCAAGTAGGTGTGCCTAGAATGGTTGTATTCATGAACAAAGTGGATATGGTTGATGATGCTGAATTATTAGAATTAGTAGAAATGGAAATCAGAGATTTATTATCTTTCTATCAATATGATGGTGATAATGGTCCTGTTATTCAAGGTTCTGCTTTAGGAGCTTTAAATGGTGAGCCAAAATGGGTTGATACAGTATTAGCTTTAATGGATGCTGTTGATAACTGGATTGAATTACCTGCTCGTGATGTTGATAAACCATTCTTGATGCCAGTTGAGGACGTATTTACAATTACAGGTCGTGGAACTGTTGCTACAGGTCGTATCGAAACTGGAGTTGCTAATACAGGTGATGCTGTTGAAATCATTGGTATGGGAGCTGACAAATTAACTTCTACAATTACAGGAGTTGAGATGTTCCGTAAAATCCTTGATAGAGGTGAAGCTGGAGATAACGTAGGTTTATTATTAAGAGGTATCGCTAAAGAAGATATCAAAAGAGGAATGGTTATCATTAAACCAGGATCTGTTAAACCACACGCTCACTTCAAAGCTGAGGTATATATCTTGAAAAAAGAAGAAGGTGGACGTCACACTCCATTCCACAATAACTATCGTCCACAGTTCTACGTTCGTACAACTGACGTAACGGGTACAATTTCTTTACCAGCTGGTGTAGAGATGGTTATGCCAGGTGATAACTTAACAATTGATGTTCAATTATTGAGTCCTATCGCTTTATCAGTAGGTTTACGTTTCGCTATCCGTGAGGGTGGTAGAACAGTAGGTGCTGGTCAGGTAACTGAAATTTTAGACTAATTATAAGTCAAATAATAATTAAACCAGCAGTTCGCTGCTGGTTTTTTAACAAACGGGCGTAGTACAAGGGCTAGTATAGTGGTCTCCAAAACCATTGATGGGGGTTCGAATCCCTCCGCCCGTGCAAATAAAAATTAAGATGACAAAAGTAGTTAATTACATATCAGAATCATTTCATGAATTGAAAGCTAATGTGACTTGGCCTTTGTGGTCAGAAGTTCAACGTTTGACTATTATTGTAGCAGTTTTTTCAATCATTTTTGCCCTATTAACATGGGGTGTTGATACATTATTTGGTAAAGCAATTGCTGGTTTTTTTAATATATTAAAATAAAACTCACAAATGGCTGATAATAATGTAAATAAATGGTATGTAGTTCGTGCTGTAAGTGGTCAAGAGAATAAGGTTAAGGCCTACATTGAGACTGAAACAGCTAGGCTCGGTATGGCTGATTATGTTTCTCAAGTTTTAGTTCCAACAGAGAAAGTTGTTCAAGTTAGAGATGGAAAGAAAATTGCTAAGGATAAAGTTTATTTTCCTGGTTATGTAATGATTGAAGCTAACTTAACAGGAGAGATTCCTCATATTATTAAGTCAATTCCTGGTGTTATTGGTTTCTTAGGTGAAACTAAAGGAGGAGATCCTGTCCCTTTAAGACAATCTGAAGTAAACAGAATGTTGGGTAAAGTGGATGAGTTGTCTGTAAAAGTAGATAATGTCGCTATTCCTTATGCTGTTGGTGAAACAGTTAAAGTTGTAGATGGTCCATTCAATGGTTTCAATGGTACTATTGAAAAAGTAAATGAAGAAAAGCGTAAACTTGAAGTAATGGTGAAGATTTTCGGAAGAAAAACGCCTTTAGAATTAAGTTTTATGCAAGTTGAAAAAGTATAAATTTCGTTACATATATAAATCACATCAATCGCTTCCAATTGATAGATGTGCTAAATTTTTTTAAAAATGGCAAAAGAAGTTAGTAAAGTAGTTAAACTACAAGTTAAGGGAGGTGCTGCGAATCCATCGCCACCGGTTGGACCTGCTTTGGGGGCTGCTGGGGTTAACATCATGGAGTTCTGTAAGCAATTTAATGCAAGAACACAAGATAAACCTGGCAAAGTTTTACCAGTACAAATTACTGTGTATAAAGACAAGTCTTTTGACTTTGTTGTTAAAACGCCACCTGCTGCAATTCAATTATTAGAAGCGGCAAAATTAAAGTCTGGTTCAGGGCAACCTAACCGTAAAAAAGTAGCAAACGTTACTTGGGATCAAATTAGAACTATCGCTGAAGACAAAATGGCAGACTTAAACGCTTTCGAAATCGAAAAAGCGATGAGTATGATTGCTGGAACAGCTAGATCTATGGGTATAACAGTAACAGGAAATGCTCCTTTTTAATCTCTAAAAAGAAATTAGACAATGGCAAAATTGACAAAAAAGCAAAAAGAGGCTGCAGCAAAAATTGAGAAGAACAAACTTTATTCTTTAAGAGATGCTTCTGCATTAATTAAAGAAGTTGCTTCTGCAAAATTTGATGAGTCTGTTGATATCGCAGTTAAGTTGGGTGTAGATCCAAGAAAAGCGAATCAAATGGTAAGAGGGGTTGTAACATTACCTCACGGAACTGGTAAAGATGTAAGAGTATTAGCATTAGTTACTCCAGATAAAGAAGCTGAAGCTAAAGCCGCTGGTGCGGACCACGTAGGTTTAGACGACTATTTACAAAAAATCAAAGACGGTTGGACAGATGTTGATGTAATCATCACTATGCCGGCTGTTATGGGTAAATTAGGTCCATTAGGACGTGTTTTAGGTCCAAGAGGTTTAATGCCTAACCCTAAAACAGGTACTGTAACAATGGATGTTGCTAAAGCGGTGCAAGAAGTGAAAGCTGGTAAAATCGACTTTAAAGTTGATAAAACAGGTATCGTTCACGCTGGAATAGGTAGAGTATCTTTTGATGCTGATAAAATCTATGACAATGCACACGAAATCGTTCAAACATTAATCAAATTAAAACCAACTGCAGCTAAAGGTACTTATATTAAGTCTATACATATATCAAGTACTCAAAGTCCTGCTATTGCTTTAGATCCTAAAGCGGTATAATTGGTAGTTAAAAATTTTTAGTATGACTAGAGAAGAAAAATCAATCGCTATTGAAGATTTAACTGCACAGTTAGCGGATGTAAATGTTGTTTATTTAGCAGACATTTCAGGACTAGATGCAGATACTACTTCAAACTTAAGAAGAGCTTGTTTTAAAGCTGGTATTAAATTAGAAGTTGTTAAGAACACATTGTTAGAAAAAGCAATGGAAGCTTCTGATAACGACTATGGTGATTTAGCATCAGTTCTTAAAGGAAACACTTCTATGTTTATTGCTGATACAGCTAATGGACCAGCAAAAATTATTAAAGAATTCCGTAAGAAAGGTGAAAAACCAATCTTTAAAGGAGCTTATATTAACCAAGAGATTTTTATAGGTGACAACTTATTAGACAGCTTAGTAGCTATCAAATCTAAAGAAGAAGTTATCGCAGAGATTATCGGTTTATTACAGTCTCCTGCAAAACGAGTTCTTGCTGCTTTACAAAATCAACCTAACAAGGAAGAAGGAGCAGAATAATACGTACGCACTTAATAAATTATATTTTTACAAAACATTTTAAAAGATAGAAAAAATGGCAGATTTGAAACAATTCGCAGAACAATTAGTTAACTTAACAGTTAAAGAAGTTAACGAATTAGCAACAATATTAAAAGATGAGTATGGTATCGAGCCTGCTGCTGCAGCTGTAGTAGTTGCTGCAGGTGGAGGAGATGCTGGTGCTGCTGCTGAGCAAACTGAATTCACTGTAGTATTAAAAGATGCTGGTGCTTCTAAATTAGGAGTTGTTAAAGCGGTTAAAGAATTAACTGGTTTAGGTCTTAAAGAAGCTAAAGATTTAGTTGATGCTGCTCCTACAAATGTTAAAGAAGGAGTTTCTAAAGATGAGGCTGAAGGTCTTAAGAAAGCTTTAGAAGAAGCAGGAGCTGTAGTTGAGTTAAAATAATTTATACTCATAAATAAGCTAGGTTTAGGTCTTGAGAGTGTTCTCAAAGACCTAAACCATTTTGCGTATATTAAATAAATGTATTTTTTATACGTTTTAAAGTAATCAATAACGAAGAAAAAAAATAAACAATCTTTCCTGGTTTATTTTTAAAGATGTATCGATTACTAAATAAAAGGAAGTATTAAAAAGCAGTGTTTTTACACAAAAAATTACTTTTTTTAAATCAAAATTTTGTCCATTGATGATAACAAATCAGACTGAAAGATTAAATTTTGCTTCGACAAAAAACATTCCACAATATCCAGATTTTCTAGATATTCAAGTGAAATCGTTTAAAGATTTCTTCCAATTGGAAACGAAATCTGACGAAAGAGGCAACGAAGGGCTGTATAATACCTTCATGGAAAATTTTCCAATTACTGATACGAGAAACCAATTCGTATTAGAGTTTCTAGATTATTTTATTGATCCACCTAGATATACTATTGAAGAGTGTATTGATAGAGGTTTAACTTATAGTGTGCCTCTTAAAGCTAGATTAAAATTATATTGTACTGACCCTGAACACGAGGATTTTGAAACAATCGTTCAAGATGTGTATTTAGGAACAATACCATATATGACACCTAGCGGAACATTCGTTATCAATGGTGCTGAGCGTGTAGTTGTATCGCAGTTACACAGATCTCCAGGTGTATTCTTTGGACAGTCTTTCCATGCAAATGGAACTAAATTATATTCTGCCAGAATTATTCCTTTTAAAGGTTCTTGGATTGAATTCGCTACCGATATCAACAACGTAATGTATGCGTATATCGATAGAAAGAAAAAATTACCTGTAACTACTTTATTTAGAGCGATCGGATTTGAAAGAGATAAAGATATCTTAGAAATTTTCGACTTAGCAGAAGAAATTAAAGTATCTAAAACTGGTATCAAGAAATATGCGGGAAGAAGACTTGCTGCACGTGTATTGAATACATGGCATGAAGACTTCGTGGATGAGGATACTGGTGAAGTGGTTTCTATTGAGCGTAACGAAATTATCTTAGATCGTGATACAATTCTTGACAAAGATAATATCGAAGAAATAATTGAAGCAGACGTAAAAACTATCCTTTTACATAAAGAGGATAACAATGCGGCTGATTATACAATTATTCACAATACGTTACAAAAAGACCCAACAAACTCTGAAAAAGAGGCTGTTGAACACATTTACAGACAATTACGTAACGCGGAACCGCCTGATGAGGAAACGGCTCGTGGTATTATAGATAAATTATTCTTCTCTGACCAACGTTATAACTTAGGTGAAGTAGGTCGTTACAGAATGAACAAAAAGTTAAATCTTGATATTCCTATGGAAAAACAAGTTTTAACTAAAGAAGATATTATTACAATTGTTAAATATTTGATCGAATTAATCAACTCTAAAGCTGAGATTGATGATATCGACCACTTATCAAACCGTCGTGTTAGAACTGTTGGTGAGCAATTATCTGCTCAGTTCGGAGTAGGTTTAGCTCGTATGGCTAGAACTATCCGTGAGAGAATGAACGTTCGTGATAACGAGGTGTTTACACCTATCGATTTGATTAATGCTAAAACATTATCATCGGTAATTAACTCATTCTTTGGAACAAACCAGTTATCTCAGTTTATGGACCAAACAAACCCATTAGCAGAGATTACACACAAACGTCGTTTATCTGCCCTTGGACCTGGAGGTTTATCTAGAGAAAGAGCTGGTTTCGAGGTTCGTGACGTTCACTATACACACTACGGAAGACTTTGTCCAATTGAAACTCCAGAGGGACCAAACATTGGTTTGATTTCATCTTTAGGGGTATATGCAAAAGTTAACGGAATGGGTTTCATCGAAACTCCTTACCGTAAAGTTGTAAACGGACAAGTTGATTTAGTTTCTGAACCTATTTACTTAAGTGCAGAGGAAGAAGAAGGTAAAATGATTGCGCAAGCAAACATTGAAATGGATGCTAACGGAAAAATTACGGCTGATAAAGTTATTGCTCGTGAGGAAGGTGACTTCCCAGTAGTAGAACCAACAGTTGTTCATTATACAGATGTTGCTCCAAATCAGATTGCTTCGATTTCAGCTTCATTGATTCCTTTCTTAGAGCATGATGATGCGAACCGTGCGTTGATGGGATCTAACATGATGCGTCAGGCCGTTCCATTATTACGTCCTGAGGCTCCAATCGTAGGTACTGGTTTAGAAAGACAAGTTGCTTCTGATTCAAGAGTATTAATCAACGCTGAAGGTAGCGGAACTGTAGAGTATGTTGATGCTAATATGATTACCATCAAATATGACAGAACTGAAGAAGAGCGTATGGTAAGCTTTGATACAGATGAGAAAACATATCAGTTAATCAAATATAGAAAAACCAATCAAAGTACTTGTATTAACTTAAAGCCTATCGTTAGAAAAGGTGACAGAGTTACTAAAGGTCAAGTATTATGTGAAGGTTATGCTACTCAAAACGGAGAATTAGCAATTGGTAGAAACTTAAAAGTGGCGTTTATGCCATGGAAAGGTTACAACTTCGAGGATGCAATCGTAATCTCTGAAAAAGTAGTTCGTGATGATATTTTTACATCATTACATATTGATGATTATACATTAGAAGTTCGTGATACTAAATTAGGTAACGAAGAATTAACTAATGATATTCCAAACGTTTCTGAAGAAGCTACTAAAGATTTAGATGAAAACGGTATGATTAGAATTGGTGCAGAGGTGAAACCTGGCGATATTCTAATTGGAAAAATTACCCCAAAAGGTGAATCAGATCCTACTCCAGAAGAAAAACTTTTAAGAGCTATCTTCGGTGATAAAGCAGGTGATGTAAAAGATGCTTCATTAAAAGCGTCTCCATCTTTACACGGTGTGGTTTTAGATAAAAAATTATTTGCGAAAGCAGTAAAAGATAAGAGAAAACGTTCTAAAGATAAAGAAGACGTTGATAAATTAGAAACTGAATTTGAAGTTAAGTACAACGACTTAAAAGACAAGTTAATTGAAAAATTATTTGTTATCATCGATGGTAAGACTTCTCAAGGTGTAATGAACGATTTAGGTGAAGAAGTATTACCAAAAGGTAAAAAATTCACTAAAAAGATGTTACAAGGAGTAGAAGATTTTGCTCACTTAACTAAAGGTCAGTGGACAACAGATGAGCATACTAATGCAATGGTGAACGACTTAATTCACAACTACAAAATCAAATTAAACGATTTACAAGGTTGGTTAAGAAGAGAGAAATTTACTATTACAGTTGGAGATGAATTACCTTCTGGAATTTTAAAACTTGCTAAAGTTTACATCGCTAAGAAACGTAAATTAAAAGTAGGTGATAAAATGGCAGGACGTCACGGTAACAAAGGTATTGTTGCTAAAATCGTTCGTCATGAAGATATGCCATTCTTAGAAGACGGAACACCAGTAGATATCGTATTGAATCCACTAGGGGTACCATCTCGTATGAACATCGGTCAGATTTATGAAACGGTATTAGGATGGGCTGGTCAAAAATTAGGTAAGAAGTTTGCTACTCCAATTTTTGATGGTGCTACTTTAGATCAAATTAATGCCTTAACAGACGAAGCAGGTATTCCAAGATTCGGTCATACGTATTTATATGACGGAGGAACTGGAGAGCGTTTCCACCAACCAGCAACAGTAGGAGTTATCTATATGTTGAAATTAGGTCACATGGTAGACGATAAAATGCACGCTCGTTCTATTGGTCCTTACTCTTTAATTACGCAACAACCATTAGGAGGTAAAGCTCAGTTCGGAGGTCAGCGTTTTGGAGAGATGGAGGTTTGGGCTCTTGAAGCATATGGTGCATCAAGTACGCTAAGAGAAATCTTAACTGTTAAATCGGATGACGTAATTGGTAGAGCTAAAACTTACGAAGCTATCGTAAAAGGTGAAACTATGCCAGAACCAGGATTACCTGAATCGTTCAATGTATTAATGCATGAATTAAAAGGTCTTGGATTAGACATCAGATTAGAAGAATAAATTTATCCGGGAGTAACCTTGGTTGCTCCCTTTACAACGCTTTTCATAAATCGAAAGTATTCATATCATGACAAGATTAAAAGATAAAAATACCATCAAAAGATTTGATAAAATCACGATAGGATTAGCTTCTCCAGAGTCTATTTTGGCAGAATCTAGAGGTGAGGTTTTAAAACCTGAAACAATCAACTATCGTACCCACAAACCAGAAAGAGATGGTCTTTTCTGTGAGCGAATTTTCGGTCCAGTTAAAGATTACGAGTGTGCGTGTGGTAAGTATAAAAGAATCCGCTACAAAGGAATCGTTTGTGACCGATGTGGTGTTGAAGTAACGGAGAAAAAAGTTCGTAGAGATAGAGTTGGACACATCAACCTTGTTGTGCCAATCGCTCACATTTGGTATTTCCGTTCATTACCAAACAAAATCGGATATATTTTAGGATTACCATCTAAGAAATTAGATATGATTATTTACTACGAAAGATACGTAGTAATTCAACCAGGTATTGCTAAAAATGCTGATGGCGAATCTTTACAAAAATTAGATTTCCTTACAGAAGAAGAGTATTTGAATATTTTAGATACACTTCCAATGGAAAATCAATATTTAGATGATAATGATCCTAATAAATTCATCGCTAAAATGGGTGCTGAATGTATTATGGACTTATTAGCTCGTACTAATTTAGATGAATTATCATACGAATTACGTCACGCTGCTAATAACGAAACATCTAAACAACGTAAGACTGAAGCATTAAAACGTTTAAATGTTGTAGAATCATTCCGTGAATCTAACTTAAACAGAGAAAACCGTCCAGAGTGGATGATTTTAAAAGTAATTCCAGTCATTCCACCAGAATTACGTCCG
The DNA here is from genome assembly GCF_937967675.1 of uncultured Flavobacterium sp. Classification (GTDB taxonomy): domain Bacteria; phylum Bacteroidota; class Bacteroidia; order Flavobacteriales; family Flavobacteriaceae; genus Flavobacterium. The sequence continues at coordinate 1,058 of NZ_CALBSN010000035.1, read as the reverse complement.
TTAGTGCCACTTGATGGAGGTCGTTTCGCAACTTCAGATTTAAATGATTTATACAGAAGAGTTATCATTCGTAACAACCGTTTAAAAAGATTAATGGAGATTAAAGCTCCAGAAGTAATCTTAAGAAACGAAAAACGTATGTTACAAGAATCTGTAGATTCATTATTTGATAACACGCGTAAAGCTTCTGCAGTTAAAACAGAATCTAACAGACCATTAAAATCATTATCAGATTCATTAAAAGGTAAACAAGGACGTTTCCGTCAAAACTTATTAGGTAAACGTGTGGATTATTCTGCTCGTTCGGTAATTGTCGTTGGACCAGAAATGAAAATGTATGAGTGTGGTTTGCCAAAAGATATGGCGGCTGAACTTTACAAACCATTCGTTATTCGTAAGTTAATCGAAAGAGGAATTGTAAAAACAGTTAAGTCGGCTAAGAAAATTATCGATAAAAAAGAGCCTGTAGTATGGGATATCCTTGAAAATGTAATTAAAGGTCACCCTGTATTACTTAACCGTGCTCCTACATTACACCGTTTAGGTATTCAAGCATTCCAACCTAAATTAATTGAAGGAAAAGCGATTCAGTTACACCCATTGACATGTACGGCGTTTAATGCCGATTTCGATGGTGACCAGATGGCGGTTCACTTACCACTAGGACCAGAAGCTATTTTAGAAGCACAATTATTAATGTTGGCTTCTCATAATATCTTAAACCCTGCAAATGGTGCGCCTATCACGGTTCCTTCTCAGGACATGGTTCTTGGTCTTTACTATATGACTAAAGAGCGTTTATCAACTCCTGAGCACAAAATTTTAGGTGAAGGTTTAACTTTCTATTCTGCTGAAGAGGTAAATATCGCTTTAAATGAAGGAAAATTAGAGTTGAATGCTAGAGTGAAAATTAGAGCAAAAGACTTTAATGAAAACGGTGAATTAGTTTATAAAATTATTCAAACAACTGCTGGTAGAGTATTATTTAACGAAGTAGTACCTGAAGCAGCTGGATATATCAATGAGGTATTAACTAAGAAATCATTACGTGATATTAT
>NZ_CALBSN010000034.1 GCF_937967675.1 uncultured Flavobacterium sp. | reverse complement strand
CTATGATTGATAAATTAGCTAAGAAAAATATTATCCATGATAATAAAGCTTCTAACTTAAAATCTAAATTAACTAAACACGTAGCTTCTTTATAGTCTACCGTTAGTGAAATATACTAAAGCTCTCATTCCGAGGGCTTTTTTTATACGTTACTATTATGTTATTTCTACTAAAGTATTGATTACTATAGTGTTTTTATCAAAATAAACATTACCTTTGCACCTTCAAAAATTTTATAAATGACTTCTATTAGAAACATCGCAATTATTGCCCACGTTGACCACGGTAAAACTACTTTGGTTGATAAAATTATGTACCACTGTCAGTTGTTTCGTGAAAACGAAAACACAGGAGATTTAATCTTAGATAATAATGACTTAGAGCGTGAAAGAGGTATTACTATTACTTCTAAAAACGTTTCTGTAACTTATAAAGGAACAAAAATCAACATTATCGATACTCCAGGTCACGCCGATTTTGGTGGTGAAGTAGAGCGTGTGCTTAATATGGCAGATGGTGTATGTCTTTTAGTGGATGCTTTTGAAGGACCAATGCCACAAACGCGTTTCGTATTACAAAAAGCGATTGACTTAGGATTGAAACCTTGTGTGGTTATTAACAAAGTAGATAAAGAAAACTGTACTCCAGAAGAAGTACATGAAAAAGTTTTCGACTTAATGTTTGAATTAGGTGCTACTGAAGAGCAGTTAGATTTCCCAACAGTTTACGGTTCGGCTAAAAACAACTGGATGTCTGATGACTTTAGAAACCAAACGGAAAACATTGAGCCATTGTTAGATATGGTTTTGAAACATGTTCCAGCTCCTAAAGTTTCTGAAGGGACACCTCAAATGTTAATTACATCTTTAGATTTCTCTTCGTTTACAGGTCGTATCGCGATTGGTCGTTTACAAAGAGGTGTTTTACGTGAAGGAATGAACGTTTCTTTAGTAAAAAGAGATGGAAAAATAAGCAAATCAAAAATTAAAGAATTACATACTTTTGAAGGTTTAGGGCGTAAAAAAGTAGAAGAAGTTGTTGCTGGTGATATCTGTGCATTAGTTGGTTTAGAAGGTTTTGAAATTGGTGATACAGTTGCTGATTTTGAAAATCCAGAAGCATTAGAAACTATTGCTATTGATGAGCCAACAATGAGTATGTTGTTTACAATTAACGACTCTCCTTTCTTTGGTAAAGAAGGTAAATTTGTAACTTCTCGTCACATTAAAGATCGTTTGAATAAAGAATTAGAGAAAAACTTAGCATTAAGAGTTAACGAAACTGATTCTGCAGATAAATTCTTAGTGTTTGGTCGTGGTGTACTTCACTTATCGGTTTTAATTGAAACGATGAGAAGAGAAGGATATGAGTTACAAATTGGACAACCACAAGTTATTATCAAAGAAATCGATGGTGTAAAATGTGAGCCAATTGAAGAATTAACAGTTGATTTACCAGAAAATCTTTCAGGTAGAGCGGTTGAATTTGTAACTATCCGTAAAGGTGAAATGTTATCTATGGAGCCTAAAGGAGAGCGTATGATTATCAAATTCAACATTCCATCTCGTGGAATTATCGGATTAAGAAATCAATTATTAACTGCTACTGCTGGTGAAGCTATTATGTCGCACCGTTTTATTGATTACCAACCATTCAAAGGTGAAATTCCAGGACGTTTAGGTGGTTCATTAATTTCTATGGAAAACGGTAAAGCAATTCCTTATTCAATTGATAAATTACAGGATAGAGGTAAATTCTTCGTTGACCCGAATGAAGATATCTATGAAGGTCAGGTAATTGGTGAAAATTCACGTGGAGATGATATGGTGGTGAATGTAACTAAAACTAAAAAATTAACAAACGTACGTTCTTCTGGAAATGATGATAAAGCAAGAATTATTCCTGCAATCAAATTCTCATTAGAAGAAGCATTAGAGTACATTCAAAAAGATGAGTATGTAGAAGTAACTCCAAAATCGTTACGTTTACGTAAAATCTATTTGAATGAAAACGATAGAAAACGTTTCAAAATAGCATAATTTTTAAATCCCGATGAAAGTCGGGATTTTTTAGCATTATATAGAATGGAAATAAAATTAAAATATGGAATTGACAATTTGCTTTTTGGAATGAAAGAGCATGATGTAATTAAAATTTTGGATAAACCTGATTCAAGTTACAAAGATGAAGACGAAAATGTTGTTTTCATATACAATTCAAGAAAGTTACGTTTAACTTTTTACAAAGAAGAAGACTTTAGATTAGGTTATATGACGACTTCTAATTCAATGCTGAAGTTGTTCAACACTTCTTTAATTGGTAAAAATTGGAGTGAAGTATATCCAATTTTGGAGAAGAATAAAGTTAAATACTTTGAGTCAGATACTTCCGAAGGAATATTAAGTTATTTTAACGAAGAAAACTGGTTGTTTTTTCACCTAGATTATAATGAAATAGTTAAGATTGAACTTGGTGCCGTTTTCAAAGAAAAAGAAGATGATTTCGATTGGAAATTTTAATAGCAATAAATAAGCCGCTAAATTATTTTAGCGGCTTATTTATTATTGATTGATTTTAATTAATTCAACTTCAAAAATTAAATCTGTATTTGGAGGTATAACACCACCTGCGCCTCTTTCGCCGTATGCTAAATTTGAAGGGATATAAAATTTATATTTTGAACCTTCTGACATTAATTGAACGCCTTCTGTCCAACCTTTGATTACTTGGTTCAAACCAAAATCAATTGTTTCACCTCTTTGTACACTACTATCAAAAACTTTTCCGTCTAAGAACATTCCAGTGTAGTGTACTTTAACGTTACTAGTTGCAACTGGTTTATTACCTGTTCCTTCTTGTAAAACGATATATTTTAAACCGCTAGGAGTTGTGGCAGCATTAGCAAATTCTTTTAAAGCTTTTTCTTTTGCTTCTTTTTGTTTTTCAGCAGCCAATTTTTCTTCAACTTCTTTTTTTACAAAGTAATCAGCAAAAGTTTTTTCAGCATTGAATTTTTTAGCTTCTTTGCCCACTCTGATGATTTTTATAGAAGTAATCACGTCATTTTGGGCAACTTTGTCAACTACTTCTTGGCCACTTATTACATGTCCAAAAACAGTATGTTTGCCATCTAGCCAAGGTGTAGCTTTGTGGGTAATGAAAAATTGACTTCCATTTGTAGCTGGTCCTGCATTAGCCATTGATAGTATTCCTTTTCCAGAATGTTTTAAATCGGCCACAATTTCATCTTCAAATTTATATCCTGGTCCAGCAGTACCGTTGCCTTCTGGGCAACCACCTTGAATCATAAAGTCAGCAATAACTCTATGAAATTTTAATCCATTATAGAATGGTTTTCCTTTAAATTTTACATCTGCTTTTGGATTTTTGCCTTCTGTAAGCGAAATAAAGTTAGCAACTGTAATAGGTGTTTTTTGATATTCTAATTGAGTAATAATTTTTCCTTTAGTGGTATTGATTTCTGCAAAAATCCCTTCTTGAGTTTTGTTTTGTGCGAACATCATAGTTGATGAACTCAAAATAATAGCAACTAGTTTAGCAATATTCTTCATTGTATAATTTTATTTAGTGGTATTGGTTTCTAAAAGTTCAACTTCAAAAATAATATTAGCGTTTGGAGGAATAACATCTCCAGCACCTTGTTGTCCATAACCTAATTCAGCAGGGATGTACAACATTAATTTATCTCCAAAATTCATCATGTTAATTCCTTCTATAAATCCAGGGATAAACTGAAGATTTCCTATTGTTGATGGAATTGGAGTATAACCGCCTTGCTGAGCTCTTTGCTGATTAAACTTTCCAAATAATTTAGCAACGTCTTCGTAGCTAGTATCAAAAAGTTGGCCATTTTCTAAATAACCTGCATAATTTACAAACACTTGTGCTCCGTTTGAAGGTTTCTTATCGCCACCTTTTTTAAGGATTTGATAGATTAATCCCGATTTTGTTTTTGTTCCGGTTGCTTTTAAAGTGGTGATTTCTTTAGCTTTATTTTCAATGATTTGTTTTGCCTTTTCTTCAGCTTCTTTAATTTCTTTTGCAACTGAAGAATAGTAATTTTTGAAAATCTTTACAGCATCAAACTTTTTAGCAGCATTTCCAATTCTAATAATTGTAATTTTTTCAATAACATCATCAGCTGCAATTGTATTAATTACCTCTAATCCTTCCACCACTTCACCAAAAACAGTGTGCATATTGTCTAGCCATGGCGTTTCTTTGTGAGTGATGAAAAATTGACTTCCATTCGTACTTGGACCCGCATTTGCCATAGATAAAATTCCAGCTTTTGAATGTTTTAAATCAGGATGAAATTCATCTTTAAATTTATAACCAGGGCCACCAGAACCATCTCCATTTGGATCGCCTCCTTGTATCATGAAATCTCCAATAACTCGGTGAAATTTTAAACCATCATAAAATGGTTTTCCTTTAAATTCTTCACTTACAAAAGGATTTTTGCCTTCTGCTAAGGTTACGAAATTGGCAACGGTATTCGGAACTTTTTCAAATTCTAATTTAACAATCATACTCCCTTTTGCTGTTTCGATATCGGCATATAAACCTTCTTTTAGGTTGTCATAAGATTTTGTGCATGAAGTAAAAAGAGTAAAAATGCTTAGTAGTAAAATTGAGGTAATTTTCATTTTTTTTAGTTTTTAGCTTGAGTGTCTACTTTAATGTCGTTTAAACTTACAGTACAAATTAAAGGCTCGTTAGTGCCAATTTTTTTATCGTCACCATGATATCCATATGCCATGTGTGAGGGAAATAAAAATGTAACAGTTTCTCCTTTTTTCATAAGTTTGATTCCATCACGTAAACCCATCATAATATTTTCTTTATCTACATAATAGGTTTGGGGTTTTGTATCGGCAATTGTGTAGATAATTCTGCTTTTTAAATCTTTGATTTCATAATCAAAAAAAGCAATATCTCCTCTTTTAGGAGTAGGTGTAATTTCGTCTACTTTTGTTTCGTATTTGTACCAATATCCCTTGTTTGAAGCGATGTATGATTTTAAAGAATCGTTTTTAATAATTTCAGCAATTAAATCTTCTTCGTCAGCGATTAATATTTTGTTTCGCTCAATAGATTCTTTTATGAAAGTTCCTGAAGTGTGAGAAATAGGTTTTCTAGCTTGTTGTTGTTGCGAACAACTGGCTAAGAAAATCATTGCTCCAAAAAGGAATAGGTTTTTAATTTTCATAATTATTTTTTTTCTGTTGCTAAAATAGCAATAAATTGTTGTACCGTTTCTTCTAAATTTGAAAAAGATTTTCCACCAGCAGCATTGATGTGACCACCGCCATTGAAATGATTTCTTGCAAATTGATTTACATCAAAATCGCCTTGAGAACGGAAAGAAATTTTAATAATTCCTTCTTCTTTGTTTTCGATGAAAATAGCTGTGAAATCGATTCCTTTGATGCTTAATCCGTAGTTTACAATGCCTTCTGTATCTCCTTTTTGATGACCAAATTCATTTAATTCGTCTTGACTTAGAGTAATATAGGTTGTTTTGTATTCAGGAAGCATTTTCAAATTCTGAAGTGCTTTTCCTAATAACAACAAACGATTGTATGATGAATTATCGAAAAGTAAATTATGAATTTCACTATTGTTTATGCCTTTATCAATTAAATCTGCGACACATTTGTGTGTTTTACTGGTTGTTTTAGGAAATCTAAAACTTCCAGAATCAGTAACAATTCCAGTATATAAACATGTTGCAACTGTTTTGTTGATTAGGTTTTCAAAACCTAATTGGTAAATAAAATCATATACCATTTCACAAGTTGAGCCATAAGTAGTATCTGAAAAAGTATAAGTAGCATATCCATCTGGAGCTTGATGATGGTCTATCATCACACTTGGAACTGTAAGTGTTTTTAACACATTTTCCATTTGATCACCAGTACGATGCAAAGCGTTAAAATCCAGTGTAAAAAGTAATTCGGATTTTTCTAAAATTCCTTTACACGTATCAAAACTGCGTTCAAATACAATGACTTTTTCACTTTCGGGTAACCAAGATAAGAAGTCGGGAAATTCATTTGGTGCCATTACTACAACATCGTGTTGTAATTGTTTTAATGTATGGTATAAACCTAAAGTAGAACCCATAGCGTCTCCATCTGGATTTCTATGAGGTACAATTGTAATTTTTTTTGGCGAAGCTAAAAGTAATTTAATGGCTTCAATTTCGTGTATTTGCATCATACTGCGAATATATTATTTTGTAAGCTATTCTGCAATTATTATGCCTAACGTTTTAGTGTAAAGTGACCTTTTATAATTTTTCCATTTGTTAATTCCAATGTGAACCAATAATCGTTTGAGGGTAAATTACTTCCATTAAATGTGCCATCCCAAGCTTCAGTATTAGCATTATACTGTTTTATTAATTTTCCATATCGATCAAAAATACTAACTGTACTATTTTGTAAATTTCTTTTTCTTAAATTTTTGATATACCAAGTATCATTATAATTATCGCCATTAGGAGTAAAGTATTTTGGATAATCTAAAATGTAAAATGTTCTTTTAGCAACACCACATTTTTTCTTATCGTTGACATAAACGGTGTATTCGCCCTCTAATAAATTGGTGAATATATTAGAATCTTGATAATTAATGTCGTCTAGTGAAAATTCATAATTACCTAAACTAGAGGCTGAAATTTGAATAGTAGCTGAGTTGTTTTCTTGAAAATCGTTAATGAATATATCTTCAATCGTTGCAATTCCAGAAGCTTCAACTGTAAATGTTTTTGTTTTGGAGCAATTAAATGAGTTTGTTACCGTAACTTCATAACTTCCGCCAGAATTTACGGTTATTTGTTGGGTAAATTGAGGTGGATCTGTATTCCACTCATAAGAGGTAAAACCGCTTCCAGCATCTAAAGTTAATATAGAATTTTCACAAAGGCCAATAGTCTCATCCGCTAAAATAGTATCAAATGTATTTACTACTAAATTCACAGGATAATCCGAATAACAACCTTGAATATTCATGATTCTAGCATAAATGGTTTGATTGTTTGGAATTGTATTGGTATAATTTGTTGGTAAAGCTGTTGTGCTTGTAGGTATTTCAAAAAATGAAATGTTATAATCTGTAGGAAGGTTTGTGAATAATTGATTTTTGATAACATCTAAATCAAAAACTGTTTTTCCATCTTGATTAGTATCAGCATCACATTCTGTAAATAAATCTTGATTGATTACTAATGATTCTGCGTATTCGATTTTAAGTGTATTGGAAGGAGGAGAACACGTGGTGCCATAAAAAATGTTTACCGTATAATCTCCTGCAGATGTAATAGAGTAAGTAGGATTAGTTGCGCCAGGTATTGGGTTTGTGTTTCTAAACCATTGGTATCCAGTTGCTCCAGCTTGAGTAGCATCAACAGTTAATGTTTCGCTAGGACAAAGTGGATTACCTGTTGCAATTAAGCGATCGTCACCTAAATCGATTCCGAAGTTAAAACTTCCTCCACCTAAGAATATGGCAGAGTCAAATCGATGGTTTCCTTCGTCAGCGATTACTAATTTAATGTGATAGGTTTCTCCTGGAATAACATCAGACTCTGCTTTCAAAATTTTGGTTTGACCATTAAAATTAGTGGGATGGTTCGTGTCATTGAAAGCATCAAAATAGGCTTGATTGGCTGGTGGACAAATCGTTCCAGAGCCTCTCACAGTATTCACTTTTACAGGAATATTGGTACCTGGAACCACTGCTAAATTTTGATAATTTGTCTCTCCGTTTCTTTTTAATAAAAATGCAAATCCATCTGTGAAATTACATTGATTTGACATTGGATTTGATAAATATTGTTCGGATGAAAAAATATAATCAAAGCTTATTCTATTTCCCAGTGGGATGAAATCAAATTCTAAAACAGTTGCGTTGAAAGTATTGCTCAAACCTAATGCTTGATTTAAATCGGGATCACCGTTCCAACCCATATTTCCACCATCGTCTGATAAAGAAGTATTTGGGCCTTGCGCATTAACGATTTTTCCTGTTGATAAAACGATACCATTCTGAAAAGGGAAAGAAGTTCCAGTGGCATCAAAATAACCAAAACTTTTTTCGCCACTTGCAAAGTTTCCCCCTGAAACACTAACATTTAAAACATTAGCGCAGGAACTGTTTATTAAAACATCATTTACAAGATATTGTGGTGTATAACCTTCGTCAACTAAAATGTTTTGAGCGTTTCCGAATTGGATTACCAATGCGAAAAGTAAGACAGAAATGGTGATTTTAAAAGTATTCATAGCATCGGCAAAGATACTATAAATCGCGCTTTTTAAGAATGTAATAAGATGTTAAAATAAATATAAAAGTCCAGACTAAAACAATGCTAATTTGCGAGAAATGAATACTATAATCTTTTGCTGTTTGAGCACCTCCAACGGCATTTTCAATCGTTTTAATAGCGCTTAATCGGGTAATTGGTTCTTTTACTAAATTACTCATTGCTTCTATTGGGAAGTACTGAATAATGGTATCTCCAAAGTTTTTATGTTTGTCATCGCCACCTAAAATTACAAATTTTACTAACCAATAAAAGATATTTTCACCTACAAACCAAACGAATAAAAATCCTAAAGCAAAAGCACTTCGTTTTACTAAAATCCCTAAGAACAAACAGAAAGAGAAAAAGGCAAAAAGTTTGATGAAAAAGGCTAATAAATATTCTAAATCACTAAAAACGATTGATAATTCATTGTATGATGAGAAGGAATAACCTAAAATTAAAGACATTATGAATACAAAAATTGTTGAAGCAGCAGCGAAAGAGCTAACAACTAAAAATTTAGAAAGTATAAATTCCTTTTTGCTTAATCCGTCAATAAGGTTTTGTTTTAGCGTTCCGTAAGTGTATTCGTTTGCCATCATCGAAACAATAACTATGGCTAAAAATATTTTGAAAAATGCCGCAACATAAGTGTTAAAATGCCAAATGTAAGGGAAATTGAAAATCCCTTGGTCAGCAATTCTAATCTCGAAAGTTCCAATACTAAATTTAATAGATGCAATTAAGGCAATGAAACTTAATAAGACAAAATAGGTTAATAATAAAACGCGACTGGCTTTGTTTTTCCAAATTTTTTGAAATTCTATAGATAGTAATCTTTTCATCGGTGGATTAGTTTTTTGTTAATTCAAGGAATTGTTCTTCAAGGCTGTTTTTTCTTTTTACTAAGTGTTCTAAAACAATGTTTTGCTCAAATAAATACGAATTCAAATCTTGAGCGGCAATGTCTTGTTTTAGATAAACCATTAGTTTTCCATCTTCTTCAATAGTGTTTTCTACAAAAGGGTGTTTGTCTAAAACGGTCTTCAATCGAAGCATATCGTTTGATTTTAGTTCGAAGAAACTGTTGTTTTCAATCATGTTGTGCACGGTTCCTTGATACAACATTTCGCCTTTTCGTAAAACTACCACATGACTACATACTTTTTCCACTTCGTCTAATAAATGCGAAGCCAATAGAATTGTTGTTCCTTGTGATGCAATTATTTTAATAATATCTCGAATTTGACGAATTCCTTGCGGATCTAAACCGTTGGTAGGTTCGTCTAAGATTAAAATTTCTGGGTCGTTTAATAGGGCAGAAGCAATAGCCAAACGTTGTTTCATTCCTAAAGAATAGGTTCTAAATTTATCGTTTTTGCGCTCTAAAAGTCCAACTAATTCTAACTTTTCATCCACTTTTGAAAATGGTGTTCCTTTGATTTTACAAACCAATTCCAAATTTTCTTTAGCGGTCATGTATGGATAAAAGTTGGGTCTTTCGATTATGGCGCCGACTTTTTTCAATGCGTCATGCGTAGCGACTTTTCCACCAAACCATTCAAAATCGCCTGAGGTTTTATTGACCACGTTTAATACAATTCCTAAAGTGGTTGATTTTCCTGAGCCGTTTGGACCCAAAATACCGTAAACATTTCCTTTTTTGATTTCGAAAGAAACATTTTTAACGACGTGTAAGTGTTTATTGAAAATCTTGTTGAGATTCGAGATTTTTAAAATGGTTTCCAAGTTTGTTCGTTTTTTTGATTTATTAGTAAGACGAACGAATTTTAGATTTGTTACGGATTGAAGTGAATGTCAATAAAAAAATCCCTAACATTATGGCTTAGTTAGGGATTTTAAGGTATTGCTTGGGGCAAAAATTAATATTGAATAAAGTTGTTGATTTTCACATTTGTAGCTTTTAAATCGTGCATCAAATTGTATAAACCAAAAAAGGTTCTGTTTATATATATGAAATGCTTTGAACCACGATTACCGTTCATGTTTCGTAATTCGGTGTTTTTAGAATAACGTTCTCCTAAATCAGCAATTTGACCGAAAAATTCCTCATCAGAAAAATCAAATTCTTCCACATGGAAAGGTCGTGCAAATAAGCTTAATAACTCATGAAACATTTCGGTGAAGAATTCAATTTCTTCTTTCGTGTCTTCTTTTCTTAAAATTTCTAATTCGTATAATTTCGATTGGAAGAATTCTGGATTATTCAAGTTTTCTTTTTTCGCCAATTCGAAATAGGGTACATAAAAATCATTCGGAACTTCTTTTATACATCCAAAATCTAAAGCTACTAACTTTGTATCTTTAGTAATTAAGAAATTTCCTGGATGTGGATCGGCATGGACTTTTCTCAAATTGTGCATTTGGAACATGTAAAAATCCCAAAGCGTTTGTCCTAAAATATTCGATTTCTCAGCATCGGTATTATGAGCGGTGAATTCTGATAAATGTTCGCCAGTCATCCAATCCATCGTAATGATTTTCTCCGAAGACCATTCAGGATAGTACTTTGGAAATATCAAATTTGGAATGTTTTGGCAAGCTTCGGCCATCTCAATACTTTGTTTCACTTCGTTGATGTAATTGGTTTCTTCAATCAATTTATCTTCAACTTCTTTGAAATATTTATCCGAATCTTTTCCTTTAATGTTGAACATTTTGATGGCTATAGGTTTCACTAAAGCCAAATCTGAACTAATACTTTCTGCCACACCTGGATATTGAATTTTCACAGCAAGTTTTTTCCCATCTTTGGTAGCTTGGTGCACTTGACCAATGCTAGCCGCATTTATCGAAGTGGCATTGAAGGTATCGTATATTTCGTTTGGTTGTTTACCAAAGTAATTTTTAAAGGTTTTGTTTACCAATGGAGCCGACAACGGTGGAACAGAGAATTGTGCCAACGAGAATTTCTCCACGTAAGCTCTTGGTAAGATATTTTTATCCATGCTTAACATTTGAGCTACTTTCAAAGCACTTCCTTTCAATTGCTTTAAACTGTCATAAATGTCAGCAGCGTTATTTTTGTTTAATGATTCTTTAGCTTCTTCTTCGGATTTGGTGATTTTATCTCCGTAATATTTAAGATAATTCACACCCACTTTAGCTCCTGTTTGAATGAGCTTAGAAGCACGTTGGATTTTTGATGTTGGAATACTATCGATTGTTTTCATATGGTTTTTGCTTACATTTTAAATGCGCCTCTTTCGTGCCACATGAATTTTCCAAAATCGATTAAACTTTTAAAAGGAGTAGTATCCATTAAATCAAAACTGGTATTGACAGATTTTTCAATGAAAATATCGGTTTTTTCGAATGAAATTGAGGTGTCTTCAATCCAAAACTTCAAAGTGAATAAAAATTGGAACCAAGCCATTTCACTCATTGTTTTTTCTTGAATTTCGATTAACTTTTCTTGTTTTAAATCGATTTTTTCAATGTCTAAAGTGTCGTAAAACTGTTTGAAGCTTTTTCTTAATTCGCTCAATTTTGACAAACTTTTCAATTTGTTTTTGTCTTCTTTTAATAACGCTACCACGAAACTTCTGTTAGCAGTTAACATTTCGAAATAAGTGAAGTAGAAACTCAATAATTGGGTACGAGCATCGTATGAAGCGAATTCTTCACTATTTCCTAATAATTCTAATGTATTATCAAATAGCGAAGTGAAAAAGTTTTGCTCAATTTGGTTAAAAGAAGCGTAGTATTTGTAAAACAAACCTTCCTCAAAACCAGCATGTTTGGCAAACAAATAAACCGATTGCGGTTGCTTGTTGTGTTCTAAGAAATAATCGATGTATAAACTTAAAATGCCTTCTTTGTTTATTTCTTTCTTTTTTGCCATGATTTTAAATATTTTTCTCAAAGGTACAGAATGTTTAATTTAAAATCAAAAAAGTTAAACAGAATATTTTGTTAAAGTTCTTTCAAAAAAAACCTCAAGTACAAAAGTTGTACTTGAGGTTTAATAATTTGTATGTAAATACCTTATGATTTCTGCTCTTTATTAAAGTAAACCAAGTAGTAATACATCTGTTTTTCTTCGTCCCAACCTTTTTCTACAAATTTCTCCGCGCTTTCTGGGTTAATAAAATCCAATTTGATTTGGATATTGGTGTCCAATTGAATTGTGTTTTTTAACGAACGACGTACATCTGTTACCGCAGCATTAGCAATTGGAAAACTTGAAACGTCTTCGATGCTGTATTTCGCACCTTTATCCACTTTATAATTTTTGAATTCTGGAATGAACTCAGGATTTTGCATTACTTCATTTAAGAAAGCAGTTTCTTCAAATTCATCATTTTTCGCAAAGTGATTGATAGCACGGTTCATAAACAATACTTCTTGTTGTTTGTCTTCTGCTGGTAAAACTACTTCTTTGGCAAACTCTTGACAGAATTTTAAGTATTTCTTTGTCATGAAGTTTTCGTCTTGAAACGCATCAACTGATAAGAAATGTTCTAACCAATAACGCGCATCGTAACGGTTGCTATCTACAGTTAAAATTTTGTAACCTTCTTCTTTTTTGTAATTGAAAATAATACAACCTTTGTCCAACTTATTCAAGTTGATTCCTTGTTGTAAAATCATTTCTAAGTTGTTTCCGTTTTCTTCGAATTGTAAGAAATCGGTTTGAACTTCACTTTTGAAAACTCCTATAGCATCTACTACATTATTATCAATAGAAACGTGCGTAAAATAAGCAACATACACTTCTCCGTTTTTTATATGCGGATGATTCGATTGTTCGAAAAGGTGTTTTGTGATTTTTTTTGAAACATTGTGAATTTCGCTTGGGTTATTGAAAACTTCGGTAGCAAAATTGTACATTTCGTTGTATTCTAAATCTACTTCATGAGCAAACTGAAAGTAGTTTTCTTCTTTTTCTCTGAAAGGTTTAAAGAAAAATTCCTTCAACAAAGGCATAATTTCATCATTCAACCCGTATGGATTTTCAGATAAGAAAATAGCTTCGTTTCTACTTTTGTTTCCTACTCTATGAATCGATAGGTTTTCGATATGTGCGTTAAATAAGTTGATCATTCTTAAAAGTTTGTAGTTTTTTTGTTTATTGTTAATGGTTATTTTTAAACAATAAACAACCAACAATAAACAATTAACAAATTAATTAATTCCAGTTCTCTTCAAATCCCATGTCTTCGAAGCTGTCATCGCCATCAAACATGTCGAAATCATCGTCATCGAAATCGTCTTCAAAGTCACCGTAGATATCGTCATTTGATAAATCGCCTCTCAATCCGCTTTGACCTGCTTCTGCTGGTAATTCGCCATGAGAAAATAATAACGCAGGATAGGTTTCGCTAGCTTCTTTTTCTTCTTCAATTGCAGCTAATTCCACGAAGAATGTCCACATACTAAAGAAATCATACACATAGACCATTTTTGTATTGTCTTGGTGCATTAAATCTTCGATTTTGAAATCCACCATAGTTTTCATTTCGCCAGGAACTTCGCCTGTGTCAAACAATGGAATTTCATCTTCTTCGTTCCAAGTCCAATCGTCTTCACAAGTGAAAAACGAACCTGTTTCTGTTCCATCAAAGCCAAATGCGTTTACGATAGCATTGTGTAAATCTTCTAAGGTGTTGTCGCTTTCAATGGCAATATCTCTAAAAATATCTTCTTCAGCATCGAGAATCACTCGGAATTTGTAAATCATAATCTTTGAAATTTTAAGAACTGCAAAAGTAATTATTATTTATGAGAAACTTTTTTGCTTTTGCGAATTGTTGATAAGATTTTATTTTAGGTCGTTGATTTTTTTTCTAGACATTTCCTTAGCTTGTTCATCACCAACCTTTTCAATTTTTTGATAATATTTTATAGCATTTTTTTTATCAGAAAGACGTTCGTAAATCAAACCGATATTACTCAGTACAATGGTATCATTTGGATTTATTTTCTCTGCTTTTAAATAAAGTTCTAACGCTTCATTATTTTTATTTTCAATTAAAAATGTCACGCCATAACTGGAAATTACATACAAATCATTAGGAAAAGTATCATACATCCTTTTTGCTACTTTTTTTAAATTTTCATCTGATTCGGCTTGGAAAAGCGTGTTTTGGTATCCTTGAATAGCATCAATAAAGAAGTTTTCAGGATCATCTAAAATTTTATCATTTGACCACAACCATTTGTGTTTGATTTTATTAGAGTGATCAATTGTATTTAGTATTTGGTTACTGAATAAATCAAATTTTTCAAATTCACCCAAGGTATGAATCTTTCCAAAACGTAAATCTAATCGATTCGGATATAATGAAATAGCTTTATCGATAATACTTTGTGAAATGGCGAATAACGAATCATTTTTAGAAACATAAGAATGCAGGTATCCTGATTTATTTCCTAAAGAATCAGTCAAAACCAATGCGTCCTGATTTTTTGTAGGCTCTTCTTTTGACAATTGAAGTAATTCTTGTTGTGATTCTCTGAAATAAAAATTAAAGGCTGCTATGAAATACTCCACATCATTTTTATTGCTTTTTTCCCATTTTTCAAGAATTTCTTTGACTTCTTTCGCATTATAATCCTCATTGTTGAATTTAGATTGAAATTGGTTTTTAAAATTTTGCCCAACTAATGTAATTGGTAAGATTAAAAGGAGTAAAATTACTTTGTTCATTTTTTTTAGTTTAAAATATGGATAAGGAGGTTTCAGTCGTCAATCGTTCTAAGGTTTCTAATCCATAAAATGAATTTCCTTTTTTGTTTAATTTCGGACTCCAAACGGCAACCGTGTAATGATTTGGGAAAACAGCAACTACGCCACCGCCAACACCACTTTTTCCAGGAAGCCCAACTTTAAACGTAAATTCGCCAGCTTGGTCGTAAAAACCACACATTTGCATTAAAGCATTCATGCGTTTGCATTTGCTAGTCGAAAGGAATTTTTTATCGCTTTTTGGAATGACACCATTATTCGCAAATACTTGAAAACACTTGGCTAAATCAACGCAAGTCATTTCAATAGAACATTGATGGTAATAAAAATCTAAAACCGCTTCGGGTTCGTTTTTGATGTTGCCAAAGGATTTGATAAAGTTCACCAAAGCTGCATTTCGGTAACCAAAAGTTTTTTCGGATTGAGCTACATTTTCGTTGTAATTGATATTTGGATTTTCGGTCAGTTCTCTCACGAAATCAAGTAGGAATGCTTTTGGATTTTCAAAATGCTCTAACATTAAATCGGCAACAACCAAAGCACCAGCATTGATAAACGGATTTCTTGGAATACCATTTTCATTTTCTAGTTGTACCAAGGAATTAAACGAATTTCCAGAAGGTTCATAACCTACGCGTTCCCATAAATCGTTTCCAATTTTAGAAAAAATAAGCGAAGTGGTAATGACTTTTGAAATACTTTGAATTGAAAATTTCTCTAAAGCATCGCCTTTTGTAAACACGTTTTGATATTTGTCTACCAAAGCAATTCCGAATTTATTAGCATCAATTTTTGCTAATTCTGGAATGTAATCGGCTACTTTTCCAGTGTTTTCGATTTGAATGACTTCGTTGTAAATTCCGTCTAAAATATCTTGGTATGCCATGAAACTAATTTTGGTAAAAGTAATTAAAATTAGGAAAGCTACAATTCATCCTCAAAAAATGACAGTTCGGTTACTTTCAATTTTATGGGCGCGATTTCTGTTGCAACTTTGCTTCATCAAAATAAGATAGTTCAAGCGCAAGAACAATAACAAAATCAAAATCAAAAAACGAACAATTTAACCATTAAAAAAAATTTATCATGACGAAATTAATCACTATCATCGCAATGTTTGTCGCTTCAATTGTATCAGCACAAACTCAGTTTGACCAAGGAATGAAAAAAGCCTTACAAACTTGGAAAGACGGAAATTCAAAAGAAGCGGTTGCGCAATTAGAACGAATTGCTTCAGTTGAAAAAACAAATTGGTTGCCAAATTATTACGTCGCTTTTATCACAACAACACAAGCGTTTGGTGAAAAAGACAAAACTAAAATGGAGTCTTTACTGAAAACAGCTCAAAAAGCACAAGATGTTTGTAACGAGTTAGCACAAGACAATCCAGAAATTTTAGTAATGCAAGCTATGATTCACACCGCTTGGATTGTATATGATCCAATGACAAACGGACAAAGATTATCGGGCGATGTAATGTATATTTTGAATAAAGCGAATAAAATAGCTCCTGAAAACCCGAGAGTTGTGTTCCAAAAAGCTTCGTTTGAAAAAGGTATGGCGCAATATTTTGGACAAGATACGAAATCAATGTGTGCCCAAATTGAAAAAGCAATCGAACTTTTTGCTACTTTTAAACCTGAATCGGCTTTGCATCCAAGTTGGGGATTAGATAGAGCACAAGAGGAAGTTAAGGCTTGTAAATAAAATTTTTAAAATGAAATATTCAAGAGAAATAGTTAAAGCAATAGTAATTGGAATTGTAGTTTTTGCAATACTTCAAGGTGTGAATTTATTAATCAGCAGAAGTTTGCCAAGTCTTACAACTTTAAAGTGGAATTTCATTTTTACAATGTTGTATAGTGTGGTGCTTTATTTTGCTAATGCTTTAATTTTTATCCAATTAGATAAGTATTTTGAAAAAAATAGATTTCATTTAAAACGATTAGTAATCGGATTTTTAGCTTCGTTTTTAGTTTCGGGATTAGCTATTTTCTTTTTGCGAATGTTAGAAGACGTTGGCTTTGAAGACAAAACAATTCAAGAATTTATTCAAAACGAAATGCCAGCTAATTATGTTGTAGCAATGGTGATTACAATTATTGTTTCTTTAGTAATTCACTTGGTTTATTTCTACAAATCGTATCAGGAAAATAAATTAAAAGAACAAAAAATTATTGCAGGAACGGCTTCGGCACAGTTTGAAAGTTTAAAAAATCAAATCGATCCACATTTTCTTTTTAATAGTTTGAATGTGTTAAGTTCTTTAATTGAAGAAAATCCAGAAAGTGCTCAAAAATTTACAACTTCGCTATCCAAGATTTATCGTTATGTTTTGGAGCAAAAGGATAAAGAATTGGTTTCGGTAGAAGAAGAATTACAATTTGCTAAAACGTACATGAATTTACTGAAAATGCGATTTGAAACCAGCATCACATTTGAAATTCCAGAAGGATTTGATAATGAAGAAGCTAAAGTGGTTCCGCTATCATTACAACTATTATTAGAAAATTGCATCAAGCACAATGTAGTTAGTGAAGCAAAACCGCTACATGTAAAGATTAGTATTGAAAATGGTCAGTTAGTCATCACTAACAATCTTCAGAAAAAAGAAGTTTTACAAGACCGAAAAGGAGTAGGATTACAAAATATAGTGAATCGCTACGGAATTTTAACCAAAAGAAAAGTATTGGTAGAAGAAAACGAAAAAGAGTTCAAAGTTTTACTACCAATTTTAACCAAACAAATAAGTATTATGGAAACAACATACAATTATAATGAGCAAACGGCTTATGACAGAGCATCAAGAAGAGTCAAAGAAATAAAAGAGTTTTACGGAAGTTTAATTTCCTATTGCATCGTAATTCCGGTTTTAGTGTTTATCAATTTTAGAACTTTTTCTGAATTTCAATGGTTTTGGTTTCCGATGTTAGGTTGGGGATTAGGATTGTTATTTCATGGATTAAAAGTATTTGGTTACGGAAGTTCGTGGGAAGAACGAAAAATTCAAGAGATTTTGAAAAAAGATCAGGGGAAAAACAATAAATGGGAATAATTAAATTTTAAAAAATAAGAAATCATGAGTTTACAAGATAGAATCAATAGTAGAATGGATAAAGAAGCGTTTAAAAACTTTATTCCATCCAATGCCGAAGAAGCTAGATATTATGAAGCAGTTAAAAGAGTTAAGAAAATCAAAGGATTTTATACGCACGCTGTCGTTTATTTGGTCATCAATATTATGATTGTGATTATCAATATTCAAAATTTAAAAGATGGCGAAAGTTATTTTCAAGCGCATAATTTCTTCACCGCTTTCTTTTGGGGATTAGGACTATTAGCACACGGATTGTCGGTATTTTTGCCTGATTTTATCATGGGAAAAAACTGGGAAGAACGAAAGATTAAAGAATTTATGGAGAAAGAGAAGGCGAATAAGTGGGAGTAATTAGTCGCAGTTTTCAGTCACAGTTAACAACATGAATGAAACTGATAATTTGAACCTGAAACCTGAAACTTGAAACAAAATAACAATGAATATTATTATCATAGAAGACGAAAAACCAGCAGCACGATTGTTGCAACGTAAGGTTGAAAAATTAGGATTGCAAGTGAATACCATGTTGCATTCAGTGGAAGAATCCATTACTTGGTTTCAAAACAATGCACATCCTGATTTGATTTTTTTAGACATTCAATTGTCTGATGGTTTGTCGTTTGAGATATTTGAGCAAATCGATATTAAAAGCGCAGTGATTTTTACAACTGCTTATGATGAATATGCTTTGCGAGCTTTCAAGTTAAATAGTATTGATTATTTATTGAAACCTATCGATGAAGAAGATTTAGAAGTCGCTGTCAATAAATTCAAAGCTAGAAATCAAGTACAAAATATTTCATTAGATTTTGAAGCGATTAAGCGAATGTTGGTCAATCCAGTGGAAAAGGAATACAAAAAGCGTTTTTCGGTAAAAATAGGCCAACAATTAAAAGTGATTTCAATTGATGAAGTAGAATGTTTTTACAGCGAAAACAAAGGAACTTATATTCACACTTTAGACAATCGCGATTATTTAATCGATTCCACTTTAGAAGTTGTAGAAGCCGAAATCAATCCAAAAGAATTCTATCGTGTAAGTCGTAAATTCATAGTTCCACTAAAAGCAGTAAAAGAGATTCAAGTCTATTCCAATACAAGATTGAAAATTATTTTACCAACTTACAAAGACGATGAGGTAATTGTAGCAAGAGAACGAGTTGGGGATTTTAAGGAGTGGATTGGATAATTATTTTAAACCTAAAAGTTCGATTTTATTCCCAATAGTAATTTTTTTCATTTCACTTTCAAGTTGATTAAATTCTGATTTTAAAACTCTTTTAGAAATGACATTGTTTTCTAGAATTAGGATTTCATCACAAGTATCATTTAGCGTTGAAAAAATATGTGAAGAAATAATTATTATTTTTCCTAGTTCTTTTAATTTATGAATGATTTCGGTTATTATGATATTGCTTTGAATATCAACCCCATTAAAAGGTTCGTCTAAAATGAAATATTTGTTTTCCTGAAGCAAAATAGCCGTTAGGGCTAATTTCTTTTTCATTCCGGTAGAATACTTTGATGCATATTCATTTAACGGTAAGTCAAAAATATTATTTTTTTCGAAGTCAATAGTATTGATATTTCTTGCATTACATAATAATTGAATATATTCTTTTCCAGTAATTTTTGGAAAAAAGTAAGGTTCGGTTACCAATAAACCTAAATGATTTTTTAATATAGGTAAGTCAGATTTTATTTCGCCATCATACGTTTCTAAACCTGCAATACAATTAAATAAAGTTGTTTTTCCGGCACCATTTTCTCCAACTAATCCGTATACTTTACCGCTTTCAAAATGTAAATTTATAGACTGTAATACAACCTTGTTGCCATATTTTTTTGATAAATTTTCAATTTGAATCATTTGAGAAGCTGTTTGAGTTGTTTTAATGATTGAAGGTAAAAATATGGAATTATAATAACTAACAATGGTGGAAAATAAATGCAAAAGCCAAGTAATATACTTTGAATAATATTCATTTTATCTGGATAGGCGGCATATTTTGCTAAAATAATAGTTACAAGGAATAAGTATCCAAATGCTAAAAAAGTTACAATCGCTTCTATTTTATCGAAAAATAAAATGACTAAAATTGTAGTAAATGGAAGAGCTATGAAGGAACTATATAGAATAGAAGTCTTAATTTTTTCGATTAAAAAAGATTTTGGATTTAAATTATAACTCCACACAAAAAACGAAGTTTCGGGAACGGAATAATAAGAAAAAAAGATTAGAAAAACTGAAATTAATGCTGCTATCCCAAGATTTAGATTGGTTACTTCAATTGCTTTAAATAATAAGAATATTGAAATAAGGAATATGTAAAAAGTATTTCTAAAGCCAATTGTGAATTCAAATGGCTGTTTTGAAAAAGGTGTTGGAATTATAAAATTATAAATAGATTTTAAACTTATAAACCCTAAAATGATTGCTAAATTATATAAGCAGGAATAAATAGAAAATTTTTAAGATAGATTAAAAAAGCAATGAAAGGTAGAGCAATTAAAATGTTTTCGGAAATTCTAATGAGTTTATAATCTGAGGATTTAAAACAATATTTTAAAAATCTATTTCGAGTAACTTCACTAAGTTTTAGAATCAGAATACAATAGGTTAAAATATAAAGATAATTTGCATAATCTACTTTTTCAAAAAGGGTTTTGGAACCCAAAATGAAAGCAAAAATCAGAATAAAATAACCTAAAATTATAGGCATTCCATATTCAATAAACGAACGATTTATCATTTTATATTGAAGATGGAAATAGTATTTCATTATTTACTAAATCTATGCAATGTGAACGTCATGGCAGTCAATAAAAAGAACGCCATAATTTGATGTGCTAATCCTAACCAAAGCGGCACGTGAAATAACAAGGTGAAAACTCCTAATAGGAACTGGATAAATACAAAAACCAACAACGTTTTAACTCCGTTATCTTGTCTTTTGTCTAATACAAATTTTCTGCTTTTCATGAATAAGAAAATAATCATTCCAACTACCACATAAGCGAATGTTCTGTGAATAAATTGTACACCACTTTTTCCTTCTGTAAATGCTAAAAGTAAATTCGATTGTTCTAATCGGATACTTTCATGGAAGAATTGTCCGTCGCTCATTAATGGCCAATGATTGTGAATTAAACCTGCATTTAATCCTGCTACAAAACCTCCGTAAATGATTTGAATGATTAGAATTACTAAAGCAATTCGGGCGATTTTTCTTAATTCAGCAACAGGTAATTTTCTTTCAGGATAAATTAAATCCAAAGCAACCCAAAGTGTATAAGCAAATGTAATAAAAGCAAATGTTAAGTGAATCGCTAATCTGAAATGACTCACATCAGGCATGTCTTTTAAACCACTGGCTACCATGAACCAACCCAAAAATCCTTGAAAAGCGCCCATTCCTAAAAGAATAAAACATTTTTTGATGGTTTCGTTATCTAATTTCTTTTTGATTAAGAAATAAACAAACGGAATAATGAAAACCACACCAATAATGCGACCAATAAAACGATGAAACCATTCCCAAAAGAAAATGAATTTATAATCGTCTAATTGAAAATCTTTGTATTGATTTACTTTTTGGTATTCTGGAAATTTCTTGTATTCTTCAAAAGCTTCTACCCATTTTTCTTCCGACATAGGAGGGAAGGTGTCGTTAATTAAATGCCAATCAGTCATGGATAAACCGGAGTTGGTTAAACGAGTAATTCCACCTACAGTTACCATGATAAATAACAAAACACATCCCGAAAGTAGCCAATAAATGACTGATTTATTTGTTTTCATTTTTCTTGATATTCAAAAAGCACCCCAAATTTACGTAATGCGTATTTGAAAAGTGCTTTAACAGATTATAATTTTTATAGTTTTTTCAATCCCATTTTTGAAGCTTTGTTTAGGACAAAATCCTTAGCAGCTTCATATTCATTCGGAATTTCACCTTCTAAAATAGCTTCTTTAACGGCTTCTTTCAAAACTCCAATTTCTCTACATGGTTTTAAACCAAATAATTCCATGATTTCTTCGCCTGAAATTGGTGGTTGAAAAACTCGAACTCTATCTTTTTCTTCAACTTCTACAATCTTCTCTTTTACAATGTCGAAGTTTTTGTGGTATTTCTGAAATTTCTTTGGATTTTTAGTCGTGATATCGGCTTTACATAAAGTCATCAAACTATCGATATCTTCTCCAGCATCAAAAACCAAACGACGCACTGCGCTATCCGTAACAATATCTTCTGCAATTACAATTGGGCGCGAACTCATCGTAACCATTTTTTGCACAAATTTCATTTTGTGATTCAACGGCATGTGCAAACGTTCAAATATTTTTTTGACCATTTTTCCACCCAAAAATTCGTGTCCGTGGAACGTCCAACCTTGTTTTTTGTTGAATCTTTTGGTTGGTGCCTTTCCTATATCATGCAACAATGCTGACCATCGCAACCAAACATCATCAGTATTTGGACAAATATTATCTACTACTTCTAAGGTGTGATAAAAATTGTTCTTGTGTGTGTGACCTTCGACTTCTTCGACATTATTCAAAGCGGTTAATTCAGGTAAAATGATATCTAATAAACCGGTTTGGTACAAATGTAAAAATCCAATTGAAGGTTTATCAGAAGCTAAAATTTTATGTAATTCATCTACAATTCTTTCGCCTGAAATGATGTTGATTCTATCTTTATTTTTTGAAATCGCCTCTAAAGATTCTGATTCGATTTCGAAATTCAATTGCGTAGCAAAACGAATCGCTCGCATCATTCGCAACGGATCATCGGAATACGTAATATCTGGATTTAAAGGTGTTTTGATGATTTTGTTTTTCAAATCTTCTACACCGTTAAAAGGATCAACTAAATCACCAAAGTTTTCAGAATTCAAAGAAAAAGCCAATGCATTTATCGTAAAATCTCTTCGTTCTTGATCGTCTTTTAAGGTTCCGTTTTCAACAAGAGGATTTCTGCTGTCGTGTGTATAAGATTCTTTTCTAGCTCCTACAAATTCCACATCAATGTCGTCATAGCGTAGCATCGCCGTACCGTAGTTTTTGAAAACTTGTACTTTTGGATGAAACGGAATTAATTCGGAAACTTTCAAAGCTAATTCAATTCCGCTACCAACGGCAACGATGTCGATGTCTTTTTTGTGATCTCTGTTTAACAAAATATCGCGAACAAAACCACCAATTACATAGCATTCCAAGTTGAGTTCTTGTGCTGCTTGTGAAATGATTTTGAAGATGTTATGTTCTAAATGTTGTTTGTAATTCATGTTATTACCGCAGATTCGCAGATTTTTATTTTTTTGAAAGTACAACTCTTTTGTGTTCAAGTGATACAGAATTAAAATTAACTAAAAGTGCTAATTCATTTCCTGAAACTTTCAAATAATTTAAACATTGATTGTAATGAGCATTGTTAAAACAATCGACAGTTTTTATTTCTAATATAATTTCATTAAAAACTACAAAATCAGCATAAAATTTATGTTTTAATACTGTGTTTTTGTAATTTACTACATATTCTTTTTCTCTTTCGTATGGGATGTTAGCTTGTTGCAACTCAAATTCGATGGCGTCTTTATATACAATTTCAGAAAATCCTTTCCCTAAATTTTTATGGACTTCAAATAGAACTCCAATAATTTGGTAAGTTTTGTCTTTACATAAAAAATCATCCATAATATAATTTTAATCTGCGAATCTGCGGTGCTTTTTTATTTGCGAATCACTTTTACTTGACTATCTAAACCTAATTTGATAATCGTAGAAGGATTTTTGCAAACTTTATCGTGCTGCAAATTTACTACATAGTCGACACCTTTTATAATTTCAGGGCTAATTTCTTTAAAAGTTTTTGGTGTAAACATTCCTGAGATATTTGCTGAAGTTGAAACCAATGGTTTTTTCATGCGTTCCATCAGTTTAAAGCAAAAAGGTTCGGTAACGATTCTAACACCTAATGTGTTGTCTTCTGCTACGATATTTTTGGCAACATTTCGAGGATTATCTAAAATTAAAGTCGTTGGTTTTTCTGATAAATCTAAAATTTGCCAAGCCACTTCAGGAATTTCTTTGAAAACGTTATACATCATGCGTTCGCCATTCATTAAAACAATCATGCTTTTGGTTTCTTCACGTTGTTTTAAAGCATAGATTTTTTTTACGGCTTCTTCATTAGTAGCATCGCAACCAATTCCCCAAACGGTATCGGTTGGGTATAAAATAATACCTCCATTTTTTATAACTTCGAATGCGTTGTGTACCTCTGTGTTCATAATTTAATTATTTTTACAAAAATATTCTAAAAATTTTAAAAATGAATCAAACATTTGTTGGATGTTCTCTTTATCATATATACATATCCATTTTATTAGCACACCAAGCAAAAAAGGAAGGTAAAAAATCATTATTGATTGTAATTAATGATAGGGTTGAAGATATTGAAAAACTTATCCCTAAAATAAATGAATTACAATTGTTTGAATCTGTTTTGTCAATAAAGAGTTATTCTATTTTAACAGATTTTAAAAAAAATTTAGGACTTTTTAATTATATTTTCAACAGGGAGAAAGGTTTAGTTGAGCTATTTGAAAAAACTAACCCAATTTTAGTTGAGAATGATTTTTTTATAAGAAATTCTGAAATTAATTTATTTCATGTTGTAAGAACTAGAGCCTATTTTTTAATAAAATATCCTAATAATTTATTTAGAATGGTAGAAGAAGGATTAGGTACCTATTTGCATAGAATGCCTAAATCTAGATATTTAAAAAGAAAATATTTAATTAAGTTTCCAATTTTAATGGGCTATGATAAGCAAGTTAAAGAAATTTTAGTACAGCATCCTGAGAACATGAAGGATCAGTTTTTGAGAAATAAATCTGTAAAAATGGATTTAAATTTATTACAACAAAATTTATCAGAAATTGAAAAAAAACAATTGATTAATTGCTTTTTAGGAGATGAAATTACATTTTCTCAAGAAAAAAAAATGATATTAATAACACAGCCTTTGTCTGAAGACGGGCATTTAACAGAAAATGTAAAAATTAAGCTTTATAAAAAAGTTGTTGAAAAAGCAATAAGTGAGGGTTACAAAGTTTACGTAAAACAACATCCAAGAGAAACTACCGATTATACAAAATTGTTATCAGATGTTTCCTTTATACCCAAATTATTTCCAATAGAACTGCTAAATTTATCTAAGGACTTTTCGTTTGATTTAGGATTTACTTTTTATTCAAGTTCATTAGAAAATTTGCAGAATATTAAAAAGAAAGTCGTTTTAGGTATGGAAAACCTCAATAAAATAAATGATATCCTAGATAATGATATAGATTTTCTTTAATTTATTTGTAAAACTTTCTTATTTCGTTCATTGTCTGTAATAGATATTCACTATTTGGTTCTTCATCTAGGACGTTTAAATTATTGTCAACAACGTCTAATAAACCTGATGTGTAAATATTGGTTATTCTATTAGTTTCTACTATAGCAAATTTTTGATTATAACCGCAAATGAAAAAATCCCTTTTAGAAGTGTCAAACAAGTTTTTTCCTGAAGAATACTCTTTAGGACTATTGTTTACTCCTAAATAATTGCTCATAATTGTCGGTGCTATATCATAATGTAGCGTAAGATGATTGTATTTTTTTGGAGCTTTATTATAATCATATAATATGAAGGGTGTGTTGATTTGATATTTTGAAAAATTCCCTCCATGCTGCCAGTATCCTTTTTTAGAATCATTAAATTCTTGTCCGTGATCAGAAGTTATAATTATAATAGTGTTTTCTAATTTATTTTTTTTATCGAGTTGCGATATGATTTTTCCGATTAAATCATCAACATAATGTAAACAATTTTTATACCTGTTAATTAGCGGTTTAGGGTCGTAATCATCATCAAAAGCTAAATAATCAACTTTGTCAAGATACGGTTTAAATGGAGCTTTGTAGTTTTTAGGGAAATCAAAACCATGTGCTGCATCAAAAAATAAGAAACCAAAAAACGGATTTTTTTGATTGTAATTTTCAATATAGTTGGTCCAAGAATTAAAAATACACATGTCTCTTTCCGCAGGTGAATTACCATCAGTATTTAACTTAAGATTTTTTACTTTGGTAAAAACATTTTTATTAAAAGGAGGATTTTCAACAGTAGAACTACTTAATATATTGACGTCATATTTTTGTTTTATAAATTGATCAATCATGACCGGACCTTTATTTATTCCCGTAAATGAGTCAAAATAAGTTGCTGGAATTCCATAAAACATAGAGAAAATCCCCCCTGTAGTCATGTTTGATCCGCTTTTATGATTGGTAAATTCTTGTGCGGATTTTTTAAAATTATAGATGTTTGGAGTTATCTCTTCAGTTAAATAATCATATCTCCACGAGTCAATTACAATTAAAAGAATGTTTTTATTAGTTGTATTATTACTATCTATATTTTTTAATGGATAATTTATAGTTTTAGATTCTGTTTCTATTGCGATTTCATTTTTAGATAAATCTTTATTTACAAGATTTAATTTTATAAATAAATTTTCTGCAGTTAAAGGATAATAAGCAGGAAATAAATTTTTAGTTTGAGTAATTTGTCTATAACTATTTGCGTCAGACCATGCAAATCCTATATGAGAAACTAAAATAATTATTAAAAAAGTAAATGAAAAAGTTTTTATAATTTTTCTAAATTTAGTGTTCTCAAAAGAAATTCTATTAATCAACATGAATAGTAACAGTTGAAAACCAACAACTCCAATAATAAATAAAAATGCAGTAATGTAATTTTCATTTGAAAATTGAAAAATATCGCTTGCTCTTTTGCCAAATGCCAATTTAAAAACCATTGGCGATAGATGGTACCTAAATTGACTAAAAACAATGGTATCTAATTTAACTAGAATTAAAAGTAAACTAGAAGATATAATATTTATAAATTTTGTAAGTAATATTCTTTTTGAAACAAAAAATAGTAAAAGAGAAAGAAACAAAGGAATACTACTTAAAACTGCAAAATGGCCAATTTGTGAAATAATAATAAATATATTTGCATTTATTGAATTTACATTTTCAACAAAATCATAATACTTTATTGAAATTATCAATGTCAATAAAGTATTTACTAAAAAAATGAAAAATAATTTTATTGGAAAAATTGTTTTGGAATGCATATTTTGTTTTTTGCAAAAATATAGTATAGTTGTTGATTATTAACATAAATTTAGTATTAAGTTAATTTAATTTTAAAATATTTTAAATGAAGTATTTAATTCATAATAAGTTTAAAGATTTACAAGAAAGGATTGTTTTTTTGATTGATCATTTTTTAATCGAAGGAAAAATTCTAGTTAACGGACAAAGAAATATAATTAAACTATTTGAATTTGAAGAAATTACGCTCAGTATTAAATCGTTTAAAAAACCAAATTTAATTAACAAAATAGTTTATCGATACTTCAGAAAATCAAAAGCACGTCGTTCCTTCGAATTTGCTTCAAAATTGATGGAAATGCAAATTGGTACTCCTCAACCTGTCGCTTTTTTTGAAAATTATGATTTCATTGGGCTTAAAGATAGTTATTACGTTTGTGAACATTTAGAAAATGTATTTGAATTCAGAGAAATTGTCCAAAATGAAGCTTTTGAAAACCGAGATTTTATTATTAGAAAGTTTGCTCAATTTACCTTTGAAATGCACGAAAAAGGCATTGAATTTTTAGATCATTCACCTGGAAATACTCTAATTCGAAAAAATAACGACGTAAGTTATTCCTTTTTTTTAGTGGACTTGAACCGAATGCAATTTCATGAAACTATGAATTTTCAAACCCGAATGAAGAATTTATCAAAGATTACACATAAGAAAGACATGATTGCAGTAATGAGTAACGAATATGCCAAACTTTCAGGTGATGATGAAAATACAGTTTTTGAAACCATGTGGAAACTAACTTCTGATTTCCAACATCGATTTCATCGAAAAAAAAGAATTAAAAAGAAATTAAAGTTCTGGAAAAAGTAATACCTTTTATATGTTTAACATCGTTTTATTGTAAAATTAAAAATGAAAACTATAGCCATAATCCCAGCACGAGGCGGATCCAAACGTTTACCTGGAAAAAATACAAAACTATTGGGCGAAATTCCTTTGTTGGCCCACAGTATTCTATATGCCAAACAGCATAATTTTATCGATGCGGTTTATGTTTCTACCGATGATGATGTTATTAAAGAAATAGCTTTGCAATATGGCGCTATAGTTATTGATAGACCTCAAGCACTTTCAGGTGATTTGGAGCCTACTGTTTCTGCTTTAAAACATGTTTTAGAATCAATTGATGAAATAATTGAAAATGTAATTTTATTACAAGCTACTAATCCATTGCGACCACAAAATTTACTACAAAATGCTTTTGCGATTTTTCAAGAACAACAAACAAATAGTCTGTTTACCGTTTCGCGCAGTCATCATAAATTAGGAAAAATTATAAATAATAGATTTATTCCTTACAACTATGAAGTGGGGCAACGTAGTCAAGATTTAGAGCCCTTATATTATGAAAATGGGTTGCTTTATATTTCAAAATCATCCGCTATACTAAATAATGAAATCATTACAAAAGAAGCATTTCCATTAGAAGTCAATCATCCTTTTGCTAATGTAGATATCGATACACACGAAGACTTTGATTATGCAGAGTATTTGCTTAACAAAAAGAACTTTTAACCCATTATCTAACACTTTAAACCAAATAAAAATGAATCCCTACATAGAAATAGCAGGAAGAAAAATAGGACCCGATTTTCCATCATTAGTTATCGCTGAAATCGGAATTAATCACGAAGGTTCTTTGCAAGTAGCCAAAGAAATGGTTGATGCTGCACATAGAGCAGGAGTTGAGGTCGTGAAACACCAAACCCATATTGTAGCTGACGAAATGAGTGGTGCTGCTAAAAAAGTTATTCCAGGCAATGCTGATGTTTCCATTTACGAAATTATGGAACGTTGTGCTTTAAACGAAGAAGACGAATTAGAATTGAAAAATTATGTGGAAAGCAAAGGCATGATTTTTATTTCAACGCCTTTCTCGCGTGCTGCAGCCGAACGCTTGAAAAAGTTTGATATTCCAGCTTATAAAATTGGTTCGGGAGAATGTAATAATTATCCTTTGTTGGAGCATATTGCTTCTTTTGGAAAACCTGTTATTTTAAGTACGGGTATGAATACCATAGCAAGTATTCAAAAAGCGGTAGCTATTTTTGATAAACACAATATTCCAGTGGCTTTATTGCATACAACCAATTTATATCCCACTCCAATTCATTTAGTACGATTTGGTGCTATGATGGAAATGCATCAAGCATTCCCTGATAAAGTTTTTGGATTATCGGATCATACGTTAAACAATAATGCTTGTTTGGGTGCGGTTGCTTTAGGGGCTTCCATTTTAGAACGCCACTTCACCGACCACATGAACCGAACAGGTCCAGATATTGTATGTAGTATGGATGAGCAAGCCGCAAAAGAATTAATCATTAATAGTGCTGAAATGGCTCAAATGCGAGGTGGAACCAAAAAACCCGCTGATGAAGAACAAGTAACTATTGATTTCGCTTTTGCAACGGTTTGTTCTATTGCTCCAATTAAAAAAGGAGAAGTGTTGACCAAAGAAAATATTTGGGTAAAACGCCCCGGAACAGGAAAAATTTTAGCGGAGCATTTTGATTCGTTATTAGGAAAAAAAGCCACAAGAGATATTGCCCATGATGAGCAATTGGATTTTGGGGATTTTGAGTAATAAGAAAATATGATGGTAATACTTGACAGGTGTTAGAAACCTGTCAGGTATTAACCAAAAATCCTATATTTGCAACACGATAGCAAACAAAAAATGTCTAAAAAAATCCTATTTCTTACCGGTACTCGTGCCGATTTTGGTAAAATAAAATCCTTGATTCAAATTTTGGAAGGACATGCGGCATTTGAGCCTTATATTTTTGTTACGGGTATGCATTTGCAAAAAGAATATGGTTATACTTTGCTAGAAGTAGAGCGATGTGGATTTACCAATATTCATACCTTCGAAAATCACACCCATGAAACCACTATGGATTTGACTTTAGCGAAGACCATTGAAGGACTTTCTGCTTATGTGAAATCTTGCGATCCTGATATGATTGTGATTCATGGCGATCGAGTGGAAGCCTTAGCAGGCGCTATCGTTGGAAGTTTGAATAATATTTTAGTAGCGCATATTGAAGGAGGAGAAGTCTCTGGAACTATCGATGAGTTGATTCGTCACTCAACCAGTAAAATGAGTCACGTGCATTTTGTGTCTAACCCTCAAGCCAAAAAACGCTTGATTCAAATGGGCGAATTAGAACATGCTATTTTTACAATCGGTTCTCCAGATGTAGATATTATGTTTTCCAATACGTTACCTGATTTAGAAACGGCAAAACAGTATTATGATATTACCTTTGATACCTACGCCGTTGCGATGTTTCATCCGGTGACAACAGAAGCCAAATTCATGCAGGAATATGCAGATCATTTTGTGGATGCTTTATTAGCTGATCATCATAATTATGTGGTAGTATATCCCAATAACGATTTAGGAAGTCAAACCATTTTGAAAGCGTATGAGAAATTAAAAGGAAATCCTCGTTTTCGCATTTTTCCATCGTTGCGATTTGAATATTTCTTAACCTTATTGAAAAAATCCCAGTTCATTATTGGAAATAGTAGTGCGGGCATTCGAGAAGCTCCTTATTATGGTTTGCCGATTATCAATATTGGAACACGCCAACAAAATAGGGCACTTCACGCCGATATCATCAATGTTGATTATACATCAGAGCAAATTTCTAAAGCTTTGAGTGTTATTGATACGCATCAAGTACAACCAACAGAAAGCGATTTCGGAAAAGGAAATAGTGCCGAATTATTTTTGAAATCCTTATTAAATGATGATATTTGGCAACTCAATCATCAAAAACAATTTAGAGATTTCGAATAATTTTTTTTTAATGTTTTTGCAGAAAAAAAAGAATCAAAAAGAAATTAAAGTTCTGGAAAAAGTAGTATTTTTCACTTTTAATTCGTTAGATGAAATTATCGGTAATCATCACCACATATAATTCGGAAGAATGGCTTCAAAAAGTGCTTGTTGGATACAGCGTCCAAACCGAGCCAGACTTTGAGGTTGTTATTGCCGATGATGGTTCTACCGAAAAAACAAAAACAATAATTGAATCTTTTCAAAGCCAATTTAAGTTTCCAATTGTTCATGTTTGGCAAGAAGATAATGGTTTTCAGAAATGTAAAATCTTAAATAAAGCTATCTTAAAAACCAATTCCGATTATTTACTTTTTACCGATGGTGATTGTATTCCACGAAAAGATTTTGTTGCCCAACATTTAAAACACCAAGAAGAAGGTTATTTTCTGTCTGGAGGTTATTTTAAATTACCGATGGAAACTTCTCAGAAAATTTCATTGGAAAACATTAAAAATCAAGATTGTTTTTCGATTTCTTGGCTGATTAAAAATGGAGTTTCAAAAACGTTTAAATTATCAAAGCTGACCAAAATTTCACTTTTTGCTTCATTCATGAATTGGTTAACTCCAACAAAACGAACCTTCAACGGTCACAATACGTCTTGTTTTAAGAAAGATTTAATTGCGGTGAATGGTTTTAACGAAGAAATGCAATACGGTGGTTTGGATAGAGAAGTAGGAGAACGTTTGTTCAACTTCGGAATTTTATCAAAACAAATTCGTTACAGTGCTGTTTGTTTGCATTTAGATCATGCACGCGCTTATTTCAATCAAGAAGAATGGAATAAGAACTTGGCATTAAGAGCGTATAACATTAAAAATAATATTACTTGGATTTCAACTGGTATTATAAAAGATGAGAATCTAAAAAAGGAGTAATTTTTTCAATTACAAATCTTGGTTCTAATTTTTCGTAAAGTTGTATAGCGTTTTCTTTTAACTCTTTTTCTGTTTTACTACTAATTAAATCAGGTGCGATATCATTCAAATGAATTGATAAATGTTTTTTTCCATCTTCAAAAGTAGCCCAGATTTTTTTCTCTATCCAAGGCGAAAATATAATGAAAGAAGGTTTGTTAAGTGCTTTTGCTAAATTTATAGCACCTCCATCATTGCCAATAATTATATCACAATTATCCATAATAGCAATATATTCTCGTAAATTTGAACCTAATAAGTCAAAGTAAATATTTTGTTGAGTGCTTTTTCTGCAACTATTAAAAACAATTTTAGCTTCTTCAAGTTGTTTTGGGAAATAATTAAAAAGTATGTTAACATTATACTTGTCAGAAATAAAATCTATAATTTCTGTCATATATTGAAGAGGATAGGTTTTGAGTTTTTCACTTCCTAATAAACTTATCATTACTGTTTTTTTTGATTTGTCTACTTTGTGATTTTCAAATATTTTATCAGCAAAATCTTTTTCTAACTGATCCAAGAATAATTTGGGTTGACCATCAAGTTCAAAATTCAAATTCAATGGAGTTAACAAAGAAAGTCTTCTTTCAATTGCTAATCCAAGGTTACTAGAAGGGTTTTCTGCATATGGAATGTTGTCATCGTATAAAAATGTGCGACCAATTTTTTTATATGAAATTTTTCTCTTACCTCCACAAAGCAATACAATTATCCAACTTTGTAGTTTTGAATAAGCATCAATAACTAAATCGTATTTGTTTTTTCTAAGTCCTATAGCAAATTTTATAAGTTCGTAAGTGCTGTTTTGATGTTTCTTTTCAAAGATGATTAATGAATCAATATTAGGGTTTCCTTTTAAAACATCGATTGTATTATCATTAACTAAATAATCAATTTGTGCATTTGGATATGCTTTTTTTAAATTGTTGCAAATGATGCTACTAATCAAAACATCTCCAATCATTTTATTTTGAATAACCAAAATCCTATTCATTACAAATTGTTTTTATTTTGTCAAAGTTAATTTATTTCCAATAATTCGTTCGTTGAACGATTGAATATACGCTTTTATAAACGTTTCCATTTCGGTTGCTTTTGCTTTTTCGGTTTTGATTAAATTGGTTTTTAGCAATTCATCTTTCTTGAAATTAAATAATCCCAACGATTTTTTTCCGTCGAAAGCCAAGTAATAATCGCCCGAAACATAATGGTAAATGTTGTCTAAATAATACACCACAAAATCTTTTTCAGACTGATACGATTTACCATACGTAATCATTTTACTATCAATATTCAAATAATCAAGTATCGAAGGCATGATGTCAATTTGTTGTAAATTCTTCTGATTTTTTCCAACGATAGAAGGATTTGAAGGGTCAAAAAACAGAATTGGCACTCTAAATTTTCCAACATTAGTTTTAAATTTTTTCTCAGTTGGTTCAGATGAAGTGTGATCAGAAGTAATTACGAATAGTGTGTTTTTATACCATTCTTCTTTAGAAGCGGTATCGAAAAAGCGTTTCAAAGCATTGTCAGCATACGCAATACTTTCATGAATTTTAGTAGTTCCTTTTGGAAATTTTCCTTTGTATTTTTCGGGAACTATGTAAGGATTGTGAGATGAAATAGTGAAAATTGTACTAAAAAAAGGTTGTTTAAATTCGGTCATTTTACCTGAAAAATATTGCATAAATTCCTCATCAAAAACGCCCCATCTTCCGTCAAATGCTTCTGGACCAACGTATTCATTCTTTCCAAAATAATTATCAAAACCAGCCACTTTACAATATTGATCAAAATTTTGGCTTCCGTTAAAAGCACCGTGAAAAAATGCCGTTTGATATCCGTTATCTTTTAAAATTTTTGGCAATCCATACACTTCGTTAATCGAATAACTTGACGTAATTAACGAAGTATTCATTAGACTTGGAATGCTTGAAAGAGTAGAAGGAACCGCGTCAATAGAAAGTTTTCCATTGGCAAAACCATTTTCAAAAAATAACGATTTTTCAATTAATCCATCTAAAAAAGGCGTTTGTCCGCGTTGGATATTTTCTCGTCCAAAACTTTCCAAAATTATAATTACAACGTTTTTTTTGTTTGGATTTTCAGTTGAAGTAATTTCTGTAATTGGATTGAAAATTTGATTTAATTCGGTTTCTGAAAAGTATTTTGGAGATTCTAAAGTTTCTTTTTTTCCAAGGGTTTTTAAGATACAAAATGGAGTATTTAAAACTATCGCAGATTGATTGATAGAACCATAATTTACAGCATCAACAATTTTAATAGGTTTTTTTTGTATTCCACCACGACCTAACAAGAAAACAAATCCCATTAAAAGCACAAACATGCCAGATTGTTTCGCTATTTGTGACCAGTTTGCACTTTGTTCGGTTGCAGATTTTAAATTTGGAGTTGCCTTCCAGAATAGTATTCCTAAAACCAAAGCAAGAAGTGGTAAATACCAAAATTCAATCAAAAAGGAAAAGATTAATCCGCCAATTTCATTTTCCATTCCGCTTGCGGTAATCATACCAAATGTACTTCTTCTGCCGGTGAATTTGTAATATTCAAAATCAACAAAATTGGTTAAAATGAATATCAAATTCACTACAAAGAATCCAATTTTCAAATACTTTTGGTAGTTGGGTTTGTATTTAAAATTACCAGGAAGAAAATGTAAAAGCGCAAAAATTAAATTGATGTAGGCAATTGCCGATAAATCAAAATGAATACCGCCTAAAAAAACCTTAGCAGAAATGTTTTCAAAGGCATTTTTATTGAAAAAGTAAAATAACAAACGACAAATTTGGTAAATAAAAAGAACCACAAAAAAGCGCTTGAAAAATAGTTTTACACTGCTAAAATAGTTTGACATAAAAGGTAATTTTTAGCAAATTTAACTATTCAATCAAGATGTACAATTTATTTACTTGTAATTTCTTATTAATGAAAATAAAAATTCCAATTCACAACAATTTGGTTATGAATTGGAACTCACTTTATTATTTTAACTTCTTACTTTGATTTATACCGCTACGTTATATTCTCTTAAAGCATCATTTAAAGAAGTCTTCAAATCGGTTGAAGGTTTTCTTTGTCCAATGATAATCGCACAAGGCACTTGATAATCTCCAGCAGGGAATTTCTTTGTATAACTTCCAGGAATTACTACTGAACGAGCTGGAACTACTCCTTTATATTCAATTGGTTCATCACCAGTAACATCAATAATTTTCGTAGAACCAGTTAAGCATACGTTCGCACCTAAAACCGCTTCTTTTCCTACGTGAACACCTTCTACCACAATACATCTTGAACCAATGAATGCACCATCTTCAATAATTACTGGAGCCGCTTGTAATGGTTCTAAAACGCCACCAATTCCAACACCACCCGAAAGGTGAACATGTTTTCCAATTTGCGCACAACTTCCTACGGTTGCCCAAGTATCCACCATCGTGCCTTCATCTACATAAGCTCCAATGTTTACGTAACTTGGCATCAAAATTACACCCGAAGAAATATAAGCACCATATCTTGCCACTGCATTTGGAACTACACGAATTCCTTTTTCAGCATAATTGCGTTTCAATAACATTTTATCGTGATATTCAAAAATACCCGATTCCCAAGTTTCCATTTTTTGAATAGGGAAGTACATTACCACTGCTTTTTTAACCCATTCGTTTACTTGCCAACCTTTTTCAACTGGTTCGGCTACACGAAGTTTTCCGCTATCTAATAATTCGATAACTTCTCTAATGGCTTTTTGCGTAGTTTCTTCTTGTAATAAAGCACGATTTTCCCATGCTTGTTCTATTGTTGCTTGTAAATTGGTCATGTTTTTCAAAATTTGAGTAGCAAAGATAAATCATTTGTTTGAAAGCAAAAATCAATAGTTTAAAGTTTGGAGTCTATTTTGTTAAACAAATGCCTTATTTTTGTAAAAAAATAAAATGTCAAGAATTTTAGCCATAGATTACGGAATCAAACGAACAGGTATAGCCGTTACCGATGAAATGCAAATGATAGCTTTTGGGCTAACTACAATTCCATCTGAAACTGCAATTTCTTTTTTAAAGGATTATTTTGGCAAAGAAAAAGTAGAGAA
This sequence comes from uncultured Flavobacterium sp., assembly GCF_937967675.1. Lineage (GTDB taxonomy): Bacteria > Bacteroidota > Bacteroidia > Flavobacteriales > Flavobacteriaceae > Flavobacterium. The sequence continues at coordinate 5,149 of NZ_CALBSN010000034.1, read as the reverse complement.
AGTAATTTTGGGCGAACCAAAGCAAATGGATGGAACGCCTTCGCAAAGTGCAGAAATAATCAATAAATTTCTTGAGACTTTCAAAAGTAATTTCCCTGAAATGCCTGTTGAACGTGTAGATGAACGTTTTACTTCCAAAATGGCATTCCAAACCATGATTGATAGTGGTTTAAAAAAGAAACAACGACGAAATAAAGCATTAGTTGACGAAATTGCCGCAACAATTATGCTTCAAGATTATTTACATTATAAAAAATAGTACTTTTGCACTCGGAATTTAGAATTCAAAAGTTAGAAAATAGAAATTACAGATTATGATTTTACCAATATACGGATACGGAGAACCAGTTTTACGTAAAGTAGGAGAGGACATTACTCCAGAATATCCGAATCTTAAAGAAACAATCGCGAACATGTATGACACCATGTATCATGCACACGGCGTAGGTTTGGCGGCTCCACAAGTTGGTTTGCCAATTCGTTTGTTTGTTATTGATACCGAACCTTTTGCTGATAGTGATGACGTTTCTAAAGAAGAAGCGGCTTTAATGAAAGATTTTAAAAAAACGTTCATCAATGCAAAAATAATCAAAGAAGAAGGTGATATTTGGGGATTTAACGAAGGATGTTTGAGTATTCCAGATGTGCGTGAAGATGTTTTTCGTCATGATACGATTACAATTGAATATTTTGATGAAGATTTCAATAAGAAAACAGAAGTGTACGACGGTTTAATCGCGCGTGTTATCCAACACGAGTACGATCATATCGAAGGAATTTTATTTACCGATCATTTGTCAATTCTGAAAAAGAAGTTAATTGGGAAGAAATTGCAAAACATTATGGATGGTAAAGCAAGACCCGATTATAAAATGAAATACGTAAACAAAAAAGGACGTTAATAGTAATTCGTTATTAGTGAAAAGTTAATAGCTATTTTAACTAAACTTTTTACTTTTTACGTTTCACTTTTTACTTTAAAATAATATATTTGCCAACCTTAATAAGTAAGAAATATGAGCATTCAAAAAATATTAGCTATTTCTGGGAAACCAGGTTTATATGAATTAAAAATTCAAACACGTACAGGATTTGTTGCCGAATCTTTATTAGACGGAAAAAAGATCACAGTTGGAATGAGAGCTAACGTAAGTTTGTTATCAGAAATAGCAGTGTATACGTATTCTGAAGAAGTGCGTTTAGCAGAAGTTTTCAAAGCAATCGCTACTAAAGAAAACGACGGTATGGCAATGTCTCACAAAGAAGATGATGCAAAATTAAAAGCATATTTCAGAGAAATTTTACCAGAATTTGACGAAGACAGAGTATATAATTCTGATATCAAAAAAATCTTAAACTGGTACAATTTGTTACAACCTAAAGGTTTCGTTTCTGTAGAAGCGTTATCTAAAGAAATCAAACAAGAAGAAGAAACTCCAGTTGCTGAATAAGCTTTGGAAAAATTATACTTTAAAATCCTGCGTTTTCCACGTGGGATTTTTTATTTTTACGATATTATTTCCATCAATATAGTACAGACAAGCCAATGGCTTGTCTCATCAGCCAAGATTAAAAGGCAAATAAGTACAGACAAGCCAATGGCTTGTCTCAACGTCAAATAAACATCACTAATAATGAACACACGCCAACAACAACTACAAGCTTTCAACCGACTTTTAGATATCATGGACGATTTACGCGAAAAATGTCCGTGGGATAAAAAGCAAACGCTGGAAAGTCTACGTCATTTAACGATTGAAGAAACCTATGAATTAGGCGATGCTATTTTAGATAACGATTTAGAAGAAATAAAGAAAGAGTTGGGCGACGTGTTATTACACATTGTCTTTTATGCGAAAATAGGTAGCGAAACCAATGCCTTTGATATTGGCGATGTAGCGAATTCCATTTGTGATAAATTAATCGATCGTCATCCGCATATCTATGGCGATGTGGTTGTGGCTGACGAAGAAGAAGTAAAGCAAAATTGGGAAAAACTAAAACTGAAAGAAGGTAAAAAATCGGTATTAGAAGGTGTGCCAAAAAGTTTACCGGCATTAGTAAAAGCAAGCCGCATTCAAGATAAAGTAAAAGGTGTTGGATTTGATTGGGAAGAGCCACACCAAGTTTGGGACAAAGTACAAGAAGAACTAAACGAACTCCAAGTTGAGGTACAAGCCGGCAATCAAGATAAAATAGAAGCCGAATTTGGCGATGTTTTGTTTTCCATGATAAATTATGCCCGATTCTTAAAAGTAAACCCAGAAGATGCATTAGAACGCACGAATAAAAAATTCATCAAACGTTTTCAATATTTAGAAAGCAAAGCCACCGAATTAGGCAAACCTTTAATGGACATGACTTTGGCGGAAATGGATGTTTTTTGGGAAGAAGCGAAGAAGTTGTAGTGTTCAGTCGCAGTTTTCAGTCTCAGTGTTCAGTTTAGCTTTGTTATGCTGAACTTGTTTCAGTATCTCTTTATTAAACGCAAAGGCGCTAAGTTGTTTCGCAAAGCACGCAAAGTTTTCCATTTAGTTTGTCATGCTGAGGTAACGAAGTATCACATAACGCATATCACGCCTAGTTTGTCATGCTGTTAAGCATCTCTTTTATGTCATCCCTACGGGATTTTTGCCAGCTATGTTACTTTAAGTTACCCATATTTCATGCCTAACGGCATTTTACAACACTTGTATTTACTTTTTTAGTTCCGTAGGAACGGAATGTAGGTAGCTCCGTAGGAACGGAATATGGGTAAAAAAATAAACACAACGATTAGTAAGTCCTGTAGGGGCGATATTTTTATTTGATGGCTTTTTGTCTATTTGAATTATGCTCTCAGCAGTATGTTGATTTATTTTTTTTGATTTAAAAGTTTTTTGCCAAATTCAGATAAACTACCAATTAATTGAATATTAGCATTAGGTATTAAGTTAGTTAATTCACTAATTTTATTTAAAATTTCACTAATTCTTTCTTCGCTAATCTCTTTTCTTGAAATTGTTTCTATAATTTCAATGTGAGAATTGGGAAATGGTAAACCATTAATGAAAATGATATATTTATAGCCAATTTTAATTACTTCTTCAGTACTAAAAGTTTTTTTATTTATAAAAATATCTTGATATGGATGTATTTGTACTTCATAGCTATTAATTCTTTTCCCATTTTCAAACCCACGATTAAATGCGTCTTCTTTTTCTAAAATATTTTGTTCTTTTACTTTAAGTAGTTCTTCTTTCAAATTTTGATTATAAATCTCTAACTTATCTAAATTTTCATTTGATAGTTTCAAATTTTTGTACCTTTCTTTTTCTAATTTATATTTAGTGAATAGTATAAAACAAACAATTGTTAGAATGATTATTATTAGTGTAAAATATAAATTCATATTATTTGCTAATATTATGGTTGTTTAGCATACCCTTTGATACTTTTGGTGTCATCATTGTAATTAAATTCATATTCAAATACTAATTTTCCATTTTCTCTCGAAATTTTAATGAATCCATCTGAAAAGTGTCCTGCTGTACTATAATACCATTCATCCCATTCTGGAAAGTTATATCCGTTTTTTCCTAAGTCAGATTTACCAGGATATCTTGTTCCTCCTCGAGTTATTTCATAAGTCATTAACTCTAATTCGTTTAAATTTGGAGAATTTACATCTATGTGGACATAATTCCCATTACTATTTCTAAAGGAAAATTCATAAATATCGAATCCTCTGTCTGGTCTTTCAGTAACTGGTCCAACTATGAACTGAGGAGTTGAGTAGAATGTATTGTTGACAGTAAAACCATTGTTATTATCCGTAATGTTCTCTGAATCATCGGATGAGCATGACCAAAGAAATAAATTTGTTATCAAAAGCAAAGAAAATATTCTTTTCATTATTTTTAAATTATGTTAAAAGTAGTATTTGATTCTAGTTTATCAAAAATAGGGAAATAAATTTAATTTTTTTTCTATCTCTACTTTTTTAAATAAAGAAACAAAAAAAATCCCGAGCCTAAACTCGGGATTCAATCTTATATATTTTTAATTTGCTGTAGTTTTTCTTTCCACAATTTCAAGTCGTCTTTGTGGCGTTCAATGCTTTTTTGAACTTCTTTAATAAAAGGATTTTCACCTTTCGAACTACTGCTAATAAACTGAATGTTGTTTTCTAACTGGAAAATTTCGCTTTGTACTTCGTCGATTTTCTTTCTGATGAAGAACTGCTCTTGTTCTAAAGCTCTGCGGTCGTCGCCTTCTGCTAATTGCTCTAAGCGATTGTTAAAACGCATCATTTCGGTGTCTTTTTTAGAAATACTTAGTTTTTCAAACAAAGCATCTAAAATCTTATTGAATTTTCCTTCGATGTGTCTTCTGTTAAAAGGCACTTTTCCAAAGGTTTTCCAAGTTGCAATGTGTGCTTTTATCGCATCTAAATCCGCTTTGTGTTCGCCCGTTAAAGTGAATGATTTCAACTCTTCTAAGAATGCTTTTTTCTTTTCAAATGCTTCTACTTCTTCACTAGTTTCGGCATTTCTTGCTTCATGCATTCTGTCGAAATACGCATTACAAGCATCTTTAAAGTCTTTCCAAACACTGTCGGAATATTTACGAGGTACGTGCCCAATTTTCTTCCAATCGTCTTGAATTTTCTTCATAATTGGAGTTGTAGCAGCGAAATCAGAACTGTCTTGTAACGATTTGGCTTTTTCTACTAAGGCTAACTTTTTATTTAAGTTTTCGTTTTGCTCGTGTTTGATGTCTTTATAAAAAACATTTTTATTCACATTAAAAGAACGAACCGCATTCTTAAAGTTAGCCCAAGTTTCCTCCGTCACTTCCGCTGGCACTTTTCCTGCTTTAAAGAACGCTTCACGCAACGTTTCCATTTTCTGAATTTGCGCTTGCCATCCACTGTGCGAATCGATTTTCTCGTTTCCTAAAGCAATAATTTGCGAAATGATTTCGTTTTTAACCGCTAAGTTGTCTGATTCTTTTGCTCTTGCTTCAGCATATAAACCTTCGCGTTTATCGTGCATTTGTTTGGTAATTTCGCTGAATTCGTTCCAAATCGCTTCTCTGTGTTCACGATCAACCGGACCAATTTCTTCTTTCCAAACGCGGTGTAACAATTGCAATTCACGGAAGGCTT
>NZ_CALBSN010000033.1 GCF_937967675.1 uncultured Flavobacterium sp. | reverse complement strand
CCGAGGATATCGCAATCGACCTTGGTACCGCAAATACTCTAATCATTCACAACGACAAAGTTGTAATTGACAGTCCGTCTATCGTTGCTAGAGACCGAATTACTGGCAAAATCATTGCTGTAGGTAAGGAAGCCAACATGATGCAAGGTAAAACGCATGAAAACATTAAGACCATTCGTCCTTTGAAAGATGGGGTTATTGCTGATTTTGATGCATCAGAACAAATGATAAAATTATTTATCAAGAGTATTCCTGCGTTAAAAAAGAAATTATTTACACCAGCACTTCGCATGGTAATTTGTATCCCCTCTGGAATTACAGAAGTGGAGATGCGTGCGGTAAAAGAATCTGCTGAGCGTGTAAATGGTAAAGAAGTATATTTGATTCATGAACCTATGGCAGCAGCAATTGGTATCGGTTTAGATATTATGCAACCAAAAGGGAATATGATTGTAGATATTGGAGGTGGTACAACAGAAATTGCAGTTATTGCTCTTGGCGGAATTGTTTGTGATAAATCGGTTAAAATTGCCGGAGACGTTTTTACGAATGATATTGTGTACTACATGAGAACGCAACACAATTTATTTGTTGGTGAAACTACTGCTGAAAAAGTAAAAATTCAAATTGGAGCAGCAACAGAAGATTTAGATAGTGCTCCAGAAGATATGTCAGTTCAAGGAAGAGACTTATTAACGGGAAAACCTAAACAAGTTGATGTATCGTACCGTGAAATTGCAAAAGCATTAGATAAATCTATTCAACGTATTGAAGACGCTGTAATGGAAACATTATCGCAAACACCACCAGAATTAGCTGCAGATATTTACAACACAGGTATCTATTTAGCAGGTGGAGGTTCAATGTTAAGAGGATTAGACAAACGAATATCATCAAAAACAGATTTACCGGTTTATATTGCCGAAGACCCATTAAGAGCCGTAGTTAGAGGAACGGGAATGGCGCTTAAAAACATAAACAAATACAAAGGAATTCTGATCAAATAAAAGATAGTTCATGCAGCAAATAATTAATTTTATCATAAAAAACAGCCATCGATTGCTGTTTTTGCTGCTTTTGGGCATCTCATTTTCTTTGGTAATAAAATCGCATTCGTATCACCGTAGCGAATACGTAAATTCGGCTAATGCGGTTACTGGTGCTTACTACGAAAAAGTAAATGAAGTAAACGAATACTTTAGTTTAAAACAAAAAAACAAAGATTTAGCTACCGAAAACGCTTTATTAAAACAATTACTTTTTAATAAAAAAGATACGATTTTAACTTCTAAAACACTATTTAGAAACGACTTAAACAATTACAATGTGGTAGTTTCTAAAGTGGTAAAAAATTCTTTTAATACCAGAGAAAATTACATCACCATAAATTCGGGAACAAATTCAGGAATTGAAGTAGATATGGGAGTTGTGAACGATAGAGGTGTTATTGGAATTATTGAAAAAACCTCAGCAAATTTTTCTACCATTCAAAGTGTATTGAACACAAAGTCTAAAATTAATGCTAAGATTAAAAACTCAAATCATTTCGGGTCTTTAATTTGGGACGGAACCAATGCTGGTTTTGCACAATTAATAGATGTACCTAGATTAGCCTCTCTAAAACATGGCGACTCAATTGTAACAGGAGGAAATTCAGACATCTTCCCAGAAAATATTCCAATTGGAAAAATTGATAAAATATTTATTGACAAGAAAACCAATTACTATACGATTAATATTCGATTATTTAATGACATGACGGCTTTGGGCTATGTTTATGTTATTGAAAATAAAAGAAAAAAAGAAAAAAGACAACTAGAAACAATAACAACAGCACCAAAAAAATAAGTGAACAATAGCGTTTTAAATACCATCCGATTTGTAGTTTTTTTACTCTTACAAATTTTAATATTCAACAATATTAATTTGTTAGGGTATTTGAATCCTTATCCCTACGTTCTATTTATTTTGTTATATCCAGTTAATAGCAACAAAAGCATTTTGCTTTTGACAAGTTTTGCTATGGGTATTTTTTTGGATATGTTTTGCAATTCAGGAGGAATTCACACAATGGCTTCGTTAATTTTGGCTTACATTAGACCATCATTATTCAAATTTGCTTTTGGATTAAGTTACGAATATCAGACTGTAAAAATCGCAGATAAAATTTCTCCAGAGCGAATCACATTACTTTTATTGGCCATCTTTGTTCATCATTTTATTTTATTCTTTTTTGAATATTTTCGATTTGATTTAATTTTCACTATTTTGACACGTACACTTTTTGGCACACTATTTACGTTTACTATTTGTTTACTAATCATTTATATTATTAAGCCAAATAAGCGATGAGAAAAACATTATTACCTGCCGTAATCATTGTTACATCAATTATTCTGATTGCTCGAATTTTTTACCTTCAGGTAATTGATGAAACTTTAAAACTGAAATCCGAAAACAATGCCATAAAAAAAGTATTTGATTTCCCGGAACGAGGCTATATCTATGATAGAAATGGTAAGTTATTAGTTGCTAATCAGCCATCATACGATATTATGGTGGTACCTAGAGAAATTAAAGATATTGATACAACTGAATTTTGTTCACTATTACATATAACAAAAGCTGAATTTATAAAAAAAATAGAAAAGGCTAGAGTTTATAGTCCAATGTTACCTTCGGTTTTCTTGTCTCAATTGAACAAAGCAGAATACGCTGCATTTCAAGAAAAAGAGCGAAAATTTGAAGGATTTTACACCCAAAAGCGTTCTCTTCGCGACTATCAAGTTAATTTTGGCGCTAATATTTTTGGATTTATCAGGCAAGTAGACGAATCTATTTTAAAGAAAAACAAATACTACAATAGTGGCGATTTAATAGGAAAACAAGGGGTTGAACAACAATACGAAGAAGCATTAAGGGGCATAAAAGGAGTTAAATATTTACTTCGTGATAAACACAATAAAATTATTGGCCCTTATAAAAATGGAGAATTTGACACCATTGCACAACAAGGAAAAGATTTGACCTTAACTATTGATTACGAGCTTCAAAAATACGGGACCGAGTTAATGGTTAATAAAAGAGGTGGAATTGTTGCTATTGAACCTAAAACAGGTGAAATTTTAGCTTTAGTTTCTGCTCCAACCTACGACCCTGCTTTGCTTGTGGGAAGACAACGCTCCAAAAATTATACTGCTTTATATAATGATTCCATTGCTAAACCTCTTTATGATAGAGGACTTCAGGCAGCATATCCTCCAGGATCTCCGTTTAAAATAATTACGGGATTAATTGGATTACAAGAAGAAGTTATTGATGAGCAAAGTACTTTTTACTGCAATCATGGTGCAAATTTTGGAAGATTCATGGGTTGCCACTGCGGATTACACACTTTACAGTTAAATAATGGTATTTACAAATCGTGTAATAGTTATTTTGGAAACACATACAAAAGAACCATTGAAAAATATAAAGATTCGTATTATAGTGTAGACAACTGGGCAAACCATGTAAAAAGTTTTGGTTTAGGTCAATTTTTAGGAACCGATATGCCAATCGGAAGTAAAGGATTAGTTCCTTCTTCTAAAATGTACAAAAAATGGTATAACGGCGCAAAAATTAGAAGTTCTTATATAATTTCCAATGCAATCGGACAAGGTGAAGTTTTAACCTCTCCAATTCAACTTGCTAACATGATGGCTACAGTTGCTAACAGAGGTTATTATTTTACACCTCATATTGTTAAAAATATCAAAGACCAAAAACTCGACAAAAAGTTTGTAACCAAACACTATACCACTATCGACAAACAATATTATGAACCTGTAATACAAGGATTAGAAGACGTATATAATTATGGAACCGCTGCAGGATTTAGAGTAGAGGGAATGAAAATTTGTGGTAAGACAGGAACAGCAGAAAACAAAATTAGAGTTGCTGGTAAGACTTATCAATTAAAAGACCACTCAATTTTTGTGGCTTTTGCACCAAGAGATAATCCTAAAATTGCTTTAGCAGTCTTTATTGAAAATTCAGGTTATGGTGCCACATGGGCTGGTCCAATTGCCACATTAATGTTAGAAAAATACATTAATGGAACGATTTCAAGAAAAGATTTAGAAACAAGAATGTTAAATGGAAGTCTTGAAGCAGAATATCAAAAAATAGAAAATATCATTTTTCAAAGAAGAACAGAACCAACAAAAGTTCGAGATTCAATAGAAAAAACAAATATAGAAATTGGAGAAGCCAAAAAAGAAGAAGAGCAAGCTTAATGAAAAATCAAAGTGTAGGAAATAGAATAGACTATATAACTGTATTACTTTACATTGTATTGGTAATTATGGGCTGGATGACTATTTATTCAGCTTCATTGCCTTTAGAGGAAACATCAATATTTGATATCACTCAAATTTATGGACGTCAAATGCTTTTCATTGGACTTACCATTCCTTTGATTTTTATAATTCTATTTACTGATGCCAAAATTTTTGAACGACTATCATTTGTGTTTTATGGAATTGGTATAATTCTTTTGTTAGGATTATTTGCATTTGGAGTAACCAAAAAAGGACAAACCAATTGGTATCAATTTGGCGGATTTGGGTTTCAGCCTTCTGAATTTGTAAAAACCGCTACTGCCTTATTACTTGCAAAATACTTAAGCTATTCTCAAATTAACTTAAAATATACGAAACATCAAATAGTTGGGTTAGCAATCATTGGACTTCCAGTACTATTAATTTTGATGCAACCCGATGCAGGAAGTGCAATGATTTTCATTTCACTTATTTTTGTTTTAAACAGAGAAGGATTACCTAGTTGGTATTTTTTTTCAGGCATTATTGCCATCGCATTATTCTTTTTAGCATTAGTAATCCAGCCTGTGTACTTAATTGCAGTTATTTTTATAATAATGATAGTTCATTATATATTTAATAGAAGTATTTCTAGAAATCCTATTGTTTATGGATTGCTTTTTTTAGTAATGGCTGGATTTGCGTTCTCTGTAAGTTATGTATACGATAGTGTTTTAGAGCCCCATCAAAAAGACCGAATTAACGTTTTGATTGGTGATGATGTGGACATGAAAAAAGAAGGTTACAATCTAAATCAATCGATGATTGCAATTGGATCTGGAGGTTTACTTGGAAAAGGATATTTAGAAGGAACACAAACTAAAGGTGGTTTTGTACCCGAACAACATACCGATTATATTTTTACAACTGTTGGTGAAGAATGGGGGTTTTTAGGAAGTATAACCGTAATTTTACTATTTGCTACTCTCTTTTTACGAATCATTTTCTTAGCCGAAAACCAGAAAACAAAATTTAGTAGAGTTTATGGTTATTGTGTTGCAACTTATTTATTTACGCATTTTTTTGTAAATATTGCCATGTTAATAAAGTTGTTCCCAACAATTGGTGTACCACTTCCTTTTTTCTCGTACGGAGGTTCAAGTTTATGGGCGTTTACAATATTGCTATTTATCTTTATTAAGCTAGATGCAAATAAAGTAAATGAATGGTAAAACACCTTTGATTTGTTTTAAATTGAATTATACCAAAGTAATATACATAATAAAAGCCCCAATTGGGGCTTTTATTAATTCATACTTAATTTTTGGTAAAACCCTTTTCCTTTCGTTAAAGATTTCATATCAGAAATCACATTTAAAGTTTCTTCGAGATAAATATCTTTTTGCATTTCTTCATGCCAACGTTCTCTTTTTTGTTTTAGTAGAGTATCCTTTTCAAACAAAGCAATCTCATCTGGCAATGAATGAAAAACGTATTGATTCTTGTATTCAGAAATCACTTTAAATTTTTTAATTTTAAGATCGGTTTGATCTATTTCTTTTTTAAAATCAATCAAATTTAAACTAAAATCATTTTCATCTTTACGTTCAAAAATCCATTTTGCATTCTCATTAATTAAATTAAATGTAGGATTAGATGCAATTCTCTTCTTACTATTTGCAATTACATTATCATAACTAACACTTAATGGTTGATATTTTGCAGGTGCAATTTTATCCCATGGCAAAGCACTTTCTTCATCACGTTCACCCATATCTAAGTAGGAAAAACGATCAGGAAAGACAATATCACTTTTTACTCCTTCACGTTGTGTGGAGCCTCCATTAATTCTGTAAAACTTCTGAATAGTTGTTTTCAAAGCTCCTAGATCTCCGTATGAATTACCTCTTATAAACTGATTTAAATCAATTACATTTTGAACTGTACCTTTTCCGTAAGAATGCTTACTTCCCACAACGATACCTCTTTTATAATCTTGAATTGCTGCAGCAAAAATTTCAGATGCTGAAGCAGAAAAATTATTAATCATAACCACTAACGGACCATCATATTGAACTCTTGAATCTTTGTCAGGTAAAACTTCTGGATTTCTTCCAGGGGCTTTTACTTGAACAATAGGGCCTTCTGGAATAAATAAGCCAACCATTTTAACTACGGTTTCCAACGAACCTCCTCCATTATCGCGTAAATCCATGATAAGTCCCTCTATATTTTGGGCTTTTAATTTTTCAATTTCAGCAGCCACATCTTTGAAAGCATCACGATTTTCTTTATTTTCAAAACTAATATAAAATTTAGGCAAATAAATAACACCATACTTTTTACCTGATTTTTCAACAATACTAGATTTTGCAAAAGTTTCTTCGGTTTCAACTTCATCTCGAATTATTGAAATAACTTTGATGGTACCATCAACTTTTTTGACTGTTAAACGAACTTCAGTTCCTTTTGGACCTTTGATTTTTTTTACCACATCATCTAAACGCATCCCAGCTATATCCAATGGTTCTTCTTTACCTTGACCAACTTTTAAGATTAAATCTCCTGCTTCTAATTCTTTTCCTCTCCAAGCTGGACCACCAGAAATCAATTCTGAAACCTCAACTGCATCATTTTTCTTTTGTAAGCGAGCGCCAATTCCTTGAAAAGTCCCGCTCATACTTACATCAAATTTCTCTTTATCATCTGGAGAAAAATAAAAAGTATGAGGGTCAAAGCGCTCTACTATTGAATTTAAAAAAATAGCAAACCAATCATCTCTATCTAACTCCTTCTCTACAAAATCAAAATACTCATTCAATGATTTTAATGAATTTTCACGAACTTCTTTCTCTAAAGTTTCAAATGATTTTAATTCATATTTAGCATCATCTTTCTTCTTATCTTCTTCTAGTTTTTGTTTATCAGTAATAGAAGATAAAGCTGATAATTTTAATTGTTTTCTCCATCTATCTTCAAGATCTGATTTACTTTCACAGAATGGAAGTTTATCATAATCAACATTAATATATTCTTTAACAGTAAAATCAAAAGGATTCTCTAGAATATTCTCATAAATAGCTCTAGATTCTTTCATCCTCTTTAATAAACGAGCATTTGTTAAATTAAAAAAAGTTAAATCTTTATTTAAAATCATATCGTCTATTGAAGATTCATATTTACTAAACTCTTCAATATCACTTTGAATAAAAAAACGTTTTGTAGGATCTATATTATTCAAATATTTTTTATAAACTTTTTTTGAAAAATCATCATCAATAGCAACAGGACTATAATGACCGCGTTCTAAAACCATCGTTAATAAATCCAAGAGTAGCTTATCTTTTTCTGGATCTTCTTTTTTCTGAGTCGGAATAAAACTCCATAGTATTGCTGATAAAGCAGTTACCAACAATATAACCTTATAATTTTTTTTCATAAATTCCACTATTCGTTTCATTGAAAAATTTTCAACTAAATTACACAAAAAATCATGCCACAAGCGTGCAAATTACTATAATTTTTTGTTAAAGCCACAAAATTTAGCATTCAAAAAAAAGGTTTCGACATAAATTATTTAATTTAGCAAAAAATGTACAAAAAATGTCAAAACCTCTAATACTAGTTACTAATGACGATAGCATTGTTGCTCCTGGAATTCGCGCATTAATAGAAGTGATGAAAGAATTGGGAGAAGTTGTTGTTGTTGCTCCCGATAGTCCACAAAGCGCAATGGGACACGCAATAACCATAAACAACACTTTAAAATTAGAAAAAGTACATTTAGACAAAGACCTTGAACAAGAATACAGTTGTAGCGGAACTCCCGTTGATTGTGTGAAAATTGCCGTAAACGAAATTCTAAAAAGAAAACCCGATTTATGTGTTTCGGGGATTAATCACGGCTCCAATTCTTCTATTAACGTGATATATTCGGGAACGATGAGTGCCGCAGTTGAAGCTGGAATCGAAGGAATTCCCGCCATTGGATTTTCATTATTAGATTACAGTTGGGATGCCGATTTTGAACCCATCAAAAGTCATATAAAACAAATTGCTTCCGAAGTTTTGAAAAACGGTTTGCCTGAAGGCGTAATTTTGAATGTTAATTTCCCGAAATTAAGTAAAGAAAAAATCAAAGGCGTAAAAATTTGCCGTCAAGCGAAAGCCATGTGGCAAGAAGAATTTGACAAAAGAACGAATCCACAAGGAAAAGAATATTATTGGTTAACTGGCAAATTTGTCAATTTAGATAAAGGAACTGATACAGATGAATGGGCTTTAGAAAATGGTTATATTTCGATT
>NZ_CALBSN010000032.1 GCF_937967675.1 uncultured Flavobacterium sp. | reverse complement strand
AAATTTCTTTTCCTTCGACAATGATATTGGTGAGTAATTTTGCTTTTTTAAGTTGCAAAATCGCTTTGATTTGAAGTTCTTCTAAAACCAATAATTCGTCATAAAACGCTTTTACTTTTTTAATGCGTTTGACTTCTTCTATTTTCAACAATAATTCTTCGGCAACGGTATCTAAAGTTTTGAAAAAGTACTGATAAGCGGCATCACATCTTTCTTTTACGAAATTGACATCCAAATTTTCATCGGAAAAAATTTTATGCAATTGCGACATGAATTTCCCTGATGGTTCGAGAATTTCAGCTATTTTATCATGTTGGGTTTTTGCCCAGTCATTATGCTTTGTTTTTGGTGATTTTGGTGCTTCGGAATTATAACTAAATAAATGATTGCGCCATTCTTGACCTAATTCTTTGAAATCAAATGAATTAAGCAAAGTATTCAACCAGAAAAACAAGGTCTCTTTAGCTAACGAGTGTTGTAAAACTTCTTCAGAAGCTTTGTTTTCAGCATAACTGAGTACTTGTTCGTCGCTCGAAATGCCATTCATTCGCAACGGAGAAAGCAAAATAAGCCCTTTTAACGAACGTAAACGCGATAAAGCCACATATGCTTGTCCGGGAGCAAAAACTTGTGATACATCGAGCGCTGCTTTGTCAAAAGTTAAGCCCTGACTTTTATGTACGGTAATCGCCCAAGCCAATTTGATAGGGTAGTGGACAAAAGTTCCTATGACTTCTTCTTCAATTTCTTTAGTGTTTTCGTTGACTTTGTAGCGAATATTTTGCCATTCGTAGCGTTCCACTTCAATGGTTTTATTTTCTTCGGGAAAATGAACAAAAATTTCTTTTTCGGTTAACGAACTGATAACGCCCATTTTTCCGTTGAAGAATTGTTTTTCGAAATTCAAATCGTTTTTGATAAACATGACTTGCGCTCCGACTTTCAACTGCAATTGTTCTTCTAATGGATAAATTTTTTCTGGAAAATCGTCTGTAATTTCAGGTAAATAAGTGAATTGTTTTCCTTCTAAATCTTTTAACGACTGGGCGTTTATGGTATCTGCTTTTGCGTTATGCGTCGTTAAAATGATAAAACCTTTGTTTTTCTTCAGATCAAAATCGGGTAGTACAAATTGATTTAGCAATTGCACATCTTCCGAAGTGATTTTGTTGTGTCGTAAATTATTCAAAACATCAATAAATTCGGCGTCGGTTTGACGAAAAATTTTGTCTAATTCAATGTATAAAGGCGGAAATTGCTGAATTACATGCGAATGAAAAAAGAACATGCCTCGATAGTAATTCTTGAGCATTTCCCATTCTTCATTTTTAACCACGGGCGGTAATTGTAGTAAATCTCCTATAAATAATACTTGGACTCCTCCGAAAGGACGTTCGTTTCTTCGAACTTTTCGCATCATAAAATCCATCGCATCCAACACATCAGCACGCAACATAGATACTTCATCAATCACTAACAATTCCATATTTCGAATAACGGAACGTTTCACATTATTCATCTTAAAATGACGTCCAAGTGAATCGCGATTTTCGAATTTTACGGTATCTGAAAAATGTGGAAGTTGCTTATTATCAGGAATAAAAGCCGCAAAAGGCAATTGAAACATCGAGTGAATCGTAACTCCATTTGCGTTCAATGCAGCAATTCCTGTGGGCGCGACAACTACTGTATTTTTGTGAGTTGTTGCAATAATTTCCTTTAAAAGTGTGGTTTTTCCGGTTCCTGCTTTTCCGGTAAGGAAGATGGATTTATTGGTTTGATTAATAAATCTGAGAGTGTAACTAGCTGCGGCTGATACTTGTTCCATATGGCGTAAAATTTTAAAAAACAAATATATAGAAAGAATTAGAAATAAAAAAGTCCCGATAAATCGGGACTTTCAATTATTTTTTCTCATCTTCTTTAGTGGCTACTTTATCGTCTTTCTTAGTAGCTTTATAAGTATCGTTAAGCTCTTTTAAAACTTCTTTTGTGATATCATAACCCTCTTTAGCGTAAAGAACTGTTGCAGCATCACCTGTTCCGTAGATATAATCATATCCTTTTTTCTTTCCGTAATCTTTGATGAATTTTTTTACTTCGCTAATTAAAGTATCTTTTAAAACAGCTCCTTCTTGTTGTAATTGTTGAATTAAAGCATTTTGTTCAACTCCTAATTCTTGCTCTCTTTGTTGTAAAGCAGCTCCCATTTGTTGTGCCCATTGAGGTCCCTTAGCTTGCGCATTTCTCTGAAAATTCTGTGCGTCTGCTTGGAATGCTCTTACTTTTGCCTCAAGAGGACGACCTAATTCTTCAGATTTAACTTTGAATTTATCATCTTCATCTTTGAATTTCTCGTATTTCTCAATTAACTCAGCAGTATCTATATATGCAGTTTTAAATTCTTTTGAACTTGTTTCTGTTTTGTTACATGCTAAAACGCTAAATGCAACACCTAAAATCAATACTAATTTTTTCATCGTTGTATATTGGTAATTAATAATTTTTCGTAAAAGTAATAATAAGTTGTAAAGTAACAAATATGTTGCTTTTTTATTTATTTTTCAATTATAAGAATTTCTTATATATATTTTTAAAAATGATAGATTAAAGCTATTAAAATCAACTTTTATAATTTAAATTAGACAAAGCATCTAAAAAAAGACAGTAAATTACATCAAATTAAACAAAAAAGTGTCTAAAATCGCTTTAAAATGGTTTTTACTTGTTTTTTAACACATAAATATGTGATGAAAACTCTTTTTTAAAGAATCCTGATACATTTGAGATCAAACCGATAAAAAATCCAGAAATGAAATTCATTTTTCCTGATTTATATTTTTCGGATAAAAGTGATACATAAAAACTATCAAACCACATGGGTTTAATATCTTCCAAATTCATATTTTGTTTATCGAATAATTTTTCGATGGCTGTTTTTGAGAAATGCCACAAATGTCTTGGCACATCATAAGCGGCCCAAAATTCTTTATAATGATTCGCATCATACGATTTGAAATTAGGAACAGCAATAATAATTGTTCCAGAAGGTTTCAACAATCTTTTTAATTCAGCAACTTGATGTTCGACATCTGGAACGTGTTCTAAAACGTGCCACATGGTAATTACATCAAAAGAATTGCTTTCTAATTTTTCAATCGTATCACCAAATTTAATTCCTTTTCCAACAGCAATTCCTTTTGCTTTATCGTTTGGTTCAATTCCAAGAATATCCCAGTTCTGATTTTTGCATTCCAAAAGAAAATCTCCAGTTCCTGCTCCGATGTCTAAAATTCTTCCTTTAACAGGTTGGTAAGAATTTA
Organism: uncultured Flavobacterium sp.; assembly: GCF_937967675.1. Classification (GTDB taxonomy): domain Bacteria; phylum Bacteroidota; class Bacteroidia; order Flavobacteriales; family Flavobacteriaceae; genus Flavobacterium. The sequence continues at coordinate 78 of NZ_CALBSN010000032.1, read as the reverse complement.
TCAATTTAACTTTATCACGAATGGCTTTTCTTTTGATGAAATGATACATTTTTTCAAACAACGTACGTTTTCCATCGG
>NZ_CALBSN010000031.1 GCF_937967675.1 uncultured Flavobacterium sp. | reverse complement strand
TAAATCCAGTTCTCGAAGAAGTCAAAACCTATTTCCTAGAAAACAACTTCCCAGACCAAGAAGCCCTAAAATTCTACAATTATTTCTCCAGTGTCGGTTGGCTTGTCGGGGGCAAAACACCAATGGTCAATTGGCAAGCAGCAGCACAAAATTGGATAATCAACAGTATTAATTTCAATCACAACACCGACACAATACCGACAAATAGACCAAAACACCTCAACACAACAACCGATAAAAACTATTCAGAGCCATTGTAACTGTCATTGTGAGTAAATCTGTGCAAATCCTTTTAATCCGTGGCAAAAAAAACTTTGCGAACCTTGCGTTGAACCTTTGTGCTCTTTGCGGTTAAATCTTAAACTATGAAAACAGAAATAAAAACCAATTACAACTACCAAGAAGTAATCTATTGGCTAGAACAAAAAGGCATCGAATTATACGGCAATCAATTCAAAATAATAGATACTGATTACCCAATAGTATACAAACTCATTGCTTATTTTCTAAAAGACGAGCCTACGTGTTTTCAATACGGCATAAACGTCAACAAGGGAATTTTATTAACTGGACCAATTGGTTGTGGTAAAACTTCATTAATGACCCTAATGAAACATTTAGCCTCAATAGGGAATAAATTTTCTGTAAAACCATGCAGAGACATAAGCTTTGAATTTATCCAAGACGGCTACCAAATAATCCACAAATACAGCATTGGCCAACTCTACCAATCCGAACCAAGAACCTACTGCTTTGACGATTTAGGAACAGAAAACAACCTAAAATACTTCGGAAACGAATGCAATGTCATGGCAGAAATTCTCTTATCAAGATATGATCTATTCATTTCAAAGAAACTCCTAACCCACATAACCACAAACCTATCCGCCACCGAAATAGAAAAGCACTACGGCAACCGAGTTCGCTCACGATTGAGGGAAATGGTTAATTTAATTGCATTTGAAAAAACAGCACAAGATAAAAGATAAAATCAGTATTAATCCGCGTTGCAAAGAATCCGTTTCATCCGCGTTCCTATAACTTGAAACTTGAAACTTGAAACAAATGAACACAATAACCAACTTCTGGAACTACTTCCAACAAAACAACTTTGTCTTCCTACTCCTAAACGAAATCCCAAATGACGAACTAAAAATTCATTTCGACAACCTAATCGAAATACTGCACCAATACAACAAAGACCTTGACCTCATCATCAAAAACAAAAATAATGGTGCAGAATTAATCATTACAGCAAATGGTAATCCATACCTTTTCAAAGAAGTAGAATTACTAGTCCATCATGCACCTGTTTTAGAACATTGGAAAATAACCGCATTCCTCCAACCCGAAACCAACCTAACCAAATACGAAAATGGCACCGACAAACCACTAGAATATTACGGCATAACTTTACGAATAAGTGAAATGTATTTCATCCCATTAGAAAACCCAAATAAACCAACCGATTTAGGAATAAAAGTGTTACTCAAAAACTACATCATCCACAAAGACAACCCAAGACTTCGAGAAGCAGTTTATGTCCATATCGAGCATTTAATCGGAGAAAAAGCATTTGCCAATGATATCACATTTATTGAGATAGGACAATTAGGAGGTAATCAAAAGAATACCATAGCGCTTTGCTATTTGTATGCTTATATCCAAGTAAAACAATAAAAACCTACAAAAAACACCGTAATTTTTTTCCAAAAACACCGTAAAATATTAATTTTTTATATGTTTTAATTTACAAAGTTTTAAATTGAAATTTCGTTAATATCATCTATAAGATATATATATGCTTGAAAGTTTTTCATATAAACGAGTTGTATGAAACTATTGACCAACATTAGGCATAAAATAGAGTTCTTAAAAACATTCAGTAGCTACGAATTGCGAGATTTGTTCATTACTCAAAGAAAAAAATGAAATAGTGACATTGCAAACACGAAAAAATTGCAATAGGGCGAAAACTAATCACACAAGTCCTTAATGGTGAAAAAAATATTAAAAATGAAAAAATTTATTGTATTAGCTTTAGCTATTTCGTTATCATTATCATTTTTTAATTGCTCAAATGATAATGCAGAAAATCAGGTTAATTTTTCTAAAATTTCAAAATCAAAATTAAAGCAGTTCATGTTAGAAAAAGAGACAACTGCTAGAATTATTAAAGTAGATTCTCCTGGTGGTCCAACAGATTGTAGAATTAATATATTATCTTTATTTTCAAATATTAAAGAATCAGATAAAGATGAAATTCTTTCCTCTTTCGGAATTTTTTATGATATTAGAGATAATAATTTGATCGGAAACTCAACAGGTGAGCTTTATATCAATGCTTATTATTATTTAAGTAGTAATCTTAAAAATGAACCTGTAACAATTGAAGAAATAACTAAATATTTTGAAATTCTTCCTGTTATTATGTCAATTAAAGGTAAACTAAACGATAATAATTTTAAAGGTATAGTAATTACTGAAAGTGAAAGAGATGAACTAATAAATTTGGTAAATTATTATAAAGCAAAAAAAGTTTCTGATTCAAATTACCAAGAAATATTAAACTCAATAATAGAGGATATTGCTTCGATAACAAACAGAAATTCTTCTCAAATTAAGGAATTTTTAGCTAATTAATAAGTATTGAGTTGTAAGAATTTTTAATTTTTACAACTCACTTATATTTAAATTGTTCAAACTATGCAAATAATAATACTTAAAAATGAAATTTTTTATTTCTCTACATGCTTTGTGTTTTTGACAATTTTTGGGACTTTACACCACGAACTTGGTCATATTGTAATAGCAAAATTATTAGGTTATGATACTATTTTACATTATTCAAGTATGGAATGGAATAGCGATATAAAGAAAAGTATTACGGATTTTTATATAAAAAATGAATCTATAATTATTGAAATGAGACCTTTTCAAAATAGTATACAGTATTATAAAAAACTTGATAAAATATATTATGATGAGTTTTTAATTGTATTAGGAGGTGTATTACACACAATCATAACAGGTAGTATTGCTTTTTTTTTACTAGTATTTAATAAAAAAATAAAATCAAGAAGAATCCTATTTTGGTTTTTAGTTTTCCTTTCTCTTTTTTGGTCTAGAGAAATATTCAACTTATTTAAAGGAGCTTTACAGTTTATCTTTAAAAAATCTTCTTCATTATTTTGGGGTGATGAATTGAAAATTTCAACTTATTTAAATTTATTCGAAGGTACTGTTTCAATTTTATTAGGAATTATAGGATTATTAATATTATCAGTTGTTTTTTTTAAAATAATTCCTATTAAGTATAGATTATCATTTATTTTTTCTGCATTAATTGGAAGTTTTATAGGATATGTTTTATGGATGATTTTAGTAGGTCCTTTAATATTACCATAATAGTGATTTTTTTCAATGATTAAATAATGCTGAAAGATTTAAACACCAAAGTAAAGATATCTTTTTTAAAATAAGAATGTTTTAGTATTTATTTTTAAATTTTCGAAAATGAAAAACAAAACCACAAAATGGTTAAGTAAGAGTGATTGTTTCGTTAATGAATATTAAACATTTTTTGTATATTGGGAATAATACAATCGACTACTTAAATTCAATGATCATATTAGGTTGACAAAGTAATAATATATTAAATACTAGATATTAGACTCTTTTTTTTTTAATTTTTACAAGCAAAATATACCGTAATAAAAATCATAAAAACCGTAAAAATCATACCTCTTTTCATTTACAACATTAGTAATTGTAGTATTTGTAAATCTTGTACTACGCTCAAGATACTAGGCTTAAATCTTTTATATAAACAAGTTGCAATAATCTTGTGACTATTATAATAAAGTAAAGTATTATTAAAAACATTCAGTAGCTACGAATTGCGAGATTTGTTCATTACTCAAAGAAAAAAATGAAATAGTGACATTGCAAACACGAAAAAATTGCAATAGGGCGAAAACTAATCACACAAGTCCTAAATATAAATGGTGTATAATAATTTTTAATTAAATGAAAAATTTATTCTTATCTTTAGCTTTCATGCTAATCGGATCATTTTCTTTTGCTTCTTCAAACTGTGATGTAAAAGAAACTAATTTATTAATTAAAAGTGAAGAAGTTATAAAATCTGTAGATTTTACAACTTTTAAAACTATGGTTGAAAACCATCAAATCAAAATTGTAAAAAAAGTTGATTTTATTTTTTATGATTCTTGTGGTGGTGTTTGGCATGTTACAGGAGCTGATGGGTGGTCAACTCAAGAAATTATGGAAGCTTTATTGTTTTTTGACAGTGTAGTTTGTCCATAATTCAAGTTTTTTCGGATGTTAAAATAATAAATTATTTTAACATCCTTTTTCTTTATCTTTAATTCAACTTATTATGAAAAAAAATAATATAACTATAATAATGCTTTTTGTTTTAAATTTATTTTATGCTCAAAATAAATTTAAAAATATAGAAATAATTTATGAACTTAATTACAAAATTAGTAAGCAAGATACTACCGATATAAGATCAGAGGATTTTTTATTGAGCATAAATAATGGAGTGTCTTTCTTTAGTAGTGTAAACTTTAACATTGGTGATTCAATTACAAAAAACTCAAAAAATTTAGCAGATATTTATAAAATTCCTAAAACAAAGTTTACAAATACGATAGAAAAAAATATTAAATCTAGTTTAATGACTTATTATCAAAAAGTTGGAACAGACAAGTTCAAATATGTTGATTCATTGCCATTATTAAAATGGAAATTATTAAATGAAGAAAAAAAAATTGGAGATTTTGTTTGTAAAAAAGCTACAGTCAGTTTTGCTGGTAGAAATTATATTGCCTGGTATTCATTAGATTTTTCTGTTTTTGATGGGCCATTCAAATTTTATGGATTACCTGGTCTTATTTTTCAAATTTATGATACTTCAAATGACTATAATTTTATTTTAAAAAGTATTAAAACACCACTAAATACACGTTTATATGACATAAAAAATTATAAAGAATTAACAAAAGATGATTTTTTTAAATGGGTTAATAAATATAAAAATAATCCTGAATTATTATTAAAAAATAGTCCTATTCAATTATCTGATGAAGATATGAAAAGAGTTAAATTAAAATACATAGAAAAAAACTCTTATGAAAACAACCCAATAGAACTCTCTTACTAAATGAAAAAGTTTCTGTATTTAATTCTTTTAATAAGTAATGCTATTTATTCCCAAATTGTTATAAAAGGGTATGTTACAGACGCATATTATAAACCTGTTCCAAATTCAAGTGTATTAATACTTAAAAAAGGTACAGATGATGTTATTGCTTATGCAATTTCTGATAGTAAAGGTTTTTATAATGTTACTTTTTCATCTAACGATAAAGAAATTGACATTCAAGTAAGATGTATGGGCTATGAAACTATTACTGAAACTATCAAAAATAATTCCAATACAAAAAATTTTATTTTAAATGAAAAATCATTTGAATTAAAAGAAATTATTGTAAAAACTTCACCTATTAAACAAAAAGGTGATACAATTAAGTATTTTGTAAATTCATTTTCTAAAGAACAAGACAGAAGTATAGGAGACGTTTTAAAACGAATGCCAGGCATTGAAGTTTTGAGTGATGGTAAAATTCTATATCAAGGAAGACCTATTAATAAATATTACATTGAAGGGTTAGATTTGCTTGAAGGTAAATATAATTTAGCCAATGAAAATTTACCATTTAAAGAAGTTACACAAGTTCAAATTTTAGAAAATCATCAACCCATTAGAGCTCTAGATAGTTTAAAGTTTTCTGACCAAGCAGCTTTAAATATCAAACTTAAAAATGCTTATACTTTTACAGGACAAGCTAGTTTAGGAAGTGGATTTAATCCTTTGCTTTGGGATGCTAATATTACACCAATGCTTTTTACAAAGAAAACGCAAATGCTTGCTACTTACCAAACTAATAACACAGGAGTTAATGTTGCCTCTCAACTAAAAAAATTAACTATTGAAGATTTAATCAATCAATTTGAAAACAATTCTGAAAAAACAGATTGGTTAAGCATTCAACAATTAGCTACCCCAAATTTTTCTGAAAAAAGATGGTTAGATAATAATATCCATTTACTATCTGGAAATTATTTGCAAAAACTCAATAATAATTATGAACTGCGTATAAATTTATCATACCTAAATGATTATCAACAACAAAAAGGTTATACCAATACAGAGTTTATTACACCTGTTAATACTATTACTATTTTAGAAGAAAAATATAATCAATCATTTTATAATTCATTACAAACAAATATTACACTACAAAAAAATGCTGATAAAAATTATTTCAAAAATAGCTTGGAGTTTCAAGGATTTTGGGATAGTCAAAAAGGTAATACTGTATTAAATAATGAACCAATAAATCAACAATTGAATAATGAGTTTTTTAGAATTTCAAATAATTTAAAAAATATCTTTCCTTTGGGTAAACAAATGATAACTTTAAACTCTTATGTAGGTCTAAATAAAACCCCTCAAACTTTAACTGTAAACCCAGGACAATTTGAGAATATACTAAACAATAACCTCCCATATGATGAAGTTAAACAGCAAGTTGATTTAAATACTTTTTATACTAACAACTCTATCAGTTTTACAAAAGCAATAAAAAGATTCTCAATAGAACCAAAAGTTGGCTTTCAAATAGAAAATCAACAACTTAATAGTGAAATTCTAACTTCGGAAAACTTTAATTTAGGTAATGAATTTTCAAATAATTTAGATTGGTTTCGTTCTAAATTCTATTTTAATATTACAACTCAATATAAAAAAAATAAATGGCGATTTGAGTTAACAACTCCTATTAATCATCATACCTTTCAAATCAAAGACAACCCTTTGCAGTCATCAGAAAATCTAAATCAGGTAACTTTTGAGCCAAGATTATCAGTAATCTATGACGTAAACTCATTTTGGAAAATTAATTCTTCAATCAATTTTTCAAATCAATTTGGCACAATAAATCAAATACATTATGCTTATATTTTACAAAATTACAGGAATTTACAACGTATAAATGCCCCAATTCCACAAAATTTAAATCAAAATTTCTCTTTTGGAATTGCCTACCGCAATCCCATCAAAACGTTATTTTGGAATGTTATGTACGTAAATAATAAAAGTGTAAATAAATTACTCTATCAAACTCAAGTTTCAACTAACGGAGCCACTGAGTTAAAAGCAATTGAACAAGAAAACAACAGAAACAATCATAATATTTCAACAAGAGCAAGTAAATATTTTAGCAAAATAAAATCTAATATTACACTAAATGCTACTTTCAATCTTCAAAATTTTCAACAATTAGTAAACAACAATTTAACAGCTATAAAAAATCAAAACTTGACAATTGGTAATAAAATTGATACAGATATTACTGACAAGATTAATGTTGAATATCAAGCTAACTGGACATTTTCAAAGAATAAAACTCAAAATCAAGAAAACCCAACAGTAACCCAACAAAGTCATATTCTTAATTTAAACTTTTATCCAGCTAAAAATCAATATTTTGCAATAAAATCAGAATACATCAATAATAATTTATTTACAGAAAGAACAGAAAATATATTCACAGATTTAATTTATAGATATACATTAACAAAAAATAAAATAGATTTAGAATTCCAATTATCAAATCTTTTTAATACAACAAATTATAGAACTATAAACATTAACGATTTTAGTTATGTAGAAACAAATTTTAATTTAAGGCCAAGACAAGCGCTATTCAAAGTAAGATTTACATTATAAATAAAACGTTTTTAAATAATTATTTTACCCATAATTAATTTGTGTTAAATAATTTTAACTACTATTCTTTAAAACAATTAATAATAAATTAAAAAAAGCCAAATCATACGACTTGGCTTTAATCTTTTTTAACCCAAATGTCACCACTCCCAACATTTCGGGATAGATCTAAACTTATTTTTGAGCTCCTTATGTAAGCTTATACGAAGTAACGAAAACCTAAAATCAACTACCGCTCCATTGATAACTAAGATAACAGTTTTGGCAATAGCATATGAGGAAATATTGGGTAAAATACTTAAAAATTTACCTTTTTAAACCGAATCGCTTATTTATTAAAATTTGTCATGATATTCATTGAAAAGTACAAGTAAAACACCGTAAAAAAAAGTCAAAAACACCGTAAAATCAATCGTTATTTTATTTTTTTATTTACAACTAAATAAATAATTCTTTAACTAATCTTTCCCTAAGGTTAAGATACTAGTATTAAAGTTTCGTTTAAATACAAGTTAGCGGTAATTTTATGGACAAACAAACACAACAATGGATAGCAACTGTAATTTCTTCTGTTAAAGAAATTCAAACTGACTTTGCAACAAACAAAGGGTTACTGCTGACGGAAGGAGATTTAGAATGTGAATTATATAGACAACTTCACAGTAAATTGAATTTTTCGACAAGAAAAAAATGTAAGACTTCAACTTGGAAGACTGGCTTTATTCACTCACAAGTTACTTGGTTCAAACCTGACAGAGAAAGCGGGTTTGAAGTTGATTTGACAATTTTAAATCCTGAAAAACTGGATATAAATACATTTGAATTAGCAAGAGACTATCCAAACAAAGGCTTTTTTTATGATGGTGAAACCGTTGCTATTGAATTAAAGTTTATTCGAGATGGCAGTAGCACTAAAATTTCTAATGACGCACAATGTGACTACATTAAAATTGTTGACGAATTAAGAATAGCCAAGGAAACATTGATAACAAGTAAAAAATATTTTCAAGCAAATATGGACAATGTAGGTTTTGTTATTGTGGTTGCTTGCAAGACTGACGAAATTTATCAGACAGCATTAGAGAAATTGGAAGCAGCGATAACAAAACGAGCTTGCCCGACTAATGTATTTCCAATAATTTTTTCACACACGAAAATGAAAATATTCAACAACTCAATTACAAACTCTTAAAATTAAAAGCCTATGCCAAAATTAAATCAAGACCTGACTAATAGAGATATTTATCTTGCAATTAGACAAAGAAATTCATTGGACTTTGTTGCTGATAGAGCAGACATTGGGTTTAATGATATTGAGCAGCAGTTTCAAAATATAAATTTTACCATTCCATTTAGACTTCCTGAATTACAGAATTTAAAGGTTGCTATTGACATTTTACTTCAAGAGTCAATTGGTAAGGTGACAATGGAACCATATGACAAGATGAGACTTTTAGTTAAAGTTTTTGGTGGAGAAATATTCTACCTAAAAATAAATAATGGTGACGAATGGAGAGTAATGATAGTATTTTAGAGAAAAACTACCCCCGCTCGTGCGCGAATCCCCCGCTCGTGCGCAAATTCCTTCTCGTTCGTATATAATTTTAGTAAATTAATAAATACAAAATAACAATATTATGGCACTAAAACCAGAACCAAAAAGAACAGCAACATCAACAGGAAAACCAGATCAACGTCAACGTGATAATAAAAAACACCTGGCAATACTCCATCATTAAAACATTCAAAATCAACAACAAAATAGAATTACTAAATAAAATATTTCTATCTAATTAATCATACAAAATCAATCTTGTAATATAATAGCTATAAACCAAAAAATCAAGACAAAATTATAATAATTAAAAAAATATAATAAATCTTGAATCTTTTTAAAATATTCATATAAATAAATTAATTTTAAACTAGTATTATTATGAAAAATAAAAAATACATATTCATCTCATTATTTTTTGTGCTTCAATTTGTAAGGGCACAAACTGACTTTTATTACACTTTCAATAATAATATGATTAGTATTGAAAATAATCCTAATAAAAAAGTATTACTTTTTGAAAATGGATATGTTACAGACACTATGATTCCAGGTGAAGTACCAGGTGAAGTACTGACAAGTAATTCATTTTTAATAACAAGTAATAAAAATTTGAACACTTATTCAGATTATAAAATTATACCAACTTATCTAACATCTGAAAATATTGAGATGTACTATACTAATGAAATTGTATTAAAGTATAAGAGTGATATTACACAATACCAAAAGAATAATCTATTATCAAGTTATGGGATTGTGCTTATAAAATCGACTCCTTCATACGATTTATTTAAAACTAACGGTGATCCTTTACAAGTTTCTAAAATTTTATATCAAACTGGTAATTTTGAATTTTGTACACCTAATTTCATTGCTAAAACAGAGTTGTATGGCCATATACCTAATGACCAATATTTTTCTCAACAATGGTATTTACACAATACTGGTCAAGGAACAAATGATGGTAAAAGTACAACAGTAGATGCAGACATAGATGCACCAGAAGCTTGGGATATCACAAAAGGTAGCCCTAATGTTATTGTTGCAATAATAGATGAAGGAGTTTCAAATAATCATCCTGACTTACCAAATTCTAGACAAGTAAGATTAAATGGTAGTAACTTTGCTTATCAATATGATGGCACAAATAATCCTAATGATCCATCACCAACTATTTCATCAACATCTGGTAACAACCATGGTAATTCATGTGCAGGGTTAGTTGGCGCTAGTCAAGACAACAATGAGGGAATATCTGGTGTTGCGCCTTTATGTAAAATTATGCCAATAAAAATACCATTTGGTTCTGTACCAGCAAATGTATATGCTGATGCTATAAATTTTGCCGTAACTCACAATGCAGATATTTTATCAAATAGTTGGGGCTATGGTTCAAGCAATCCAAATTTACAGCCAGTAATTGTTTCAGCTATAAATAATGCAATTTCAAATAATAAATTAGTAGTGTTTGCAGCCGGTAATACAGCAAATAGAGTTAGTGGTAATAATGGTTATGTTAATTTTCCAGGTAATGCAGCTATTCCAGATTTAATTACTGTTGGAGCGTCAGACAGAAATAACAATCAAGCTAATTATAGCCCTAATGGACAAACTTTAGAAATTGTTGCACCTTCTCATACTGCATATAATTCACAAATAAGTGGAGAAAGTTTTAATATTTGGACAATAGATTCTCCAAATACAAATCAAGGTTATAATAGTTGGAAAGATTCTTGGGCTGTTTTACCAGCTGTTGGAGAAACCCTACCAAGTAGCGGTACGAATTTTGCTTCTTATACTGGCAGAATGGGAGGGACATCTGCAGCGACTCCAATAGTTGCAGGTGTTCTTGCTTTAATGAAATCTGTTAACCCTTGTTTAACGGCTAGTCAATTAAAATTAATATTACAAAATACAGCTGATAAAATAGGAGGTTTCAACTATAATTGGTCTACATCGATGCCTGGTCATTCCATACAATTAGGATATGGTAAAGTGAATGCTTACAATGCAGTATTAGTTGCGTCAAACTCAAATTCACCAACTTTAGATTTGATGGTTAAAGATAGTCAAGACGACACAGGTTCAGAGCCAAATACTATTACACAATATATGTGGACAAGCGATAATATCTGGGTAAGAAACAATAATGATAGTGGATTAACACATGAAAACCCTGAATATTCCGCTCTTGGAAACCCAAATTATGTTAAAGTAAGAATTATAAATAAAAGTTGTGTTGCTTCATCAGGAAATGAACAATTAAAACTATATTGGGCAAAAGCCTCAACTGGATTAAGTTGGCCGAACCCATGGAATGGCGGTATTTCAGAACCTGTTACAAATGCTTCAATGGGTCAACAAATTGGAACATTAACTATTCCTGTTTTACAAGCAGGACAAGAAACTATTCTAACCTTTCCTTGGCAAGTACCAAATCCAACTGATTACTCGCAAGACCAATGGCATTTTTGTTTATTAGCAAGAATTGAAGCAACAAATGACCCAATGACTTCAATAGAAACTGGCGATATTAATGCAAACACAAGAAACAATAACAACATTGCGTGGAAAAATGTAACAGTTGTAGATATTTTGCCAAACAACATAGTAAATCCAGGTGGTGTAGTAGCAGTTGCAAATCCATTTAATCACCCTAAAACCTTCTTTTTAGAACTAGAAATTGCAGATTTAGAAACAGGCAAACCTATTTACCAAGAAGCAGAAGTAGGAATCAAAATGGATGAAATTTTATTCAATGCGTGGGAAAGAGGTGGAAAAGAAGCTCAATTACTCGACCCAACATTAGAAGAAAAAAGAAAAATAGTTAGAGGAAATCACGTAATTTTAGACAATATTTCGTTCAATGCTAATGAAACAGGTACTTTGCGTTTAGATTTTAATTTCTTAATAGGAGAATTAACAGAAAAAACAAATTATGCTTATCACGTTATTCAAAAAGATGGTGAAACAGGTCAAGTAATAGGAGGTGAAACTTTTATTATCATTAAAAACCCAAGACCTATTTTTGAAGCTGAAGCACCAGACAAAGAAGTAGATTTAAATCAAGCTATTACTATAAGTGCAAATGATATCAACGAACCTGCTATTTATAACTGGTATGACAATGAAGGAAATTTAATCTATCAAGGTAAAGATTTACAAATAGCTAATGCTGTTGCAGAAAAATTCAAATTAGAGGTAATTGCAACTGCTGATGGTTTCAAAGATTACAAACAAGTTGAAGTAAAATTGAAACCAAGTACATTAGAAAACATTACACCAAATCCAGCCACAAATAATGTTTTGGTAAGTTACAAATTAAACGGAGCAAATTCTGCTTATTTAATGATTATTGGATATTATGGTAGTAATGGAACATCAAACAATTATATTTTAGATATAAATTCAAGTGAAACAAATCTTAATGTAAGTAATTATCCAAGTGGTTTTTACACAGTAGCATTAGTTGTTAATGGAGAAATTGTAGATGGAAAAACATTAATTAAACAATAAAAAATAATATGCCACGCACAATGCGTGGCTATTTTATATAATTATTAACTTTTAAATATATAATCATGAAAACATTTTTTTTAACTTTTTTTTCGTTTTTTATGTTACTATCTTGTAGTAACAATGATGATAATTCTGATAGTTTAATTAATAATGCAACGGTATTAAGAGTTGGAATGGATTGTGACAATACATATCTTATAAAATTTGTTGATGGCTATTCTAATACTCCTCAAAATTCTACTCAAAATACTTTTTATGCAATTAATTTACCTGAGGAATATAAAATAGAAAATCTAGAAATTCACATTGATTTTAGACTACCAAATGAAAATGAAATATTGAACTGCACGAGTCAAGACATATCTTATCCTCAAATTTATATTGAAAACGTGGAGTAAATTCCTGATAACGCAGATTTACAAAAGTTAGACGTAAACTTAAGAGGAAATATATTTTTAATAATAAAATAAATCAAAACCTAATAGCTCGAATTTACCCGCTCGTGCGCGAATCCCTTCGCGTTCGTATATAATTTTATAAATAATAAATACAAAATAACAATATTATGGCACTAAAACCAGGACCAAAAAGAACAGCAACTTCAACAGGAAAACCAGATCAACGTCAACGTGATAATAAAAAAACACCTGGCAATACTCCATCATTAAAACCATCAAAATCAACCAAAAAATAGAATTAATCACTACTAACAACACTTAAAAAAGTTATATATCATTGATGTTATAAACAAGTTTGTAATAATTTTACTGACGACACCATATCCTTTAAATGACTAAAATATGAAAGACAAGAAATTACAACTTATCGATGAAAATACCTCTCCACTTTTTAGAATTATGTCAATTTATAATTCAAGTGCACCAAACAAGGCATTTACAAACAATATTTGTGCGTTTCACGTTGGAAAGGGGATTATTATAAGTGTATCTCATAATCTCAGACAGTTTGACAGACTTCCTCTCATTCTTTCTGACCATTTTTATCAAACAGAACTACTAACAAAAATAAATCCAGCTGACAGACCACAATTTGACCAAGCATATCCACTAATTGCAGAGACAAATCAAAGAATAGCGACAGGATTAAATCAACAAACAGGTGAACAATTAGCTAAAAAACTTGATGATGCTAGAGTTGACAGACGATATTCGAAACTTTATAATGAAGATTGCTGCAAACCATTTTTAGTTACAACATTTAGAAACAACACATTCTGTGCAGATGCCGCTTTAAATGCACATTTTTCTGCCAATCACAAATTTCATGAACCTTCATTAAATAGACACACTTTTCTAATAGAACTAGAATTAATTGACAACCTAGAAAGTGAAGATATAGCCATTTACAGAATAATTAATACTCATAATGATGTAATCAACAAACTGCCTTCAATTGAAATTGACTTTGAACTATATGATACCGGGACTCAAGACTATTTTTGTTTACAAGTGGCACCCTATGATAATCTTGGCAGAATAATCAATGAAGCAAGAATTGAAGGACTTCTTGACAACTTTGCATTGGAGAATGACTTGCTAGGAAATTCCTATCGGTTTGAAGGTTTGCGATACCTGATAAAAGGCTTTTTTAGGTTTGGTTCGTCAGGTGCACCATATCTTTTGTATGACCGAGAAAATGAAAAATTTAAAGTCAATGGAGTTCAAAGTCAGGCAAGTTTTATTCAACTATTAATCAACAACAATATGAACGGAAATCTGCAATATGTAAATGGAATTGCGACTCCAATGGCTTTAGTTGAAGAGAAAATCAGCCAAAGACTAAATGAAATAGCATATAATGACAAAAAGAGAAACTACTGTCAACCACTATTTTGCATAATGCTTCCCGAAGCTTCGGGATAATTTACAGACTTTAAACGTCTTACAACAATTAACTTTGTAGCTTAACTGACAGTGACGGGCTCCGAACCCAGCACTATGCAAAGTAGCATACGTTACCAGCCATTATAAAGACAGACAAGACAGATACAATGATTATAGAAAACTACAGACATAGAAATAAAATAATTGAGTTTGTTAACACCAGAGAATTGACTCATCACGAAAACATATTTACAATAATAGTAGGGAAAAATGGAACAGGAAAAAGTAGTCTATTAAATACTATTGTAAGACAATTTCTTGGGGAATCACAAAGAAGATTTTATAGGGACATGGAATTGGGATTTCAGAGAAGTTACTGGAATGGTGAAATTCTCAGTAACTCATATCCCAACCAAATTATTGCTGTTTCGACAAGCCCATTTGACAAATTTCCAATTTCAAGGCGATACAACGAAGTTTCGAATTATACCTACTTAGGTCTTAGAGACCTAATGAGTGCCAATTTTGGTGTTGCTTACATGAGTAAAATATTTGCATCTCTTGTCCAAAGTGTAATTTATAGAAATACTCAAGCAGTAGATTTTGGTAGTGTATTAGATTATCTTGGTTATAGGGAAAACATTCATGCTAACTTGAGCCTAAACTCTTCAAAAAGAATTCTAAGTGATATTATTGAAAGCAAAAACCCTGAAGAATTTATAAATACTACAAGGTATACTCCATTAAGGAATTTCAATCGAAAGTTTTTCTACCACGAAAATGAAGAAATTGATTATTCAAAAGTTGAACACATTAGACACTTAGCACACAAGATAATCGAAAACAATATCGGCATAGAATGTAACATGGTAATTAGCGGTAATGGTTTTAGGCTAGACCATGGGTATGAATTGCTTGAAGACGACATTCTTTTTTTGATACAATCAGGCTTTCTTAGGTTAAGAAATATTGGTTTAGAGTCTAAGGACACAGGTGAAATATTTTCTATTAAAGATGCTAGTTCTGGAGAGCAAAGTGTGATTCTTAGCATACTTGGAATTGCAAGCAAAATTCAAGACAACTCTTTAATTTGTATTGATGAGCCCGAAGTTTGCCTTCACCCTGAATGGCAAGAAAAATATATTCAGATTTTAATTGCGACATTCTCTTGCTATAAAGACTGTCATTTTATTATAGCTACACATTCGCCACAAATCATTGCAAAACTTTCGCCTACCAATTGTTTTATTACGTCAATAGAAGACGGTAATCTTGTTAATGCAGAGAGATTAATTAATAAATCCATAGATTTTCAATTAGCATATGTTTTTAACACTCCAGGATATAAAAATGAGTATCTGAGTAGAATAGCGTTAAATATTTTCACTAAGGTTGGAAAGAGAAAAAAGTTTGATGATGATGATTTGAGTAAGCTGAAAATACTTGAGAAACAGTATTACAACCTAGAATCATCTGACCCTTTAAAAAATATTGTTGAAGCTATCAAAGAAATGTATAGAATCTATGTCTGATATAAATAATACAGTTGTTTTTTCTGCATCACATGAAGCGGTAATTGACGCTAAAAAAGCACAAGCAGGTTATTGTCATACTTCATGGTCTGACAGTGACTTGGAAGCGATTCGTTGTCATATACGAGACTTTTATAAGTTTGAACAAGTTGGTAAGTGTGCTTTCTGTAAACAAAACGTATCAACTACATCTGCACTAAATTGCCATGTTGAACATGTTGTTCCAAAATCAAAACACATTGACTTCATGTTCACACCTAAGAATTTATGCGTGATTTGTGCAGATTGCAACCAAATCAAACGTGAACAGGAAACACTTGGAACAATTCCAAACACAATCAAGAGAGCAAGTAGAATAAGACAATACCCACGTTCATCAAATGCGTTTAAAATAGTTCATCCACATTTTGACATCTATGACGAACATATCCTAGTTGTGAATGGATATTATTTGGATAAGACGACCAAAGGACATTTTACAATTGGGGCTTGTAAGTTAAACAGGCGACTACATGAATTTGGTTGGGAGATAACAAATATAGATGACGATAAAGTATCAGAAACAATGAACAAATACCTCGAAGAAAAAGACCCAATTAAAAGGGTGGCATATCTTGATAATTTAAAACGACAAATTATCCTTACATAGATGAGAATAATGGCTGGTAACAACTATTTTGCATAATGCTTCCCGAAATATTGAGGTAATTTACATATTTTTAACGTCTTACAACAATAAACTAATGTCTGCCTGTCAGTGACGGGCTCCATACACAGCAATTTGAAAAGTAACATACATAATGCACCGGTTGTAAAAAGTAGGAAAATCACCGCGTTCCTACAACCAAAAACCAACCTAACCAAATACAAAAACGGCACCTACAAACCACTAGAATATTACGGCATAACTTTACGAATAAGCGAAATGTATTTCATCCCATTAGAAAACCCAAACAAACCAACCGATTTAGGAATAAAAGTATTGCTCAAAAACTACATCGTCCACAAAGATAACCCAAGACTTAGAGAAGCAGTATATATTCACATCGAACAGTTAATTGGAGAAAAGTCATTTGCTAATGACATAGCTTTAATTGAAATTGGACAATGTGAAGGAGATGACGAAAACCAAATCGAATTGTATAATTTAAAATCCTATATCGACATCGAAATGGACAATTAAGTTTCGGCAATAAACTCCATTTACTGCCAATAGTTAACTAATATTCTATTCGCAAAACACTACACAATCTGTAGTCAATCGCAAATAAAATATTAACAAAAATTGTTTACAATATATAAGTAATAAGACTCATAAATTTTAATATTAACTACATTTAAAATTTTTTTCTTATTGCATATATTATCAAAAAGCTTACAAAAATAGCAGATATTCACTTTTTGTTAATATATTTGCATAAAACGCAAATATATTGGCTTAAGTGGAAATTAATAGAATTAAAGTAGCTCTTGCTGAAACCAAGAAGAAAAACAAATGGTTAGCGGAAAAAATAGGTAAAGATGAATCTACTGTTTCTCAATGGTGTACTAATGCCCGCCAACCTTCTCTTGAGAATCTTTTAAAGATTGCTAATGTACTTAAAATAGATATTAGAGAATTACTTTACTCAACAAATAAGAATAAAAACTAACATGAGTGAAAAGAAAAAATACATTGACCTTTTTGCAGGCTGTGGTGGTCTATCACTTGGACTATATAATTCAGGCTTATGGAAAGGTTTGTTCGCTATTGAAAAAAGCCCAGATGCTTTTGAAACATTTGAGCATAACTTAATTCAAAATAAAGAACATTTTAATTGGCCAAATTGGTTGCCAAAAACAAACCATGATATCAATGAAATTATAAAAAATTACCAAAATGAATTAAAGGCATTAAGAGGTGAAATTGATATGGTTGCAGGTGGACCACCTTGCCAAGGTTTTTCGACTGCTGGTAAAAGAATTGAAAATGATTCTAGAAATAAATTGATTAAATCTTATATTAAATTTATTCGTTTAGTTCAGCCAAAAGTTATTTTTTTTGAAAACGTTAAAGGTTTTACGCAGAAGTTTGACAAAAACAAAATTCAAGGGAAAGTCTACTCTGAATATGTAAAAAGCGCTTTAGAATACACTCCTGATGATGAAAAATACTTAGGCTATAAAGTTGAAGGTAGATTGGTAGATTTTTCAGAGTTTGGAGTACCTCAAAAGAGGACTAGGTTTATTTTAGTAGGTATTCGTAAAGACATTGCAAATAATACTAAACCCGATGCTTTTTTCGATACAATTAGAAAAGAAAGAGAAAGATTTCTAATTAATAAAGGCATTGGATTGACCAATAGTCTTGAAGATGCTATTTCGGATTTGCTAAGAACAAATGAAACTACCTCTCCTGATACACATTCATTCATGGCTGGTTTATATAATAAACCAAAATCAAATTATCAAAAATTATTAAAAGGAGATTATAATAACCCAATTCCTGATAGCCATCGTTTTGCAAAACATAGTCCTTCTACAGTTGAAAAATTTGAATATATATTAGAATATGCTAATAAAAACAAAACACTTTCAGAAGATATAAAAGAACGATTTAATCTTAAAAAAAGAACAATAATTCCTCTTGCAGGAAATACACCAACACCAACGATAACTACGTTACCTGACGATTACATACACTATTGTGAGCCAAGAATATTTACAGTTCGTGAATATGCTAGAATCCAATCTTTTAACGATTGGTATGAATTTAAAGGAAAATATACTACTGGCGGTAAAAGAAGAACCCAAGAGGTACCACGTTATTCACAAATCGGTAATGCTATTCCTCCTCTTTTTGGAGAACAAGCAGGTATCGTTTTAAATTCTATAATTTAATGGCTAAAGTAAGATTTAGAACAAATATTTTATTAAAAAGTATAATTGGTAAAGATCTAATAACCGATGATAACGTAGCGGTATTGGAGCTTGTAAAAAACTGTTTTGATTCGGGTTCAAACAATGCCAAAATAATATTTAGAGATATAATTTCCAACCTATCATTAAGAGATTATAAAAAGAGTAATTCTTCTAAAATAATCATTCGAGATACTGGTTCTGGCATGTCAGAATATGACCTTATAAATAAATGGTTAAATATTGCCTATTCTGAAAAAAAAACAAAGAAAGAAGAGTTTAATAGACAATTAGCAGGGAATAAAGGTGTAGGTAGGTTTTCATGTGATAGACTTGGTAAATCACTAACAATTTATACACGAAAAAAAAATGAGCCATTACTAAAACTTTATATAGATTGGACAGAGTTTGAAAAGGTAAATGACATTGAGAGAAATATTCAGGATATAGATTTTGAACTAGATGAAATTTCCACTGAACAATATATTCAAGAAACTGAATTAGAAAAATTTTCTACTGGAACTACTTTATTTATTAGTGATTTAAGAGAAGTATGGGATTTACAAAAAATACAATCTCTTAAGAGGCAGTTAGAGCGTTTTATTAATCCTAATCAGAATTTTGAAGCTGAATCTTTTGATGTTTTAATTCAGGCTGATGAATATAAAAAGTTAGAGTTAAGTTTGCCAGATAGTGAAAAAATTAATGGTTTAGTCAAAAATAGAATTTTTAGCAACCTTGATTTTAAAGCAACATACATTAATTCAAAAATTTCGAATGATGGTAAAATTTTAACTACTGTTTTACGAGATAGAGGAAAAGAAATATTTACTCTTGTTGAAAATAATCCATATGATTTACTTAAAGATATTGAAATAAATATTTACTATTTAAATCCATATTCCAAAGCATATTTCAAACGACAAACAGGTATTAGGTCTAAGGAATTTGGTTCAATTTTTCTATTTGTGAATGGTTTTAGAATTCCTCCTTACGGTGATGATGGTAATGATTGGCTTGGTATGGAAATGCGTAAAAGTCAGGGTTATAATAGATTTTTAGGTACACGTGAAGTAATTGGAAGAATTGAGATTAATGGAGTAGAATTTGATGATGACAAAGATGATTTTTTTATAATCTCGAATAGATCAGGAGTAGATAACAATAAGCATTTTGAGCAATTGACTAAAAATGATACACCTTATGGTTATTATTTTAAAACATTCAGAAGGTTAGAACGATTTGTCGTAGAAGGAATTCATTGGGATAGTTCTAATTTAAAAGACAATGCAATAGAGAAAAAAGTTTTAGAAGATAAGAATTGGAACGAATCTAAAGAGGAATATAAAGAAGATAGTTTAACTCGAAATAAACGAGTAATTTCTCTAATTGATAAAATAATTAATAGTAAAAGTGAAGATGTGATTTCGCTTTCTATAAATAAAAAATTAGTTACAGAATTAGCTGAAGAACAAGCTCAAAAAGCAAAAGCTGAAATCGATTCAATTGTTGGTCAACTAAATAATAAAACACTCTCTTCAAACCAAATATATCAACTAATAAATGAACTCAGTAAATCTGAAATTGAAATTGAAAATTTTCCAGTAAATGAAAAACTGATACAAGATTTAAAGTTAGAACAAGAAAAATTAAAATTGGAGCTTCAAGCAAAATTTGAACAAACAAAAGAACTTGAAGAAGAAGCTAAAAGGCTTGAAGAAAAAAATAAAAGACTTGAAGAAGAATTAGAATTAGAAAAAGAGAAAAACACATATTTAAGAACTTCTTCTAGAACTTTGACTGAAGATGCAAAAGGGTTAGTTCATAATATTAAGATTACTTCAAAAAAAATTAGCAGTAGTGTAGATAATTTATATGATAAAATATTAAATAATGATTACACAAAGAATTCTCTGTTAAAATCTTTAGGTGCAATTAAGTTTCAGTCTGAAAAAGCAAATAAAATAAGTAAGATTATAACTAGGTCAAACTTTAAAACGGATAGTAACGCTCAAATTGCAGATGTTGTCAAATATATTGAACAATACATTGAAATTTATTCAGATATATATCCAAGAAGTGAACTTGAATTTAAAATAAATAATTCATCGGCTTCTCTTGTAAAGAAATTTAGTGTTTTAGATATGTCTGTTGTTTTAGACGATTTGATATCAAACTCTGAAAAAGCTGGTGCAAATTTGATAGAAATAGAAATGTCAAATTCTTCAGAAGGAGTTTTAGAGATTTTGTTTTCGGATAATGGTATTGGTATTGCAGAACAATTTCTTAAAGATGAAAAATCCAAAGAGAAAATATTTGATCTGGGCATTACAACTACAAAGGGAGGTTCTGGTATTGGGATGAATTCAGTTAGAGAAGGTTTAAAATCTATGAATGGTACAATCAAACTTCTAGGTAATAATTTAAAGCTTAATGGGGCTTGTTTTGAAATACAAATTAAATGATAAAAAGAACTTGTTTAATAATAGATAATGAAGACCAAAAAGAAGAAATTGAACAATTGGTTAGAGATGCAAGACATGAAGGTATTGATTTAGATTGTCAGCAATTTGAAGTGGGAAATACTGCCTATACTCAAGTTCTTACATTTGGTAAAATCGACCTTGATAAAGTTGAAAAAGAAGTTAAACTAAGATATAGAAATTTAGTATTTGACATTATTGCATTTGATTACGAATTAGATGATGATGAAGTTAATGGTGTAGAACTTTTGCGAAATTTTAATAATAGGAAATTATTTAAGCGTACACCAAAATTGGTTTACTCGGGAGTACTAGATCAAGTGTTAAAAAATATTATTGAACCTAATTTAGGGATACTTAAAATAAAGAATGAACCTGATAAAGCAATTATTAAACAAGAAGGTTTAGCAAAAATAAAATCTTTAATTAAATATAGTGTTCACGAATATTTAGATAGAGATGATCGTGATTCTATTATTATTAAGTTTCTTAAAGATGATATTCAATCTACAGAATTAATTGTAACACAAGCGTTAAGATTATATCCTGATTTTATTTTTGAACAAAATTTTGTTAATGCTAAATTCAATGGGATGACATATTCTGAAGTAGCTGATATTTTAGATAATGATGATGTACTTGGGGTTGAATTTAAAAGAGAAATAATTCAACAGGTAGTTGCTTATCTTACCGTAAAGATTTGATTATGAGCAAAAAAATCTTAATTGTTCATCCTTATGATAAGTCCACTAATTTTTTAGAAAGAATAAAAAGTCATTTGCAATCTAAATTTTTAGAAGATTGTCATTATTTTAGCATTAAACCTCAATCTAGTTCACATAAACAATGTTTGTCTGAAATTAATAACTTCTCTGAAGAGGGATTAATTCTTTTTATGGGGCATGGAAAAAGTAATTGTTTATATGGTGCTAAAGGCGATTACTATGGTACTCTCGAAAATGAACTCGTCAAAGAGGAAAGTCCTGAAAAATACTTTTATGAAGATAATTTTATTAATGATCAAAATATAGACATTTTTAAAAATAAGAAAGTTATTTCTCTATCTTGTAATTCAAATGGACAAATTGGTAAAAAAGCAGTAGAGTATGGTGCAAAAGTTTTTTTAGGTTTTGGGGACTTACCAACTTCTGTTGGGGAACTAGAAGATAAAGGTGAAGAAAGTAAAACAGGTACTTCACTTTCAACTATTGAACAAGCTATTAAAACTGAGATCAATTATATTATTAAGAGAAGTATCGAAATTGGAATTGTAAACAAACACTCATTTTTAGAATTAGTTAATTTAATTCATTTTATTACCAATCAAAGAATAAGCGATTATTTAGTGTATCAAAAAAAAATTAGTGAAAGAAAACTAATTGCAAATTATTTATATGATTTCAAAAAAGAAATAAAAATTTTTGGGGATAAAAATGAAAAATTAATTGATTAATGTTCTTCCTTTCTATCATAATCATTTTTGATTAGTCAATTAATTACCTCATTCATCTGCACAAAAATCGCTCCTAGTCCAAGTATTCCTAGCATCAATTATTTGTTTGCT
>NZ_CALBSN010000030.1 GCF_937967675.1 uncultured Flavobacterium sp. | reverse complement strand
TTTTCTTTTCCGAATAAATTCACTAAAAACATATAATCGGCTTCTTCACGGAAACCACTTTTGTAAATAATTCCTTTATTGGTTCCCACAGGTTGAAAACAACAATCTAAATGCAACGCATTATCACGAGGCTCAATTTTCGATTTTACTAAGTCGAATGCTTTCACAATTTTATTTGGAAACAATTCTTTAATATAATTTACTCCTTGCATGTTGGTTCTTGCCGTGATGTAATCTTTATAATCCGAACCTTTGTAAGTTCCAATAAAGATATACTCATTCCAAGGCATTACGTCTCCACCTTCAATATGTACTTCTTCTGGCGGGCGAACTACTTTCTTTGGATCAATTTGATTGATTACGTATTGAATCGCATCTAATTCACGCTCACGATCTGGTAAAATATTGGCTTTGATAAAAATGTCATCGATAACAAATCCGATGTCTCTGGTGAAAATTTGGTTGTAATTTTCAATAATTTGAGGTCTGAAGACTTTTACGTCGTACTTCTGGAAGACTTTATTAAATGCTTCCATTTCCTTCACCATATCTTCTTCAATTGGATAGGTTCCAGCTTTAATATGCTCTAATGATTTAGGATCATAGGCTTCTTCGATTGTAGGTGTTGGACCATTACTTACAGCGGTTCCTAACACCACGGCCCTCAAACGAGAGGTTTCGTTTTTTACATTTAATTGTAACATAGCTTTCGGCTTTTGGCAAATATAGAAAAAGGAAATGAGAATATTGAAGAGTCGAGTGTTATAAATTTATGGAAAACCAACACAAATTCCGTATAAATGATTAAATTTGAGTAAACTATAAAATTATTAATTATGGGACTTTCAAATTTTTTTAGTTCTCTTTTTGGAAAAGCAAAAGAGAAAGCAGAAATAGCCAAAGAAAACTTAAGCGAAGTGGCAGAAAATGTAGCTGAAAAAGCTGTTGATGTAGCCGAAGACGTAAAAGAAACTGTTGAAAATGTAGCTGAAAAAGTTTCAGACAAATTAGAAGAAATGGGCGTACCTGAAAAAGTAAATGAACTAGTTGATGTTGCTAAAGAAAAAACAGCAGAAGCTGCGGGTTGGGTTGAAGAAAAAGCACACAACTTAAAAGAATCTTTGGAACACAAAAAAGAAGCAGTTGAAACTACAACTACAGAAGTTGAAACAGCTTCTGAAACAAATGAAGAAACAAAACCAGCAGAATAAAAAAAACCACTCATTTGAGTGGTTTTTTTTTATAAATATTATCTATCTTTTACTTCTTTAAAAGGACGTAACGGATATCCAGTATAAACTTGTCTTGGACGACCGATTGGTTCTTTATTTACTCTCATTTCTTTCCATTGTGCAATCCAACCTGGTAAACGACCAATAGCAAATAAAACCGTAAACATTTCAACTGGAATTCCCATAGCTCTGTAGATAATTCCTGAATAGAAATCTACGTTTGGATATAAGTTTCTTAATTTAAAATATTCGTCTTCTAACGCTACTTTTTCTAATTGTTTTGCGATATCTAATAATGGATCGTCAACTCCTAAAGCTGTTAATACATCATCAGCTGCTTTTTTAATGATGGTTGCTCTTGGGTCAAAGTTTTTGTAAACACGGTGTCCGAATCCCATTAAACGGAACGGATCGTCTTTATCTTTTGCTTTTAAAACGAATTTAGCAACATCACCACCATTATCATGGATTTCTTGTAACATTTCTAAAACTGCTTGATTAGCACCACCATGAAGCGGCCCCCAAAGTGCAGAAACTCCAGCAGAAATTGAAGCAAATAAACCTGCGTGAGAAGAACCTACAATTCTTACTGTAGAAGTTGAACAGTTTTGTTCGTGGTCTGCATGTAAAATGAATAATTTATCTAACGCTTGAATAACTTTTGCATCTGCTTTGTAGGGACCTGTTGGTAATTCAAACATTAAACGCATAAAATTTTCAACATAACCTTTTGTATTATCATAATAATTTAATGGATAACCCATAGTTTTTCTGTAAGTCCATGTAGCAATTACTAAGAATTTACCCATAGTTTTACAAACTGCTTCATACATTTCTTTTTCGTTGTGAGGGTTCACAGACTTAGGATTGAAGGCAGTTAAAGCACTAGTTAAAGAAGCTAAAACACCCATTGGATGAGCCGTTTTAGGAAAACCATCGATGATATTTTTCATTTCCTCATTAACCAAAGTATATTTACGAATATCGTTTTCAAATTTTGTTAACTGATCAGCTGAAGGCAACTCACCGAAAATTAACAAATAAGAAACTTCTAAGAAGTTAGCTTTGTCAGCTAAATCTTCAATAGCATATCCTCTGTAACGTAAAATTCCTTCTTCACCATCTAAAAAAGTAATTTCACTTGTACATGAACCTGAATTTTTATACCCCGGATCAATAGTAATAGCACCAGATGCACTTCGCAACTTGTCTATGTCGATAGCAACCTCATTCTCAGTCCCAACGATTACAGGGAACTCATACTTTTTGCCATCAAGCTCTAATATTGCAGTTTTTGACATATTATTATAATGTGTTTTTTTGATAAATATTTAAGTAATTTGCGAATTTAACAAATATTACGCAAACGTTAAAGAAAATTATCATAATTTATGGTTAAATAATATACATGAAAAAACCTGTCATAAGCAATTTACAACAGGTTCTAAATGATATTTAAAAATAACTATTTTTTTACTTTAAAAGCATTTACGCCAGGAAAATAAGCTACATCTGCTAATTCTTCTTCAATTCTTAATAATTGATTGTATTTTGCCATACGATCAGAACGAGAAGCCGAACCTGTTTTGATTTGTCCACAGTTCAAAGCGACTGCTAAATCTGCAATTGTATTATCTTCTGTTTCTCCAGAACGGTGCGACATTACAGAAGTATATCCAGCGTTATGCGCCATATTAACTGCTGCAATCGTCTCGGTTAAAGTTCCAATTTGGTTTACTTTAATCAAAATTGAATTCGCAATCGATTGACTAATTCCGCGAGATAATCTTTCTACGTTTGTTACGAATAAATCGTCACCTACTAATTGTACTTTATCACCGATTTTTTCTGTTAATAATTTCCAACCTTCCCAATCGTCTTCATACATTCCGTCTTCGATAGAAATAATTGGATATTTTTCTGTTAATTCTGCTAAGTAAGAAGCTTGTTCTTCAGAAGTTCTTATTTTTCCTGTTTCACCTTCAAATTTAGTGTAATCGTATTTTCCGTTTACATAAAATTCTGAAGCCGCACAGTCTAAAGCAATCATTACATCATCTCCAAAAGTATAACCAGCGTTGGTAACCGCTAATTTGATAGAATCTAATGCATCTTCAGTTCCACCCGCTAAATTTGGAGCAAATCCTCCTTCATCACCTACTGCTGTAGATAAATTTCTATCGTGTAAAACTTTTTTTAAGTTGTGAAAAATCTCAGTTCCCATTTGCATTGCCTGAGTGAAATCTTTAGCCTTTACAGGCATAATCATAAATTCTTGAAATGCAATTGGAGCATCAGAATGCGAACCTCCGTTGATAATGTTCATCATTGGAACTGGTAATGTATTTGCTGAAACCCCACCAACATAACGATATAAAGGCATTCCTAATTCGTTAGCAGCAGCTTTTGCAACCGCTAAAGAAACTCCTAAAATAGCATTAGCCCCTAAGTTTGATTTGTTTGCTGTTCCGTCTAAATCAATCATCATTTTGTCGATTAAATTTTGTTCAAAAACCGACATTCCTACAACCGCTTCCGCAATTTTTGTATTAACATTTTCAACAGCTTTTAACACCCCTTTACCCATGTAAGCTTTACCTCCATCACGAAGCTCTACTGCTTCATGTTCGCCAGTCGAAGCGCCACTTGGAACGGCTGCTCTTCCTAAAATTCCGTTATCTGTAACTACATCAACTTCGATTGTTGGATTTCCACGCGAATCTAAAATTTGTCTTGCGTGAACTTTGATAATTATACTCATTTTATATTTTTTTAAGTTACTATCTTGTGAATAATAACAAATTTATAATTTAAACTACAATGATATTGAAAAACTCAAAAAACTTATAAACGATAACGTTTTAGTTGCTTG
>NZ_CALBSN010000029.1 GCF_937967675.1 uncultured Flavobacterium sp. | reverse complement strand
ATAAGACCTCGAGTAGTTCCAGCTACTCTAACGAAATTATAGTGTAAATATAGTATTATTTTTAATTGTGCCGATGCTCCTTTTTAAAATTTAACATTGTAAAATGCAACTTTTTTATTGTTGTATTTTAATTATTTTTTTTACAAAAGCCTTACAATTTGTTTGTTCTAAAAAAATGTTTTCTAGCGTTTTTCTATTTAACATTCTTAATACGGATTTCCACATTTTTATCTCAATCCCATTGTTTACTTTAGGTGCTGAAGCATCGACCTAAGTTTTACCTGGTTTTAAATTCATGTAGTAGTATAGGTTGTGTAGGTGCTTTTTTTTTCATAAGTTTGAAAAAGTCAGAAATTAATTACTTACCTAATGACACTTACACAATACATCGATAAAATAAACACGCTTTACAAAACAGGAAACGCTCGAGAACATTCGTATCGTGGTGACCTTCAAAACCTCATTATGGCCATTTTGCCTGATGTTTTGGTGACCAATGAACCCGCTCGAGTAGATTGTGGTGCGCCTGATTATGTGTTAACCCGTAAAGACGTTCCTGTTGGTTACATTGAAGCGAAAGATATTGGAGTAGACTTAGGAAGCAAAACTCTAAAAGAACAATTTGACCGCTACAAATCGGGATTATCGAATTTGATTTTTACCGATTATATGGATTTTCATTTTTACAAAGATGGAGAACTAACCACCAAAATTGCGATTGCTACCCTTCAACAAGCTCAGGATGGTAAATCAGTTGAAATTGTTCCCATTCCTGAAAACTTTGATCAATTCAATCAACTCATAAAAAACTTTGCCGAAACCATTTCGCAAACCATTAAGTCACCCACTAAATTGGCGCAAATGATGGCAGGAAAAGCAAAGTTAATGGCTGATATTATTGAAAAATCATTAAACTATGACGACCAAGAAGGCAAACGCTCACAACTAAAATCGCAAATGCTTTCGTTTCAACAAATGTTGATACACGACATCGATAACAAAGCGTTTTCTGATATTTATGCGCAAACTATTGCTTACGGTATGTTTGCAGCTCGTTATCACGACCCAACTTTACCTACTTTTTCAAGAATGGAAGCGGCTGAGCTTATCCCAAAATCAAATCCATTTCTTAGAAAATTATTTCAAGACATTGCGGGTTTTGATTTAGACACCCGTTTAACTTGGATAGTTGACGAGTTAGTCAATATTTTCCTAGCTTCAGACGTGGCTACTATTATGAAAAACTTTGGTAAAAGCACCAAACAGGAAGACCCTGTAGTACACTTTTACGAAACGTTTTTAGGGGAATACAACCCAGCATTAAGAAAAGCTCGAGGGGTTTGGTACACACCGCAACCTGTTGTGAATTTTATTGTACGTGCCGTAGATGATATTTTAAAAACCGAGTTCAATTTACCACAAGGTTTAGCCGATACCAACAAAATAAAAATTAAGAAAAAAGCCGTTACCCAAACGGGAACGGGTGCCAACTCCAAAATAAAAGAAGTTGAAACCGAAACAGAAGTTCACAAAGTACAAATCTTAGACCCAGCTACAGGAACAGGAACTTTTCTTGCTGAGGTAGTAAAACACATACATAAGAAATTTGAAGGACAACAAGGCATTTGGAGTAAGTATGTAACCAATGATTTAATACCAAGATTAAACGGCTTTGAGTTGCTTATGGCAAGTTATGCCATGGCGCACTTGAAAATGGACATGCTGCTTACCGAAACAGGTTTCAAGCCAACAGACGACCAACGTTTTAAAATATTTTTGACCAACTCATTAGAAGAAGCACACCCCGACACCCAAACCCTTTTTAGTAGTTGGTTAAGTGACGAAGCCGACCAAGCCAACGCCATAAAACGTGACGCACCTGTAATGGTGGTAATTGGAAATCCACCTTATAGTGTTAGTAGTACAAATAAAAGCCCTTGGATTGAAAGCCTTACAGCGGATTACAAAAAAGATATGAAAGAGCGAAATATCCAACCTCTTTCAGATGATTATATTAAGTTTATTCGTTTCGGTCAACATTTTATCGATAAAAACGGAGAAGGTATTTTAGCCTACATTTCTAACAATAGTTTTGTTGATGGAATTATTCACCGTCAAATGCGAAAACATTTATTGGAAAGTTTTGACAAAATTTATATTCTAGATTTACACGGAAACGCTAAGAAAAAAGAAGTTTCTCCTGATGGTTCAATTGATCAAAATGTATTTGACATTATGGCTGGTGTATCAATTAATCTATTCATAAAAACAGGCAAGAAAAAAGAGAATGAATTTGGAGAAGTATTCAATTTTGATTTATATGGAAAAAGAGAGTTAAAATATGATTTTTTGAACAACAATAATTTATCGAATATTGAATGGAACTACTTAAAACCCAATATACCAAATCTTTTTTTTGTTGCAAAAAACGAATTAGTTAGGAGTAAATATGAATTAGGTTTTTCAATTAATGAAATTTTTAGACTTGGAGCTACTGGAGTCATAACAGAAAGAGATGCTTTAACAATACACCACGATGAAAAAAAATTGGTTGAAATTATTGAACAACTTAAAATATTGAATGAAGAAGATTTTCGCAATATTTACACACCTAAACCAGATGGTAGAGATTGGAAAGTTTCGTATGCTAAAAATGATGTTTTAAAAAACCACGGAGTTATTACTGATATTTTATACAGACCATTTGATGTCAGAAAAACTTATTATACTGGAAAAAGCAAAGGGTTTATGGCTTATCCAAGAAATGAAGTAATGTCGCATATGGTTAATAACAATTTAGGGTTGTGTTTTTCTAGATTAGTTACAGGAAATATTGATTGGAGAGATGTATTGGTAACAAATAAAATAGTTGAAAAAGGAGTAATGGCAATGAGAGTTAGTAATAATGCACCTTTATTCCCGCTTTATCTTTATACACAAACAAATGACCAACAAAGTCTGTTAAACGAAGTAGTTCGAACACCAAATCTTAACATGGAAATTGTGAATGAGATAGCCAAAGGGTTGGGGTTATCATTTACACCAGAGAAAGAAGACGGCAATGTTTGTTTGGCAAATGATAAAGACGTTCGCTCAGAGTTTAGAACCACATTTGCTCCAATTGATTTATTGGATTATATCTATGCGGTGCTTCATTCACCAACCTACAGAGAAACCTATAAAGAATTTTTAAAAATAGATTTTCCTAGAGTGCCCTATCCACATCATGTAGGGGCAGGTCGCGATGTTGTGGGGACAGGTCGCGATGTTGTAGGGACAGGTCGCGACCTGTCCGTACAGGAAATTCAAGAAAATTTTTGGAAATTAGTAGCATTAGGTGGCGAGTTGCGCCAAATTCATTTGTTAGAAAGTCCTATTGTAGAAAAATACATCACGCAATATCCTGAAGATGGCGACAACGTTGTAACAAAACCAACTTACAAAAATGGCAGCGTTTACATCAACGACACCCAATATTTCGCTAACGTTCCTGAAGTAGCTTGGAACTTTTACATTGGCGGTTACCAACCCGCTCAAAAATGGCTTAAAGACCGTAAAGAACGAGAACTAGGCTTTGAAGATATTTTGCATTATCAAAAAATCATCGTTGCTTTAACAGAAACGGATAGAATAATGAAGGAAATAGATAAAATTGAAATTTAATATGCGAATTATCATAGAAAACGAACTTTTAGAATTGCAGTATATTCCAGGCAATGGCGCTTGGACGTACCAATTAATTGTTCCCAATACTAAAGACATTAAAGGCAAATGGGGCGATTTAAAAGTTTCGGGCACTATTGATGGTTATGCTATTCAACATAAGAATTTAGGACCGGTTAAAAATAGAGATAAAAAGCTGGCTGTTAATTCTGAAATACGAAATGCCATTCAAAAAACAGGTGGCGATAAAGTATTGGTTACCTTATTTTTAGAAGACACCCAAAAGACTGACGAGCAAGCCATTTTAGATTGTTTTGCCGAAGCTAATGTTTTGTCTGTTTTTCAAAAACAAGATAAAACCTATCAAAAAGAACTTTTACAAGCCATACAAGATGTAGCCACAGAAGAGCAACAAGTGGCAAAAATTGTGGAAGTAATTACAATTTTGGAGGGTAGGTAATTCATTTTTATAAAGCATTTACGCAGATTTTTTTTGCTTTCGTTTATTAAATATGTATACTAATTAAAAAAACAAATCTTAATTTAATTATGAAATTTTTAAAATTTATAATTTCAATATTTTCTTTAGTCGCAGTACAAAATTTATCAGCCCAAAAAATAACTCTTAACGAGTTACATACAATGGCCAGCTATAAAAATTGGGAAACCACAAACAAGTTTTTAATTAGTAAAGGTTGGGATTATTATGATTCTTCTGAAAGTGATGGTATTGGTTATAATACAATTTCCTGGGCGCATGGAAGAAACCTATATGACAATGCAAAAGCTAAAGGATGGTTTTATGTTTATAATTATGAGGGGTTACCAAATAAGATTATGTATCGTTTTAGGCAAAAGGAGTTTTATAATACGATAATTCAACAAGTTTCTTCAAATGGTTATAAATTGACAGATGAGGAAATATTAGATAATCGTGTTGTAGCATCCTATGAGAATAAGTTATTCTATTTAAAGATAGCTTATAATCGTGAAGAGGATAGTGATAATGATGATGATTATTATTATGGTGGCTCCAATAAAAAAACTTACACAGTTTATGAAGTAAGCATTTATAAAAAGGGAGGAGTGTATGATCCTAATAATGGATTTAAAAAGGATTATGATGAGTATGGAAATGTTATTTCAACTTACAATTTAAAAGATGGGAAAATAGAGGGTTTATTGACAAATTACGATTCTATTGGAAGAGTTAAAAGAACAGCAAATTTTAAACTGGGGAATTTAGAAGGACCTTCTGTTGAAAATTTTTATCTTGAAAATAATGAAGATTACTACAGTTTTTATGGTAATTATAAAAATGATGAAAGAGATGGAAAATGGATTGGAGAAATTGTAACCCCAAATGAAAAAAAACAAGTCCAAGAGTTTTATTATGTAAATGGAAAAAAAGAGGGATTAAATAAAGAAACTTCGGAAAATGAAATTCTATTCCAAAATTACAAAGAGGATAATTTAGAAGGAGCATCTTTTGTATATCTGAATTTGAAACGTGCTTTTATTGGAGGTTATCCATCAA
The DNA here is from genome assembly GCF_937967675.1 of uncultured Flavobacterium sp. Classification (GTDB taxonomy): domain Bacteria; phylum Bacteroidota; class Bacteroidia; order Flavobacteriales; family Flavobacteriaceae; genus Flavobacterium. The sequence continues at coordinate 5,329 of NZ_CALBSN010000029.1, read as the reverse complement.
TTGATACAATCTCAAACAAAGTTGTTTTACAGGCTGAATTAGAATATAAACAAAACAAATTAAATGGAAATGCTAAATACTTTGATATAGGTGGTTCTTTATTAGCGGAGGGTGTTTACAAGGACAGCTTAAAAACGGGTTTATGGAAATTTTATCATGAAAATTTAGTAGATTATAATGATAAACCGCTTGATTGTAGTGGAAGACTATATAAAGAATCTAATTATGTTGAGGGGAAACTAGAAGGAGTTCAAAAAAGATATTCTTTGCTTGAAAAAAATAAAGTGCCATGCAAACAAGGAGAAGAAAATGATGAGGGTTGTTATGAAACTGTTTGTATTTATTTTAATGAAATAGCTACTTATAGCGATGATAAATTAAATGGGGCATATGAGATTAGAGGGCCTGATAATGAATTATGGTCAAAAGGATTTTATTTGAATGGAAAAGAAACAGGAAAATGGACTATTTATGGAAAAAGTAAATTTTGTTTTTGGTTAAATAAAAAGTCGTTTGAAACAGGTGTTTATTTTAATGGTCAAAAACAAGGTAAATGGGAACGTTACGAAAATAATGACCTTTTAGAAAGTTATTTTTATATTGATGATGAAATTGACGGAGAACATATCACTTATGCTTTTAACAAACCTGCAGAAAAAAAATATTTTAAAAAAGGAAAATTATATCGCTTAGAAAAATTAGATGGTGCTGGAAATGTGAGTAAATCATATACAATAAAAAATGAAACAGATTCTAAATTAGATTGTGTCGTAGTTGAGAATTTATCAACTGGAATTTTTACTCAAGCATATAGTTTTATAAAAACTGCTGATTTTGTAGTTTTACCAATTACATTTCATTTAGATTTTGAAGGTGCTACTGAATCGATAAAAAAACGTAATGGCCTATTTGAACACAAATCTTTAGATGGTAAAATAATTAGCACAGGCAATTACACTTCAAATGTAAAAACTGGAACTTGGGAAAATTATTATTATGATCAAAATGTAAGAGCTACTTTTACATATGATGGTTATGGTCAAATTACAAATGAATATTATATTGATTTAAAAAGAAATGAACCTTTTTCAGATGAATTTATTTTTAAAGCTGAAGATGGTACTTATGAAGAAAGAAAAATAAAGAATGGAGTTCGAAATGGAACTACTCGTTATAAAGACGCAAACGATAAAACGATAAAAAAGGAATCTTATAAAGATGGGATTTTAAAAGAGTAATTGTTACAATCTATTCTACAAAATTTTAAAGGCTAAAGAAAACTATTATTTCTTTAGCCTTTATTTTTTACCATCTAATATCTTTGAGTTTCATTCGATAATTATCACAATCTCTACAAGTATATTTAGATTGCCAAGTTAGAGTAAGTTCATGAACCCCTTGATTTTGTCCAAATCTAGATGTATTAATATCATAGGAATATCCAAATTTAAATTCGCCAGCTCTCATAGAGACAAAAGGATTAAGAGAAGTAACAAGATGACTATTTGTACTTCTTCCTTCTGGGTTGGTAGCTGCAATAACTCCAAACGAAAACATATTCATTTCTAAAGAGGCACCAATATCTAATCGATTAAATTGAGATTGTCTCATGTAATTAAAAGATACTAATAAATCTGTATCTGCAGGCAAAATCATAGTTGGCGAATTATCTAAAGCAAAATAATAGCCACCATGTACTGATAAGAACAAATCTAAAGGCACATTACCATTTTCAAGAAAAGAAATGTCAGGACGAGTTAAGTGTTTTAAGGCAGCTCCAAACCATGCATTTTCTTCATCAACTAAAACCCCAAAAGAAAAATCCACAAAATTGATTTTATTATTATATCTAAGAAAACCGGGGTCAATACTACTTCCTGAGATTGAACCATCATTAATGTTTATCTGATCTTCTAATAGTAAATTACCAAAGTTAAAATCTTTACGTCCAAAACCTCCTTCTAAACCTAATCTAAGACGCCAGTTATAATTTAAATCTATTCGATAAGAAACGGCTCCATTAAATTGAAAATAGTTATAATTTGTGAAAGTTTCTTTTTGATTTAAGACTGTAATCCCAACGCCTAAATTGTCGGTCACTAAGTTATTAGCAAATCCATATTGGGTATCAATTCGTCTATTACCTTCTGGCCATTGCCTCCTATGGATTATCCCAGCATTCCATGAACTTGCAGATCCAGTAAATCCCGGATTTAATGTTTCAGGAACTATTAAAAATTGTGTAAATACAGGGTCTTGTGCCTTAACTTCAATAAAAGGGGTAACAAAGACTAGTAATATATATAATTTAAATTTCATTTTTTTCTAATTCTTATTTAATTAAGACAAAAGTTTCTTCAGCTCTTATTATACTTCCATAAAACGTTTCAGCGCTTACCTTACAATGGTAATTTCCGTTTTCAGCATTAACACCTTTTATTGTGCCATCCCAGCCACGAAGTACATCTCCAGTTTCTGAATAGATTAAAGAACCCCATGTGTCATAAACATCCATACGAACATTTTTTAAACCTTTTGTAACAGGTCTATAAGTGTCATTTAGTGCGTCATTATTTGGTGTAAATGCAGTTGGAACTACAAGTAAATATCCTTTTTCAACTAGTAAGCTTATTGTATGAACATACACACAACCAAAAGGATAAGTAACAGTTTGAGTTACTACATAGTTTCCTTCCAGTACATAAGTATGAATTGGATTTTCTTCGTTTGAGAAAGTGCCATCACCAAAGTTCCATAATATACTCACATAATCACCAGTAGCCGTATTTGTAAACTGTATAGGATCTAAAATTGAATATATTCCATAGGCAGTGTATCCATAAGAGTTTTGATCGAAAGATGCATTTCCTATAACAGGTATATCTACGTTTAAGCTGTAAGTAGTGGTACAACCTATGGCATCTGTAGCTGTCAAAATCACTAAACCATCCTGATCAGTGGTCATAAATTCATTGTTAGCGCCACTAACAGTTCCGCTCGACCAACTTAATTGTATTGGTGGAACTCCACCTGATACTTGTGCTTCAAAAATCTGACTGATGTCTCTTGTTTCACAATTAACATTAGTATCAGTTTCTACATTCAATGTTAATGGTTGTGGTCGGTTTACACTATATTGTGCTGATTTTGTACAACCTCTTGAATCAGTCACTAAAACAGCATAATTTCCAGAAGAAATAGTATTTAAATCTTCAGTAGTTGCTCCATTTGACCAACTATAAATAAATGGAGGAGTACCTCCAGATACTAATAGATTAATAAAACCACTATTCGCATCATTACAATCTAATGCATTTTGAACATTTGCACTTAAAACAAGTGGTTGTGGTTCAACAATGATGAAAGTTCTAACAATGGTACATGGTTTTGAGTCTACAATAGTTACCGTGTAGGTACCAGGTGCTAAATTATTTCTAACTAAACCTGCAGTACTTCCATCACTCCAAGTTAAAGAGATTGGTTGTATTCCACCAACTAAGTTTAGATTAATGCTTCCATCATTAGCACCATAACAAGAAATATTAACAACTACAGGATTTATTGTAAATATTGGAGCTTCAGGAATATTTACTACAATTGTTTTAGTACAACCATTGTTATCTGTTACTAAAATGGAATAATTACCAGCAGCTAAATTATTTTGATAAAACCCAGTAGCTAAATTATCCCATTGCGCTTGGTATGGGCCAGTTCCGCCTGTTACTGTCAATGTAATTGAGGCATTATTAGCGCCATAACATGTAATCGGTGTTGTGGTTGCAGTAATTATAATATCATCAGGTTGGCTAACCGTAAGTCCTGTTACTATTTTTCTACCTCCATTAGCATCAATAACTGTTAGTGAATATACTCCAGCGACTAATCCTGTAAATTGAGGGTTTAAATTAGTAGAATCTATAATTGATGTTACTAGGTTGCCATTACTATCATATAATTCATAATCATAAGGAGGAACCGATTCTTGAGTAATTAATACACCAACAGCGCCATTGTTATCGCCAAAACAAATCAGATTTATAGTAAGACTTAAATCTGGCTGAATAAGTAATTCAGGTGGTTGAGTAAGCGTAAAAGTTAACACTATTGGAGCACAATAACCATCATTTATAGTTACAGTATAGGTTCCAGCAAATAATCCAGATATATCTTCAGCGGTTGAGGTAAATCCGTTTGGTCCAGTCCAATTATAAGTATAGGTTCCAGAACCTCCAATTGTTGTTAAATTGATAGCTCCATCATTACCACCAAAAACACTAACGTTATACCCATTGTAATTTGAAACTACACCAGAAGATGTGAATGTAGGATTAACTGTTATAGAATAGTTGTAAACGTTCCCCTCACATGAAGATCCATTATTATTAAAAGTTGCTGTTGCAGCATAAGTAATTGTCAATGGAGCATTTGTTGTATTTATTAATGTTTGAACTGGTATAGTGTTTGTCCCAGAACTTAATGCACCAGTAATTCCAGTTGGAATTGTAGCATTCCACTCGTAAGTAATATTTCCTGGAAGGGTTGAATTTAGAGTAACTAATGATGTATTAGTCTCGTTACAAATAGTTTGATTTGGAAGGTCAAAAGTAACATCAGGTCTAGGATAAACTTCAATTGTTATAGTAAATGGATTACCTGTACAAATACCTGCTATTGGGGTAACAGTATATACAATTGTTTGTATTAATGTACTATTGTTTGTCAATACTTGACTAATTTGACTACCTGTGCCAGAACTTGCTCCTGAAATATTTGGATTATTACTAATAACCCAATTATATGTTGTACCTAAAGGGACTATTGTATTAGTATTTGGAATACCATCAATAGGATTTACTGTAAACCCTTCTTCGCTACAAATAATAAATGATTGATTTTCAATACTTGGTTTCGGATTTACTGTAATGGTATAAGTAAAACTACTACCGGCACAAGCAGAAGTATCGTTTGTAGCTGCTACTGCAGTATAGTTAACATCAATAGGCGTGTTAGTACTGTTTACTAAGTTTTGAGCAGGTATTGTGTTCGTTCCTGAAGTAATAACCCCTGTAATTCCTGTAGGTTGAGTAGCAGTCCAAGAGAAAGTAGCCCCTGGAGTGGTACTGCTTAATGTTACAACTGCAGAAGTATCCTCTGAACAAATGGTTTGATTAGTAGGTGAGAAGGTAACCACAGGGCTAGGGTTTACGATGATGGTAAACGTTTCTGCCACTCTGGAACATCCATTGGCTGTTGCTATAACAGATATAGTTGCTATTATAGGAGCTGTTCCATTATTTGTTGGTGTAAACACAGGGATGTTTCCAGTTCC
>NZ_CALBSN010000028.1 GCF_937967675.1 uncultured Flavobacterium sp. | reverse complement strand
TTAAAAGCTTCTGGAAAAAAAGTATACAAAACGCAAATCATCAACGATAGAGGAATTCATATCTGTAAATCGATGTTGGCTTGGCAGAAATTCGGAAACGGACAAACGCCAGAATCAACAGGTTTGAAAGGTGATAAATTGGTAGGGAATTTCTATGTGGAATTCGACAAGCAATACAAAAAAGAAATTTCAGAATTAATCGCTCAAGGTAAAACCGAAGAAGAAGCAAAAAAACAAGCGCCATCTATTTTAGAAGCACAACAAATGCTTTTAGATTGGGAAAATGGAAAACCAGAAGTTATTGAACTTTGGAAAACCATGAACCAATGGGTGTATGATGGTTTTGCTCAAACGTATAAAAATCTTGGCGTTGATTTTGATAGCTACTATTATGAATCCAATACGTATTTACTTGGAAAAGAAGTAGTACAATTTGGTTTAGAAAAAGGCATTTTCGAGAAAGACTCTGATGGTTCGGTTTGGATTGATTTAACGGCAGATGGTTTAGATAGAAAAATCGTACTTCGTTCAGATGGAACAGCGGTTTACATGACGCAAGATATTGGAACCGCAATCCAACGTGTGAAAGATTTTCCAGATGTTGGAGGAATGGTTTATACGGTAGGAAACGAGCAAGATTACCACTTCAAAGTGTTATTCTTAATTTTGAAAAAGTTAGGATTTGATTGGGCAGATAGCTTGTATCATTTATCCTACGGAATGGTAGAGTTACCTTCTGGAAAAATGAAATCGCGTGAAGGAACTGTTGTAGATGCTGATGATTTAATGGCAGAAATGACTACAACAGCACAAACTATTTCAGAAGAATTAGGAAAATTAGACGGTTATTCTGAAGAAGAGAAAACTGTTTTATTCAAAACTATCGGTTTAGGTGCGTTGAAGTATTATATGTTAAAGGTTGATCCTAAAAAACAAATGATGTTCAACCCAGAAGAATCAGTTGATTTTGCAGGAAATACAGGACCATTTATTCAATATACTTACGCTCGTATACAATCGATTTTAAGAAAATCAGATTTTGATTTCGAAAGTGTTGTCATATCGAGCGAAGTCGAGATGCATGAAAAAGAGAAAGAATTAATCAAACAAGTGCAATTATTCCCTGAAGTAATTCAAAATGCGGCAGAGAATCATAGTCCAGCTTTAATTGCGAATTATACGTATGATTTGGTGAAAGAATTCAATTCGTTCTATCAACAAGTTTCGATTTTAGGAGAAGAAAATCACGATAAAAAAGTGTTTCGAGTACAACTGTCAAAATCAGTTGGGAACACCATAAAAAATGCATTTCAGTTATTAGGAATTGAAGTTCCTGAAAGAATGTAATAAGAATATTGAGTTTGAAGTTATCCTTGATTTTTGAATTTGCTCTTGAACTTGAAATTTATTAAATGAACACATCAAAATATTTTTTTCAAACCTTAATTGTGGTAATCGTTTCTGGATTGTCTTTTTTGGCATTCAAGACGTTTTTGCCTAAGAAATTATTTGCCGAAAGTAAATTAGATTCTAAAAATGTAGTAGTCGATAGTTTGCTTTTGGAAGCTATTGCCGAAGACGAAGACGCAACCGTTGAAGATTCAATGGCTAAAACCGTTATTGATTACAAAGTGGTAAACGGAATTCAATTTCCACCAGAAACCTTTGAAGAATATACTGGAAATCAATATTTAGCGACTTTTTTCGAAAAACTTTTCCAATTAGAAACCAAAAAAGAAGGCAATGTTCGTATTGCCTATTTTGGTGATTCGATGACGGATGGTGACTTAATTGTAAAAGATTTTAGAACCTATTTGCAAGAAAAATTCGGAGGTCAAGGAGTTGGATTTGTTAATATTACATCCGAATCAGCTGCTTCAAGAAGTTCGATTACACATGAATTTTCAGGAAATTGGAAAACCCAATCGTATTTAAAAGTAAAACGTCCGTCGAATCCTTTTGGAGTAAATGGGCATGTGTTTTATGCTAATGATACTGCAAATGTAGCTTGGGTTAAATACAAAGCAAACAAAACAAGATTTGCATCAGAATTACCGCATCCAACTTTATTCTACGGGCGTTCGTCTAATAAAGATGGGAAAATAAAATATGTAATTGGTACCGATACCATTTCTAAAAAATTAACTCCAAATGCTTTAGTAAATACAGTTGTCCTTTCTGAAAGTAATTTGAAAAGCATCAAAGTGAATTTCAAAAAAGCCGATTCTATTCCAATTTACGGATTTAATTTTGATGACGGAAAAGGCGTTCACGTAGATAATTTTTCGAATAGAGGAAACTCAGGATTGCCAATTGGTAGTTTTGATGTAGCCACAATGCGTGCTTTTCATTCGAAATTAGATTACGATTTAATTGTGTTGCAATATGGAGCTAACGTGTTGAATTATGGTTCGTTGAATTACGGTTGGTACGAAAAACGTATGGCAAAAGTGGTTGCACATTTGAAAGAGTGTTTTCCAGGAGTAGCTATTTTAATTGTGTCAACAGCCGACAAATCAACCAAATACGATTTAGAGATGAAAACCGATTCTGCTGTTGTTCCCTTGAATACAGCTCAAAAGCGATATGCTATTAAATCAGAATCGAGTTTTGTAAACATGTATACCTTAATGGGTGGAGATGGTTCCATGATTCAGTGGGTAGAACAAGAGCCAGCAAGAGCCAATAAAGATTATACGCATTTTAATCACAGAGGTGCAAAAGAAGCGGCTAATTTAATTTTTACCCAATTAAATAAAGGCTACGAAATGTATAAAGAATTGAGAAAAAAGCGTAAAAAACCTGCTGCGCCAGTGAAAAAAGATAGTATAATCACCAATAAAGATTCGGTATATGAAGAATAGATTTTTGATGTTTTTATTGGGATTTTCTTTTTTTGGATTTGCTCAAGATACTTTATTAGTTCCCATAGATTCTGTTGAAGTAGACCTTCCTGTTGTCGATTCTATTGAAGTTACTTTTACAGGAAATGATATTCATAACCCGAATGCACTTTTGGCATTTTATGAAAAAATGTTCCAATTAGAGCAAAGTAAATCGGGAAAGATTAATATTGTTCATATTGGTGATTCGCATATTCAAGCGGATTTATTTACAGCAAAAATTCGTACTCAATTTCAAAAAGTGTATGGGAATGGTGGTTTTGGGTTTACGTTTCCATATAGCGTAGCTAAGACAAATAATAGCGCTCCGATTCGTTATTCTGCTTCAGGAAATTTTCAAAGTTTTCGAAATTTATATGCCGATGCTAATCGTCCTGTTGGCTTGAGCGGTTTTTCTATGGAAACGACTTCAAAAGATTTTGCGATTCAATTGAATGTAAAAGATGCCCAATATTATTTTACAAAATTGAAAGTCATTACGCCTCAAAATGTGAATTTGTTTGATGTTTCAGTATCTAATAAAAGTATTGTTATTGAAAGAAAAGTTCCGAAAAAAATCACACATAAAGTCAAACCAGGTGAGGTTTTAGGTGGAATTGCCGATAAATACAATGTTTCTTTAAAAGCTTTGAAAAAAGCAAACGGCTTAAAAAGTGATATGATTCGTGATGGGAAAGTTTTGACGATTCCAACGAAAGGAACACAATCGAAAACTACAACGAAAACAGAGTATATTCCAATCGAATTACAACCTTCGTTATTTTCAAACGATTATATTTCGGAAGCGCCTTTAGATAAAATTGCGATTGTTCCCAATCAAGAAATTGAAGATTTTGCTTTAAACGGATTGGTTTTGGAAAATAATAATTCAGGTGTTATTTATCACAGTATTGGTGTAAATGGCGCCAAAGCTTCTGATTACAATAAATTCAGATTGTTCAATGAGCAATTACCAGTATTGAATCCAGATTTAGTGATTATTTCTTTGGGAACGAATGAGAGTTTTGATAAACAATCGGGCGAACAATATTTTGCGCATTTGGACCAAATGATTCAAGGAATTAAAGAGAAAAATCCACAAGCTTGTGTTTTGGTGATGACTTCGCCGCCTTCGGTTTTACATCGAAAATATAAAAACACTTTCATTGAAAAATATGCAGAACTCATCGAAGACAATGCGCATGTGAAAAATTATGCCGTTTGGAATCTTTTGGATGTTTTTGGTGGGAATAAATCTATAAAACGCAATGCAGCAAAAGGCTATATGGCCAAAGATAAAGTGCATTATTCAAAAGCAGGATACGAAAAACAAGGCGAATTATTTTTTGAAGCCTTTTTACAATCATACGAATTATTTAAATCGACAAAGCAGTAGTGAAAGCACTTTTTAGCATACAAAATTGGTTTCTTGAAAATGTAGGGAATATCGATTTAGCCACCATTAAAAACTGGTTTTTATTCAATCCAAAACAACCACTATTATTTAATAGTGCCATTTTTTTAGGATTCTTTTTAGTTTTCTATATTATTTACATTTTATCTAGAAAAACTCATTATTTCCGCATTACTTATGTGGTGTTATTTTCTTTGTTTTTCTATTACAAATCAAGCGGGATTTATTTTGGATTGTTAATTTTTTCCTCGGTCGTCGATTATGTTTTGTCGCGATTAATTTATGAAGAAGCTAAGCAAGGATATCGTAAATTTTACATGATATTGAGTTTGTTGATTAACCTTGGAATGTTAGCGTATTTCAAATACACGAATTTTTTCATCGATAATTACAACGCACTTTTCAACGGAAATATGAAGTTTGAAGATATTGTGCTTCCTGTTGGAATTTCATTTTATACTTTCCAAACGTTAAGTTACACGATTGATGTTTATCGAAGAGAATTAGAGCCTACGAAAAGTTTCATGGATTTCTTGTTTTTCGTGTCGTTTTTCCCGCAATTAGTAGCCGGACCAATCGTTAGAGCAAGTGATTTCATTCCGCAGATTTATGAGAAATTAAAGTTAACAAAAGAAGATTTCAATCGTGCTTTATTCTTGATTATTGGAGGTTTATTAAAGAAAGCAGTAATTTCAGATTATATTTCATCCAACTTTGTTGACCGTGTTTTTGATGCACCAAATAGTTACACAGCATTTGAAAATTTAATGGCTTCGTATGGTTACGCCATCCAAATTTATTGCGACTTCTCAGGATATTCAGACATTGCTATTGGATTAGCTTTGTTAATGGGATTCTGGTTACCCGATAATTTTAGAACACCATATCAATCCGCTTCCATAACCGAGTTTTGGAGAAGATGGCACATTTCGCTTTCGAGTTGGTTAAGAGATTATTTGTATATTTCCTTAGGCGGAAACCGTAAAGGAAAAATCAGAACCTATTTCAATTTATTCATGACGATGTTGTTAGGAGGTTTATGGCATGGAGCTTCGTGGAAATTTGTGGTTTGGGGTGTTTTGCACGGATTGGCTTTAGTGGTAGAAAAATTCTTTGGACAGTTTATTAAGTTGCCTAAAAATGTATTTGTTAGAACTATTCAAGTTATTTTGACGTTCCATTTTGTGGTGTTTTGTTGGTTGTTTTTTAGGGCAAAAGATTTTACGACAGCATTTCAAATTGCAGATAATATTACCAAATTAACTTTCAATCTTGAGCAATGGCAAACCATTATTTTAGGGTATAAAAATGTCTTTTTATTAATCGCGATTGGAGTGGTTTGGCATTTTGTTCCAGTGAAAACGTTAGCTGGTATGCAAAAGACATTTTCGACATTACCATTGGTTGCAAAAGCGGTTTTACTAGGATTGATTTATTGGGTAGTGTATGCAACCGCTTCAGCCGATACACAGCCATTTATTTATTTTCAGTTTTAGTAACTTTTGTTACTCTTTTACATTTGTGTACATTGTAACTTTGTCCTTTTAAAACGAGATGAATAAAAAGGAAATCATAATTACTCTTATTGGAGTTGTAGTCGGATTAATTTCGGGTTATGCTTATTACCATTACATTGGATGTGTTTCTGGAACGTGTTCTATTACTTCGAAACCATTAAATAGTACTTTGTATGGAGGTGTTTTAGGAGGATTACTCTTCAATATGATTAGCGATTTCTTTAAAAAGAAACAATCCTAATTTCTTGTGTAACAATTGTTACCAAATGTTTTTAAAGTTTGTATATATTTGTTGAATGAAATTTTCAGTTCACATACTATGCATTTATCTGTTGCTTTTGGTGGCTTTGCCATCTGTAAGAGCAATGAAAATGCTTGCGAGTGAAAATTGCGAACAAACTTGTCATAATTCGGATTCTGAATCTTCAGGTTGCGAGAAAGGAAAAATCATTATGAGTTTGAATTTCAGTCCCGTTCAATTTGTAAGTGAATTGGATTTTAAACCTGAAATTACTTTCTCTGAATTTCAAATCGAAAAAGAACAATCGAACTACGAGAAAATATTTATTTCTAAATATCAAGATTCCATTTGGCATCCGCCTAAGTTTTTCATTTCCTAACTTAAAAGAGTTGATTTTTATGTTTGTGTTTTTACACAAGCTTAACTTATAATGGAATAAAATGAAAAATATTTTAATCGTGTTTTTGTTGGCATTTTTTCAGTCAACAACAGCACAAAGCACCTTTGA
>NZ_CALBSN010000027.1 GCF_937967675.1 uncultured Flavobacterium sp. | reverse complement strand
CTTTGTGAAATAAGAGTTTTTAGAAGAAATGAGAGTTTTTTCACAGCCTGACGTTTTGGCGCTTGGCGCAGTGGCGGATTTCGGAGCGCAAAACTGTCAATACACCACAAAAGTTGATGCGAGGTAGAATGTTCAATTAACCACTTCACCCGCCATTGAGCCAAACGCCTGTTATAAGCCGTTTTTATTTTCATTATATTCTTCCCAGCTCTTCTTTTTACCAATTTCTTCATTTCGATTATCGATTGTGTCAAACCATTGAAAAAAGTCATAATTCATTGTGATTTCCGCTTTTTCTTTTTCATTGATATGACAAACTATGCCTTGAACGTCTTTCAATTTACTTAGTTTCTTTAGCGGATTTATGGTTTCCACCTTAATGTCAGCACACCATAAAAATCTTGTGTCGTTTATAATAAAATTTAAAATATCACGAGGAACATTGACAATATATTCATTAAAAGGGAAATCTGAACCCCAAACCCATTTTGCAAAACCTATAAGATATTCTTCACTTGATCGCTCTCTATCCATAGCAGGACATTCAATATCACAGTCACGTAAATTCCATTTAATATGTTTGTCATAGTTAAAACAGTAATTCGATAGAAGGATAATTTTCCAATTCAATTCTAAATTATCCCACCACTCCTTTTTGGATATAGCCAAGATTTTATCAGTTAACTTGAGAGATACTTCTAATCTCTGTACAGAAGGCAAATTATTGACTTTTATAATTTTGTTACCGTCCATTAAGCTTCAATTTCAAGTTGTAATTCTTCGAGTTCTCGCTGTAATTTCTCTTTTGTCCTTTGGAAATAGTCGTCCCAGTCTTCAATGCTAATTATTGTCTTAAATGTTTCACTTTCCTTTATGGTAATAATTTCAGTTTCAAGAATTTTAATCTGTCTTTTTAGTTTAGCAATTGCTGCTTTTAATAGGTCTTTTTCTTGAACAGTCTCAGATTTTGTTTTGAAGAAATTTCCTTTTTCAAGGTCATCAAGTATCTCAGAAACCTTTTTCAAGTCATTTGCATCATAAGCTTGTTTCAGCTCAATAAAAATTCTTTGGGCTGCTTCCTTAAATTCATCCGCTACTTTGTCGGGATGACATAAAACTGTGGCTTTCCTAAATTTCTTTTTGAGTTCTAATTTTTGCTCGTCTGTTAATTCAAAGATTTCCTTTTCCTTTTCGGTGTCGACCTGTTCACGATATTGCCTTTCGTCATTTTCAGCTTCCTCATATTTTGTTTTGTCTGATTTGAATTTCAGTTTACGTAATTTCAAAATATCAAGTAGAATGTCGCCTAATTCAATTGTGTGGCGATGTTGAAATTCAGAAAGTAGTTTTTCAAGTTCTATCTTTTCATTGTCATACCCGTTAAGTTGGTTTTCTAAATTCTTAATTTCAAGTTTTAGTGCTGCAATTTCGGGGTCTGTCCAGATTGAAAGTTGCTGATTTTTTGAAATGAAATTTTGAATTTTATTTATTGCTGAACCAAATTCTTCTTTCTTAATATCTTCAATAATATCTTGTAAGTCAGAGTTGAAATCGTATTCCTTAAGTTTTGAACTTTCCTTGTTTAATTCTTCAATATCTTCAAGAAGTATATAGTTTTTGAGAATTTCTAACCGTTTAATGATTTTGTTTAATGGAAAAACAATCTCTTCATTTATAGCATCAGGATAATATTGTCTGCGAATATTATTGAATTCAGAAATAAACTGCTCGGCTAATGTTGTGTCATTACTTGTAATGATTACGTTCTCAAAATTGCTTTCTGCTTTATAGCTCCAGTTGTATGACCCTGTGATTACGGTACTATAATCAATGACACAAAATTTATTATGCATTAATTCGGTATTACCGTTGCCTATTTTATAAACTTTTGATTTGTCAGTAAGTAACTGTTCGAAATCAATAGATGAATTAAGGTTTATTTTGTCGTTGGAAATAATGAGAGAAACGGTGCAACCGCTTCTTGCTTTATTTACTAATTCATTAAAAAGATTTTTATTGGTAAACCAAGCAACTGCAATAAAAACAGATTTTTGTGCTTTACTTATTTCTTGCTGAATTCTTTCAGCTATATTGTCAAATACTGCTTCTGTTTGCATATTATACCCAACATTTTAAAAGTTTATCTGAACAACCTGACATTAAATATTTGCCATCATTGCTGAATTTTATTGCGTTTATACGACCTTTATGGGCTTGGCAGGAATTGATTAACTCTTGTTCTGAAAAAAACCAAATAAATATCTGTCCGTCCCATCCACCAGATGCCAAAAGTTTACCGTCATTTGATACACTTAAACAAGATACAAAATCAGTGTGACCCTTTAATTCTGAAACGATTTTAAAATTAGACGAATTAAATATTCTAACTATTTTATCGCCACCGCCTGATATAATATGTTTGTCATCATTAGTTAATTCCAAACATTTAATACCGCCAATATTTCCTGAATTAAACCTGTCAACTTCTTTAAAAGTTTGCAAATCCCATTTTATTATAAATGCGTCCCAACCACCACTATACAAATATTTGTCGTCACTCGTTAACTTCAAAGAATTTACAAGCCATTCGTGACCTTCCAATATATTAGCACATTGCCAACTTTCAGTTTCCCAAATTCTTATAGTTTTATCACTACTCCCGCTAAAAAGTTGTTTACCATCTTTACTAAAGGTTAGAATATTAATTTCTCTTGTATGTCCTTCAAGTTTTTGAATTATTTTCCCACTACCATTTGATGTAATGTAAATGGTCTTGCCTGATGCTATGGCTCCTGTATTTCTAACATTGTCAAAAGCAACAAATTCAAAATGTCCGTTGAATTTTATTTTATCCTTGATAGTATTGTTTTTTACATCAAACCTCGCAATGGAGCTTTCTTCATTCGTGGCTATTTGAAATTCATTATCACTAAATGCTGAAATTGCCCTTATACTTCCTATTTCTTTTATTTCATTAAACAGATTTCCTTTAAAGTGGATTCTTTCTAATTCCCTTTCTTTAAATTCACTTAAAATCTTTTTTGTTACTTCAATAGAGTTACCAACTCTTACTAAGTCAGTCGAGCCAATAGGTATTATTGAAGAATTATTTTCATTCTTATTGTCCATTCTTAAATTTAAAAAGGTCGTCAATGTTCATTGGATTTGAGCTGAACTTTTCTCCAACCGTTGTCCCGACAAATGCTGTTAATGTTACATCTTGTCCAACAAAATTTTTCATTTGGTCAAGGAAGCCTTGTTTCAAATTATACATTATTTGATATTGTTCTCCGTATTCCATTCGTTTTGGGAAACTTACTGGCGTAACTGCATCCATTAGTTGAAATGTGTCAGCCGTTCCGTGAAGTGGCTGACTAATTTTGAAGTATGGTGGTCCAAAGTATCTATAATCTTTAACTGTGTTTGTTACTGTTACTCCGATCATTATCCCTGTCATTCCATAAAACTCGCTTACTTGTAAATATGTAGAAAGATAAATCTGCCCTTTCGGTTCCTCTTTTTCTGGAACTGGAACATTTGCCTCGCTACCTAACTTCTGTAAAATTTTATTTGCCAGTTCTTCAGGCGAAATTTTGCTTATGTCAAGATAGCCAAGCGTTGAACGAATTCCGTCAAGTTCAGTTTTGTCAAATCTAACTGGCAAAATGTATTCTTCTTTGTTTTCTATGGCACGAGCAATAGCTGTTCTCACTTCGTAGTTTGTCCAAATTTTTTGTTCGTAATGGACAGAAATAAATGGCACGAAATATTTTGATTGTCGTCTGTAAACATAGTCAAAGTGGATACCTAAGTCTTTGCCCCATAAGTCAACTTCTTCAAACTTGTCATAGAATACACGAACACCTTTGTCTTTGAGTATTTGAGCAACCTTGTCAACATATTCTCTGTCTTCACCTGCAAATGATAAAGCAATGTCATATTTGTATTCCATTAGAATTTGTTTTTAAATTCAGTTAGTTCTTGGTCGTTTCTTATTGAATGAGCAGTGTCGGGTTGTGCATTTGAATATCTTCTTTCAATAACAATTACGTTACCCTTAACAATTTCTGTCTGCATAAAATTGAAAAGTTCGTTTAGGATATTTGTTAGACCATACGTGTGTAGGTCTTCAAATGTCGTTAGGTCAAATCGGATTACTTGCATATTGTTGTCTTTTTAAAATGGCTTATAACGTTTTCGGGCTTTGCGTTCGGGCGGGTTTCGGAGCACAAAACTGTCAACCATCACTGAACTTGAATAGAAGCACAAAGCTCCAAGTTTGCACTTCACCCCGCCTGACGCAAAACCCGTGTTACCTGCTGTGTTTCTGTCAGTTGTCATACGTTGTCCTTTAAAAAAGTAATAATTTTCTCTTTGCGTTTTTGAATTTCTTGCTTTGTCCAAGTCAAGTTGTCCTTAGTCATTTCTTGAATTTCTCGCTGTTGTGCCAAGTGATTATATGTTGCTCTCTTGTCGGCAAATGGGTTGTTACCAACGGAGCAGTTATGAGATTTTGAGAGTAATAAATAGTTGCCTAAACAGTCAATGTATTGTTGTTTGAACTCCTCGTCATATTCACAATAACCTGCGGCAACTGGCTTTCCGTCTGTCGGTGTCTGTGGTGCAATGTGTTCTAATTCTGGGCTATCTATTTTGTCAAAACGAGTTGGTGAATAACCGCTTTTGCCTTGCCCTTCTAAATGGTTTTCGTATTTCCAAAGAAGATATTTTGCTGTCGAGTGTGGGACTGCTGCCTGAATTGAACGTTCAAATTCTGTGTCATTCCAATATGCCCACCACCAAGAATCGCCACCAGTTTTTTTCATCCAGTCTATTCTGTCAATGATTGGTTTAATGTCGGGTTTTTCAGCGGTGAAATTTTGGAAAACATCATTTACTCTCGAAGTAATGTCTGCTCTTGTTCCAATTAAACGATGTCGTAAAACGATTGATTCGAGTTTACTGCAAAGTTGATTTATCGTATTTGTCGGCAAACCGAATTTGTAAGCCTTGATTACAAAAGGAATTGCGATTCCAATTCCTCCAAGTGTTATTAGTGAATGAATTTCTAATTGTTCTCTTTCGTCTTTGCCGAAGAATGTTGTTAGATGCTCAAAACTGATTGCTAACGAATGTGTGAATGATTTTATAAATGGAATTGGGTTTCCGTCTGAAAGTAGCTTATTGATTTTTTCAATTGCGTTTGTTTCCCAAAGTGAATTGAAATGAACTCTTAAAGTGTAAACCAAAACATCATCTTCGTTGATGTTGTATTCTATTGACGAAATAGATTTGTAGATTTTTTCAAAGCGGTTTTTGATTTCTTCAATTAGTGATTCCTTTTCTTCGCCACCGTAAAGATGAACGTTGAACATAAATTGAGCTTTGATTATTTCCAAGTTTGAAGGTTTCTTGCCTCTATTGTTTTGGAAAATAAACATCTGTATGGCTTCTGATTCGTCCTTAACCGGGTGTGTTGTGCAAGTAGCATTTTGCACTGTATTCAGCATTTTAAGCAAATAGGATTCGTCTTTGCTTTCTAATTGTGAAGTGAAGAAGTCAAAAGCGTTTACAATTCTTTTTGCTGAAGCAGTTTCAAGTCCGTTCTTGTCTTTTTTTGTTTGGTCAATAACATAATCTTTGAAAAGTTGTTTATCGTAGTCAACTGTTTCAAAACGATAGGTTGAATTTCGTTTGATAATGTCTTCAAAAATTTCCTGTTCGGTTTCTGTGAGTTTTCTAATAGAACTTAGTCGCTTGAAAAGTGCAGAAAGAAAAATTACAATTGTTGTAAGGCGTTGTTGTCCGTCAATAACGCCAAATTTTTTGTCGGGTTTTTCTTCAAATAGAAAGTGTCCGAAGTAGTAAAATGATCTTGTTGAACTTTTGTTGTAGTCCTCCAAATCCGATAAAAAAACATTAACCTGTTTTGGTGCTTTGCTTTTTTCAAATTCTGTGTCCCAAGAATATGCTCTTTGATAAGTAGGAACAAAAATTCTGTTCCCTGCTAACATTTGTTTTATTGTTGTTGATGCTTCCATTCTAAATTATTCGTGTCCTTAAAAAATCGGTGGTGGCGTAGACACCACCGATTAAATCTTTTAGAGTTTTGTCCAAGAGTGAAAAGTTGAACTTGGGCAACCCGATGTGCTTGGAGATGATTTGGTTTGAATTGTTGTGCCACACTTTTTACAACTGTAGTTCGTGTCGCCAACCTCACCCAACTTTGTCCAAGAGTGAAACGTTTTTGCCGAGCAACCAGAGGTGCTTGGGCTTGAGTCCTTCTTAATAGAAGTCCCGCAATTTTTGCATTGATACCAGCTTAATGCCATATTAAAAATTGTTTTTTGTTGTGCCTACTCTGGTCGGTTTTCGGCATCCCCGTTTGTCCGCTAATATAGAATGTCAGTCCGTCAAAACGTGTCGTTGTCTTGTATGGTCGTCTTTCTAACATAGCAGGTAACGTTTTGCGGCTTGGCGAAGGTGGCGATTTTTACCACAAATGTTGATGCGGAGAACCAAACTTTGATTAACCACAAATGTGTCTGCG
>NZ_CALBSN010000026.1 GCF_937967675.1 uncultured Flavobacterium sp. | reverse complement strand
TCGTCGGGCTCATAACCCGAAGGTCACAGGTTCGAGTCCTGTTCCCGCTACTAAGTAGAAAAAAGCCCGCTAAGGCTTTAAAGTTAAAGGTTTTGAATACTTTTCAAAACCTTTTTTTATGTCCAAAATTCTTAGTATCTTACAAATCGTAAACGAAACCGTAAACGATTTTACCTTGAAGCCAAAACGCAATTACACCGAACCCAAAATCTATACCGGAGGTATTGAAATTACCAAATGGTCCAAATATTCTAAAACGGAACAACAAGAAGCTTTAGAGAAAAACTGGTTTGTATATTTTTCTTTTCGTAATCCAAAAACAGGTTTTTTAGAAAAACAACCCTTTATCAAAGGTGGCGTGAACCGCTATAAAACTAAAGAAGAGCGAATCGAAATTTTAGAAACCTATCGCCGTAATTTACTTCGAATCTTAAAAGAAGGCTACAATCCTTATGACGAAAAAGGTACTCAAAACGAAATTAAATCCGTAAAAGAAGCTTTTGCTTTCGCACTGGACATCAAAAAGAATATGATGACCGAGAATTCCTATATTCGTTTTAAATCCAGAATCAAGCGTTTTGAAAAGTATTTAGAAGAAAAAGGCTATTTGTTTCGTTTTATAACTTCTGTGGAAAAATCAATCGTAATGGATTATCTCAATATGGTATTAGATACTTCAAGTGCCAGAAATAGAAACAATACCAGAACAGATATCCAAACGTTGTTTCAAGTATTAGAAGATAACGATGTTATTGCCTCAAATTTTATTTCTAAAATAAAAGTTTTAAAAGCACCTCCAAAACGTAACAAGAGTTATTCAGAGAATAAATTAGAACGTATTTATTCCTTTTTAAAGGAAACAGATCCTAATTTATTATTGTTTATAAAATTCGTTTCTTACAATTTTTTACGACCTATCGAGGTTTGTCGTTTACGTGTGGAGGATATTGATTTAAAAGAGCAAAAATTAATCGTTAAAGCCAAGAATAAACTAGTAAAAGAGAAAATTATTCCAAATATTTTAATGCAAGAATTATCTTTTTTATCAAATTACAATGGAAATGATTTTCTTTTCACGCCAAAAGGCATACCTTCAAGTTGGGAAGCTACTGATGATAACAGAAGAGATTATTTTACTAAAAGATTTAAAGAAGTAAAAGATTTGTTTACTCAAAAAGCAAAAGAAGGGGATAAGGATTACTTTGCTTTAGGGAAGGAATATGGTATTTATTCTTTTAGACACACTTTTATTACTAAGATTTACCGTGAAATGAGAAAAACACTCACGCCATTTGAAACAAAGAGTAGATTGCTTTTAATTACGGGACATAATACGATGAATGCACTGGAGCAATATTTAAGAGATATTGATGCGGAGTTGCCTGAAGATTATAGTGATTTGATTAAGTAGGAATGAATTATATTTTCCTGTAATAGTCTTCTTTTACTTTGAACTTTGTGTTTTTTTCGTAAATCTTAGGAAAATTTAAAACATAGTTGTCAAATCCAATCATTTTAAAAATCAAAACATTTAAAAGTGTATAAAGTCTAACACTTGCATAGTATAAATCAAAATCCTTTGATTCAATTGAGCGATTTGTGCCTTGTTTTTTAAAATCTGGAACTCTACCGTGCAAAAAATCATTTCTCGACTTAATCACTTTCAAGTCCTCGTCTAGTAAAGTAATTCCTAATATTGAAAAAGGTTTCTTTAAACTTTCTAAATTAGTAATTTGGTTAATATTTTCAATCCTTATTTGTAACGTATTAATATCTTTAAATGATTCTTTACTTGAATGCTTATTTAATACATCAATCAAGTCATTTTTAAATTCTTTAAAATCTTGCTTTGAATTTATTGGTGCTATTTTTTCCTTTTCTGCTCCAATTATAATATCCGATAGTGTTTCAAGCGCGATTGAATAACCACTTGGTCTAAAAATTAGACTTGCCTTTGTTGATTCAATGATTAACAATATCATTGCTGTAAATTCATCATTGGTAATTAATTTATTGCATAAAAATGAAAATTCACTAATTGTTAAAGGTCTAAATATTTTCAGTTTATAATATTTTTCAGCAACCTTTCTGTAATCATTTAACCAAGAAAATAGGTTTGTATTTATTGGATTCATTAATGTTTTTATTTCATCTCTTAATGAGGTAAAATAAAAATCATTGTAGTTTTCCATCTTTGAGTTTGAATAAGAAAAGAAATAACCTTTATTTCCTGCAAAATACCCAGAAACGTAACCTAAAGCTATCCTTATAGCAAATGTTTTATTATTAAATTCCTCATAAGTCTGCTTTTTCCAAGATTCAATAATAATGTATTTGTTTTTATTTTCATCCTTTTCCTCCAGTATAAATATTTCTTCCTCCATTAGATTTATTTTTGTTGCTACACTTGAACGGATGCCGTAATCATTTTCAATAACTATGTGGTCAATTTGAAAGATTATATCTAAAGATTTTGAATTTGGAATAACAAATTTAAAATATTGTTTTTTTGATTTTGAAAACCCTTTAGAATGTAATTCATTAATCGAGCCTTCTAAACTTTGATTTGAAAATCTACCAATAAATACACTATTGAAAATTATTGTTTTTTCATTAGAGTCAAAATTTACTTTTTTAATAACATCTCCAACACCAAGGTTTTTACTTTTTCTACTATATTTATTAAAATCAAATTCAACTTTAAACTCATTTTTTAAACTAGATAACTCAACCTCATCAATTCCATCTAATGAAGATTTTGACTTTCTAAAAACACCTTTTTTAGGTATTTCAAAGTCATTAATAAAAGTTATAGGCTTTTTATTATAGAAAAAAGGTATTCTTTTTGAACTCATATTTAAAATTTCATTTCAGGAAAAACAATTGATACAATTTTATTGTATTTGGTATCTTGTTGAGGTTTCCAATTGTTTGTATTCAAAATTTTAGGTTTTAGCAAACCTTTTTTATCCTCACTACTGCAAAATTTATCAATTCCCCAATAAATTTCAATTGCTTTTACAACAACATCAAAAAATACAACTCTGTCATTTTTTAAATTAGTATAGTGATTAACTACTTGGATTAGGTTCGAGAAATTACTTCCAATCACTCTTTTCTTTTTTATTGACAAAATGGTAAAAAGGAGTTGTTGAATTGAACTGTTATAAGAATTAAATAGTTCTTTATGCTTGCTCAATTTACTTAGAAAAATACTTATTGAAATAAAGTAAATAATTGTAAATTCATTTAGCTTTTCAGTTGTTAGAATTTTGTTTTCAAACTCTTTATTGATAAAACTTAAATCAGTCTTTGTAAAAATATACCCATTTCTAAATAGCTCAAAAATCTTATCATAAATTAAATTATGTTCTGTTAAAAATAAGCGTTGATAATTTGTAATATAAGATACATTTCTTAATTTGATTTGAGTACTTCTATTTACCTCATCAAATAATTTATTTCGCTCAATAATATATTGCTCTTTACGGTCTATTATTGGCTTTTCTTCCTCTATTTCATTATAGTAATAATTATAATAAGGGGTTACTACATTTTGTGAATTTAGTGCTTCTTCTTTCTCCTGTTTTGCAATTTTCTTTTCCCTTAATTCCTTTTCAATTGTTAAAATCTGTTCCTTTAAGATTCTCTCTTCTTTTTCAACATCAAAATAAAAAACTTTAAAATTAACCTCATCAAAAGTTAATTGTTCAAAACACACATATTTACATTCCCAATTATAATTAATTTTTAAGTTTTCAATAATTGGTATTTGATAGTAGCATAAAAGATATAAATCATTATTTTGCTGGGATAGATTTATTGCTTGATTATCTAAAACAAAAGCATTTCGATTATTGGAATAAAAAACGTCCTTTTCTGTAAATCGCTGTTTAAATTCATCAATGACAAAATTTCTAAAAACCCACAATATGTAAGTTTTATTTTCTTTGTAAAAGTATTCTCTATCAACAATGACACTTAAAAAAGTAGTTGATAATTGTATTTCAAAAACTATGTTTATATTTTTATAACTTGCTGAAATATCAGGTTTTTTCCATTCGAGATAATTTGTATTACTTTTTAAAACTTTTTCAACCTTAATATTTGAAAATTCATTGTTTGATTCAATAAATTCTTTAATCAATTTTTTGGTTTCAAAATGAAGATGACTTTCTTTTGCACCATTATATTTAACTCTCTGGATTTCTAGTCTTGAATAATTGTTGTCTGTTTTTAAATGGCAATCATTACTGTCTTTCTTATGGGCAAAATGAAGTATTTTTTTTGTTAGACCTCCACCGTTGATTTTAATATTCTGACCACAAAAGTAACACACAAAAAAAGGCTTTCTAATTCCTTTAATTGCTTTTTGTAATTCATTTCTATATTTGAAAACTTCATTCTCTGGTTTAACGAAAAAGTCATCCGCGTATACCGTTGAACCATCTTCTTTATTTAAAACGAATTCTATTGTTCTTTTGTTTAAAAAATCGCTCATTTTATCGTTTAGTTCTTTTTTATTTGCTCAATAGTAAATTTTAATCGGTTTAATAAATCATCATAACTGATAATATCAATTACATTCTTATATTTTCTTTTTACTACTTCAAAGTCTTTTTTTTGCTCAATTGATAAATTACTTTCTCTGCCCATAATTATGAAACCTTTTGGGTTTGTAATACTTATTTCAAATCCTTCAGGAATTTCATCTTTATATTTATTTGTCAGAAACTCTTCTCCATTTTCTCCCCATCGATTTAAGTAATAAATATATTTCTCAATTTGCATTACAGTGCCTGATAATTCCCTTAGTGGTATATGATTGCTCCTATATTGCCCTTTTGTCATCAATGAAGAATCTGAAGGCTTTTTTATTTCAATTAAATCAATATTTCCATCAGAATCAACTAAGAGTATATCAATGAATTTTTCATCCCTTATACTTTTCTCTTTATCATAACTAGCTTTAATAGGAGCTTCTTTAAATACCAAAAAATATTTTGGATACAGTAATAAAATTATCTGTAAAATTTCATCCTGCCAATCATTTTCAGAATAGGAAATTTCACTTAATAACATTTTTTCAAGCTTTTCTAGTATTGTTTGATATTTTACTAATTCAACATCACTAAAAAGCTTAATTAGATTTTCGCCTTTGTTAGTTGCTTTTTTGTCAATGTATTTGTCAAATTTTTTTTCAGCATTAATTGTGCTGGAGAAAAACTCTTTTATTACATTGGTTAATCTTGCCTCGGAATATAATTTTTTTTCATATTTAGTTGGAAAATCATTTATTACACCTAAAAAATCTACTTCTGAAATTGCATTTGTATTGTCGCCTCCAATATAAATATCCTCATTTATTACTTGTTCTATTTTTTTAAAAATTGAAATATCACTTTCTGCTATGAAAAACTCTTTAACTAATTCGATGCTTTTATGAAAGTATATGTCAAGTTTATCAATTAAGATACCTCTTTCGATTTTGTAATAATCACCAGTTAATTTTGCAAAAACAAAATCTATTGAATTATCTGTATCGATATCTACATCGTTATTAATATCACCTTCTTTTAGTTTCTTTAAATTCTCCTTCTTGAAATTATAAACCTTATTAAATACAACTGTTTCATTATTTTTAAATTTTTCAAAAATCCATGCTGTACTCGAATTTTCATAAGGATAATAAGTAGCAATTATTTTTTTCTTTTTTGTATTGAATTCAACCATCTTTTTATATTTCAATAATTTCCCATTTATTTCTATCTATATCGGATAAGCGAGAATCAAATCTGTCTTTATGAATTGCTACACAAAGAAAATTGGTAGGCCTTGAAAACCCAACATATGCCATTTTTGTTGATTGTATTATTTTATCATGGCTGTTTGGAACAACAGCAAGAGTTTGAGATATTGTCTGTGCTCCTAAAAACTGATTCCTTAGCCTTTCGGATTCGTAATTTCCATAGCCCCTATCAAAAAAAGATTCTAAATATAATGTAGCACAGTGTGTCTGTCCTTTTACAGCGTGTACACTAGTCACTTCTATTTCTAAGTCACCTTGTTTATATATGTTTGTAGTTTCTGGCTCTTCAATATTTTCAATTAAAATATCTTCTACATCTTTTGATATAAAATTTGAGCTAGTTGAAATTTGAGCATCTGAAAAAAAACTTAAAAAAACAGGGGCATATTCTTTTATCTCATCCCAAATCTCATTTGTTTTTCCTTTTATTATGCCAATAGACCAATTATATATATTTAAACTAAATTGTTCGTGAAAAACAAAATCTTTTTGTTTAATAAAATATATTAATTTTTTCTTTGTAAAGGTTCTCCCGTCTTCACTATTAATATTTTCTAGTCGTAATATTTTTAAAAAAGCATTCAGTATGTTTTTTCGAATAGGTTCTAGTGTCAGTTTGCTTTTATCATAAAATAAAAGATAGTTTTTTAAGCAATTATAATCTTGTTTAGGTTTTTGATTATCTTTTTTAAAACCACTAAAATAATCTACAAGTCTAAGTTTGGCAATATTATCTATATCAGCTTGGACTTTCCACTCTGTATTCCACGCTACAACTTTGGAAGGATATTTATTAAAATCAATTAAACTACCATTTTCTTTAAAGTTCCTCACTAGTTGTGTGAAATGCGGAATGATATTGTTAATCGATGAATTTTCAAAAATTAAAATATGAGGCTTTATTTCGCATTCATTTAATCCAATAATTTCAAAGTTATCATTAGAGTGCAGGGCAAATTCACAAACTATATCGGCTATTGGTTTACTTAGCCTTTGACTTCCACTTAATCTTAAAATTTCTTCTCTATCATTCCAGACTTCATTAACTTTTACGGAGTTATAAATAGCTTGATTTTTATCACCAATTCGCTGAAAATTTGAAATACTATTTCCCTCATCAAAAAATAATTTTTCTAATAAATTATATTGATGGGTATCCATGTCTTGCATTTCGTCAACAAATACATAAGAAAAACGTTTTTGTAGAATATTCTTAATTTCAGGAAAACGTATTAAATAACGCTCTGCTAAAAAATATGCATCATCATAATTTAGAAATCCAGATTTTAATATGTTGGTTTTAATAGTTGTGAACGTTTTATATGTTTGTGAGTTGTTCTGGCGACTTAAACATACTTCTCCATTCACTCCCTTTAATAAATTTAAGTTTACATCAAATCTTAAATTTTTAAAAAAGCTTTCTGGGTCGTGTTGTTGATATAACCAATTTTTTGCACCTGACTCTGGTAAATTATGAAAATAACCACTTGCGATTTCATCAAAAATCTCACTATCTATTCTAATTGGTTTTTTCTTAAAGTTTGAAGTATAGAAAGGAATTGCTAAAAAATCATCAACAAAACTTTGAATTGTACCAACAAAATTGGGGTAAGAAAATAACTTAGGACAATGCTTTTGTATTTTATGCTTTATTTCATCAATTGCGGCATTTGTATGTGATAATACAAGTATTCCTGACCCATCTGAAAATGGTAACTTTTTTTCTAATATTAAAAGTTTTGCTAATAGTGTAGTGGTTTTACCACTTCCTGGCACAGCTTGTAGGTCTATTGTGTTAAGATTGCGAATAAAGTCTTTTCTTTCATTATCAAAAGTTTTTCCTTCAGGGAGAAGAATCTTTTCCGCATGAAGGATGTCTTCATTTGTTATATTAATTTCCTGCGACATAGTTTATTGCTTTTACTAGGTAATTAATACTGTCCGTTTCATCATTAATCGCAATATTTATAGTTTTTGCATCTATCTTTTCCTCTTCATAGTTTTTTAAGTCCTCATCAATATCATTTGCAATTCTATAGGCAATCTCTGTTTTTTTTAAACCTTTATTAATAAGTTTTTCAGCTAATGATTTTTCAAAATCTGTTTCCCAATCTGTCCCAGTATGAACGGATTTAGCATTGAGCTGTAATGTGTTTGTTAAACTATTTGATTTAAATAACGAATATTCTAAAGTCCAATTTGGAGCTATAAAATACTGTACATTATTTTCAGATTTAGCTTTTAAATCAGCAATTTTTTGGTCTGTTTCTGCTTTTATTGTTGCTAAATCTCTTTTTTGACATACCGATTCACCCCCAATTTGTACCTTTTCATATTCCCTAATATCAGAATCTGTAAGAATAGCTATTGGTATTGTCATTAATGGGGCTTCTTTTCTAAGAAAAATATTTGCATATCTACTGTATGCAAGACTACCAACATTAACAATTGAAATCCCTTTCTCAGTTAAATTAACACCTATATTTTTGGAAATACTAGGAATAAGTATTTCTTCTGCCCATCCTTCAACTAAAATGATTCCTTTTGCAAAAAATAAATTAGCCTTTGTTGTATCAAGAAACTTTTCTAAAAATTTATAATCATCAGGGGCAAGTTTTGTATAGTCAGAACCCATTGGAAAAGCATTACCATTATTACAAATAATCAGGTTTTCGAGTTTTAATTTAGATGCTAGATTAGGACTATGTGTGGTTAGAATTAACTGAATTGCATCTTGCTTTTGAAGAGATTCTATAACTTGCATTTGAGCTTGTGGATGAAGATGTGCTTCCAATTCTTCTACTAAACCTAATCTTAAACCACTCCAGTTTGATTTGTTCAAGTGAAGTAATTCGGCAGCCATAAACAATCTGTTAAGTGTTCCTAGTCCAGGATTTAATTCATTTTTTAAGAATAAGGTTAATTTTTCAAGAATACTTTTTATATCATTTGATGAAGCAATAAATTCCGCTTCATATTCATTACTATAAAAGCCTTTAATATATCCATCAATTTTGTCCTTAATAACCTTTCCTTCCTGTGGTGAAATTTTTACTTCTTCACCGTCATCGTTAGTTGTTGAAATTTCAAATTGACCCTTGAAATACTTATCAATTTCTTTGCTTAAATTTTCAAATATAAGTACAAGTTCGTGATCAGTTTCTTTTCCTTTAAATGCAGAATCTCCCAAAAGAATTTGAGATAATCTTGAATTGCGTTTCGCAATTAATTCGTTTTCCGCATCTCTTAGCGGTTTCAAATATGTGGCTTTAATATATTCTCTTGCTTCAGCTGTTAATTGATAACCATCTTCATCCGAACCTGCTTTTAAATCAGTCGGTAAAATTTTTTTGCCTTGTCTTTTTACATCATAATTTATTTTCAAATATGGCACAGCATTTTCTCCTGAGCCATCCCAACCAAGCCATTCGGTAAAATTTTTTGCTTCATCTGGGATTAATCCACTAAAAATCAGTTCAATTCTAAAACGATCTGAATTGCTATAAAAGTCTTTATCCTCAACTCTAATGTAATCATAGCTATGCGTTTTTAGAGCAAGTTTAATAGCATCTATTATCGCTGTCTTTCCCGAATCATTTTCACCAATAATAACATTTAAACCTTTTGAGAAGTTTAAATTTAGGTTAGGTTTTTTAATATCAAATTCCCTATCAGAACCAAATTTTCTAAAGTTCCATAATTTTATATTTTGTAAATACATTAATTTTATTATTAATCTTAAATCTCAAATTTAGTGGTTTATTGTTTTATAATGAACAAAAACTAAAATTTTAAAGTAATTATTTATTAAATAAGAAATGTTATTATGGTTTGTTTTTTTTAATTTTACAACATTAAAATATTAACACTTGCGTAAGCTATCGTTATTAGTTACTGAAAACTAGGAATCTTCATGACAACTTAATAACAGATGGGATTACGTCCGTGCCTAGTACTGGCGTGGACGGTTTCTTTCTTGTTGTCAAGCCTTCCTAGTGGCTCAGTAGCGGATTGATTCTAGTTTCACGCCTCTTTAATTAGGTACATTATGAAAAAAAGAAATCCCAACCCTGAGCGTTCAGAGTTATTACATCCATTGGTAAGTTTATTATTGTTTGACAAGGAAAAGCCCGATTTTTCAATAAATAAAACTTGTAAGTTATCTCCATCGTATTTTAAATTTAGTGAAGTCCCTGACCTAATCAGATCAGAAAATTTCGCATTGAAATTAGATTCATTCTTCAAACTTTTAACTGTAGAACAAAGAGACAAACTTATTTCTCAATTGGTGAAAAGTATAAAATTTGAAATTGTGTATAGAGGTGTTAATGTACTTCGCAGACCAAATTATGAAATGTATGATTTTAACACGGAAGAATCGCAAGAAAATTATCGCAGAGAATTGAAAGTTTTTATTGAAACAGGAAATGTTAGAGACTTTTTAATTATATATTTTGGTCTATTTTTTGAAGATATTTTTAAACACTATTTTGAAATACCTTATGTTGTATCTGAGGATGAGTACAATGAAGTATTAGGAATTTATGCGGTTATTGAGTAAATAAATTGATAAAAAGGGAAACGGAGCCTAAGCTCCGTTTCCCTTTTTAATACCTCTTCAACTTCCTCAAAAGATACTCCGTAGCCTCTGCATCAGAAATAAGCGGTTTCTTTTTAGATTTACTTTTATTAGATAGAGTAGGAGACTGCACACCCAGCATTTTGTACAAGCGAGCTACTTCCGTTTCTGGAAGGGCTTGTATTACGCTATATGCAGTCTCTGCTTTCATATTTTATCTTCTAAATCTTATTCTTGGTTTTGGCTTTTCATTTGCTTTACTTTCGCCCAAATAATTTTCTGATTTTCTACTATAGTTTCGGCTGAATTCTTCAGTTGGGCTGAAAGTTCTTCTTGTTTCTTCTCTAGTTTTTCCAATTTCTGTTGTATTTGTTGAAATAGGATTATTGATTCGCTTTTGTTCATTTGGTTTGAGTTTTTTAATTATGTTATTATATGATAAGCTTCGGTGAATTTTACTTCCTTTATAAGTAACATCTTTGTACTTAAATGAAATTCCGGACACTAATCCAGTAGTACTTTTGTTCAGTTTTACTTCTATTTCTTTTCCCTTGAGTTTTTGAAAAAACTCAAGTATGGTTAAGTGTTGATTTAATAATTCATTTATTATTGACTGTAACACTAAACGATCTGGACTTTCTCCAGTTCTAAGACATTTTTCAATCTCACCTTTTGTAAGTACATTTGATTCTTCCTTTCGAACTAATTCGGTTAAATTATATTTCTGTTCTAATTTTCGAATTAAAGTTTCACTTCGTTTATAATCATGTGAATCACTTACAACATTTCCAGAAAAATTAACCCGATTTGCCACAATATGAATGTGGGAGTGATCTTGGTCAAAATGCTTGTAGATTATATATTGATTTTCATCAAATCCCATTCCTTCAAGGTAATCTCTTGCTAAGTTTGCGAATTTCTCATCAGATAACTTATTAGAGTCTTCATAGGGTAAATTCAAACTCACATGATAAACCGCTTTTGATAGATTTGGTTTTTGCTGTCTTACTATATTGAACTCTTTAGTTTGTTTGACAACTGATTCAGATGAAAGATTGGTATCTAAAACAATAGCTTCACCTTTATCTACTTTGTTTTGATTGTATTTCAAAACGCCATAAAAATCCTTTCCTTTAACTTGCTTCGCTATCATATTTACATCAATAATTGATTTTTAATTTCGTTTAGTTTTTTATTCAAATTCTGTAATTCCTCTTCTAATCCTCTCAGATTAGGATTCCCTTGATTGACTTTTTTGGACATTTGATTAATGTTGTTCCCAATTCTAGAAAGCTCAATTAGTAAATCTCTTTCTAAACCTGACATTGAAAATTTTGGTAATTGTTTGTGTAATGCCCTTCTTCTAATAAATTCAACTACATTTAATCCATGTGATTTTGCCGCTTCCTCAAGTTCAACTTGTTCATTTAAAGTTACTCTTAGATTGATTTGAAATAGCTTAATTTCTTCTATCTTCTTTTTTGGTCGTCCCATATTTTCATCTTTTAATTGTTTCAAAATTCAGAATCGAATCCAAATAAAAAACCCATTTAAATTCGTTCAACAAGACAAATTTAAATGGGTAAAAAATGGAAAAATGAGGGTATCGTACACAAAATAATGTACGATACTAGCTAACAATTTAGAATATCTTCATAGATAGTAACAAGATTTATAAAAGCATTTTCATCTTGAAAAAACAATTGACAAGGATTAACCAATAGCTTCAATGCATTTTTATAATGTCCTTTTTCCAGCGGTCTATCTTCATAATGATGACATGGATTTTTAGGATGTATGGCTTGTGGTGTATTTAACTTATTAATACTTCTATTTTCAATTTGAAATCTAACTTTGGCTTGCTTTACAAGTTGCTCTAAATTGATGTCAATTTCGTTATAGGTTTTTAATGGATAATATTTCTCCTGAAGTAAAACTATTAAAGCCCTTCTTATGGAAAGATTTTCTTTAACTACAATACCCATTTCTTTTAATTCTCTATCAGAATTTAGAAGCTTTTTTTGTATTGCTTTTAGCTGACTAAGATTAAAAAAATGGCCATCAATAACCAATATAGATGATTCATCTTGTAAATTTTCAACAAATTTAACAGCGTCGATTAATATTTCTTTTTTCATTATCTTTTGTGACCTCCTCGTCCTCTATTTAAATTCCAATTTGTACCTAATGTTTTATTAATTTTCTCTTTGAAAATTTTTTTCTTTACTATTAATTCAAAAAAGTTATCTCTTACAATATAATTTGTGATAGCATAAACAACATCTTTATTACTAGATTTTGAAAAATACTCATTAAAAGTAAAAGACATGATTAACAAATCTTTACTACTCATTACTGTATTTTCTTTTAAAATCTTATTAGCCACAAACTCAAGTTTGTTTGAAGTAATATCTAAAGTTCGTTTTACTCTTTCTGCTCTAGATTCAAAAAAATAATCACTTGTATCAATAATCGATTTTGAATATTCACTTAAAAAAAACTTCCCATATTCAAATTTTCGGATAGCCATATAATCAATCATTGCTAAACGAATGAATTCATTCAATTCGAAATCCGAAAAAATTTTTGATAAAAGATAGTTTTTACCCTTAAGAAAATTAAACCAATTTTGATTATCATTATCAAGATTTTCCAATAAAACTAATCCGAATTTTGAGGTTGTAGAAGAAATTGGAATAGAACCAGTTAAAATCACATCTACTTCTACTTTTTGGTGTTCTTCAATAACAGGATAATGATAGCAAATGGAAAAAAGAACAGCTAAAATGGATTTTAATTCTGTTTCTGTTAATTTCACTGGATTTAAATTATATTCTTCTCTATATTTTTTTTTGATATCATTCCATTTGATATAATCATAGTTTTTAAAAACTAAAGGTTTTATCTCCATACTATTTTGTAATAATTTAAAATTATATGGCATCAAAAATAGAATTAAGAAACAGAAAATAATATTTTGAAATTAAAAATTATTTACGTAACTTACTGATAATCATTTTATTGATACTTTTTAAAAAGTATAAAAAAAATGAATATGTTTTAAAAAAATCAAAACAAAGAAGAGTCTGAAAATCAGCTAAATGAAATAAATTAGCAGTATTTTCTGTAAAAAATAAATTTTGAAAAAGATTTTATCACTTTATAATCAAATTCAATTTCAAATTGAATTTGAAGGTATTTTGTAATTTAAAAGTAGAAGTTTAAAGTCATTTCAGTTTGAAAAACACTCTAATTAAAATTGATTAAACAAGAAAATTAATCAAGAATTTCAACATTGCAAATGTTCTGATTTCAGCGGGGTGTGGGGTGCAACCCTGCCAAGCCATGTGACCAAAGGGAGCGTTTTTGCTATCAAAAACATGGCTTGCTTCATGAAAACGTAGAATTTAAGTTGAGGGAAAAAATAAAAAAATAAACCAGCAAGTTTTACAAGCTGGTTTAAAAAGTAAACTATTTTATTAATAAAGATGCTGCTATATTACAATGACTTTCTATGGTTTCCAAAATGTGTTCAATTGTGTTTTCATCTATTTCACTTAGGTCAACATCATCTGCGAAAGAGGAAATTTCATTTTGTAAGAGTTCATTTAAATCTTCATCTAATCCTGATGCCTTCGGATTATAAATTTTATAAGCAAGTTCTCTTCCAAATTCTTTGTCAATTGAATCTTCATCCAAATCAGCTCCTTCATTAGCTATAAAATCATCATAATAGATTAGGTAATTTTCATTGAGTGTTAAAAAGTAAAGTGCTGTTTTATCATTTTGATCTAGCTTAGAAACAAACCCAGTTATAAATTCTGAAATTTCTAATTCTTCATCTCCATAAATATCACCTTGTAGGGAACTTAACTCCTCTAATAAGGGATTAATATTTTTTGTCTTGATTTTCCTTTTCCCTTTTTCATTTTTTAGAAATGTAAAATCAAGGAAAAATTCTTTTAAAAGAACTTTTTGTGCATATCTACATACTACATTATTTAGCTCTTTTGTAACGATTAGGTGTTCTGAGAAGGTAATCATGATGAAAATTTTAGAGTCTTAAATTTAGTGAAAAAGAATTAACCCCAAAAATAAATCCTTAAAATACATTGTAAAATTATAAAACTCCTTGAAAAACAAATTGTTTTCCTATTTAGCCGTTTAAGATGTGTTCTTAGTGAAAGGTTTTTTCTTTCTATGTGGTTTGTTCCAAAAGGTTTTGTTCTATGAATAAATTCATTAAGTAAAGATTTATAATGAACCAAATTATCTGTATAAACAGTTTTGGGATTTGAGAGTAATAATGTGTTTGTTACATATTGTAACGTTCGTTTAGTTCTTCTTCCTATACTAAAATTAACAACTTGTTTTGTTTTTCTTTCTAATGCATACACAATCCAAACAGGACGTTCTTTATTTCTTATAAATGTTCTGATTTCATCTACTTCATAGGTTTTGTTTTTGATTATTGGCTGATTAGGTATTTTCTTAGCAATTGCAATTATTCTCTTCAATAAAGTTGTGGTTGATATTTTTAATATTCTTGCCGTACTTCTTATTCCAAGACCTTCTTTTGTAAATTGAACAATTCTTTTGTTTACCCAATGATTATAAGCTTTATAAGTATAAAAATCTATGAATCTTTTTTTGCATGATTTACAAATAAATTGCTGTTTTTTATTAATAGTAAAACCGTTTTTAATAATATCATTAGATTCACAACTTGGGCAAAATTTGCTATCACTAAATCTGATACACGAGGTCTCATTTTTTATCATTTTCTTTGATTTAAGCACTTTAAACATAAAAAAAGATGAACTATATAGCTCATCTTTTTTGCAAATATTTTTAATTTTTATTGATTATCAATTTGTTAGATACACAAAGAGTGCTCATCACTAAATCTGATACATTACCATATTATTTAAACTTAAAAAAAACGGCATTTCTGATTCATACATCAATGCCGTTTATATCTGCGAACTAGTTAACTAATCCTATTTTAATTAGTTATTGATTCTATTTTAGCTTTCATTTCATTAGGAATCTCATTACTATTTTTG
Source organism: uncultured Flavobacterium sp. (assembly GCF_937967675.1). Classification (GTDB taxonomy): domain Bacteria; phylum Bacteroidota; class Bacteroidia; order Flavobacteriales; family Flavobacteriaceae; genus Flavobacterium. The sequence continues at coordinate 4,835 of NZ_CALBSN010000026.1, read as the reverse complement.
GCTATTTTTTTATATTCGTAAGTTTCATTTTCTTTTATTAACACTGTTGTTAGTTGTAGGTCAGAAGTAAAAAACCATATATTGTCATTTTGGTCTATAAATAAGAACCAATTTGAATTATTACTAAAACTTTGATTTATATTCTGTTGATAAATAATATTGTTAAGTTTATCTGCAATTCCATAAATTAAGCTCCCATCATTAAATTCTTTGATTATAATTTTTATTTGTTTATGATAATAAATGCCAGGCGCATATACAAATTGATTACTTTTTATAAATTGATTATTTTTATCTTCCTTTTGACAAGAAAACATAAAAATTATTATTAATATAACTATACGCTTCATATTTTAATATTTTATATTGATTTTATGCATTATCTTCCTGTAACAACTGTTCCATTTATATTATTGTTTTTTATATCAGCTCCAGAAACTGTAATTGTCTGAGTCCATCGAATTTCTACACTATAATCTTTCGGTGAGTAAAACTTCTTTAAAAAATCATTTGCCTTTGTATCTGCACCATAACTGTGATTAGGATTAATCGTATCATACCATTTCAAATTAAAATTAAATGAATATGAATCAGTTTTTTTATCATATTTACCAACTACACCAAAACTAAAAAACAATGTACCATGTAACATTTGATAACCTGTAAAATAGCCATTTTGAATCTCAAAAGGAAAATTACCTGAAACAAAAGAACTATTTACTTCATTTCTATCTGACATACCACTAGCCATTGAAAAAGCCTGAGATATAAGCTCGTTATTTAGAATTTCATTATCTCGCATATAATCCTGCCACTCTTGAGATATTAAAATTAAGTCTTTTCCTGACCCTGATAACCAATGACTAAATAATTCTTGACCTCTGGCATCAAAAATAAAACTACCGCTACCAACCCTTCCTCTATTTCTTTCTCTCTGTCTTGGTCTTCTTCTACCTGGGTCTCCTTGCCCTTCTCCTTTTTCACTACCATCTTCATTAAAACCATACTGAGCCATTGCGGTTTCAAAACTAACTACTTCTCCATTATCTGTATACTGTCCTTTATTTGGTCCATCCCAATTATAAATGGCATCAGCACCACTTGGGTCTGAAAATATTACAGGGTTATTATCAAAAGCTGTATATGGTGTCACACTTAAATGTACTACAGGGTCTTGCACTACCCAACGAGCAATGGCTGGGTCATATTGACGCATGTCCATTGCGTACATATTAAGCCCTAGCTCATCTTGATACTCTTTTCCGTTGTATTTATACTTATAACTGGTAATAAACAAAGGCGGTACGGGTTTAATTTTTAAAACCTCGGCTTCTTTTGTGTACATCATTTTATCAGAATTATAGCCTGAGTGTTTGAGTCCAAAAGGGTAGTAGTGGTTTTCTTCTATAATTTTAAGAACTTTTGTACTTGGGTCTAGGCTATAACTTAAGCGTATGTTACCTAAATGATCAGTGTAATTAAACACGTAATTAAATCGATAGCTTGTTCCTCCCATTAAAACCATTTCTTCGGTAGCGTTAACATAACCTTCTGCATGCGAAAAGAACTGTAACTTTGAGTTTTTATATTGAAAACCAGTTAGGTAATCAGTAGTTGTAATTGTTGTTCCTTCGGTAACAGTTTTTTTTAGTTTATTTCCTGTTGCGTTATAAAGGTAGGCAATTTTGCCATAGGTTCCAAAAATAATTTCTACGGGTAAATTCAAATGATTGTAGCTAATATGGGTTATTGCTTTATTGGTATCACTTATCATATTTCCGTTATCATCATATTTATAATCATCTTCAGCATCGGATATACCATCACTATCATCACTAAAACCTTGTGGGTTTGCAGTGGAATCGAAAACACGTAACAGCTGATTTTTATTATCATCATCATATAAATAGGTTAAGTTGTCAATGGGGTTTTCAAACTGCATACCATCGGTGTCCATGGCACCATTTCTAATTAAACTTTTAATGTTTCCGTTTTTGTCATAGCTAAGGTGTTCTAAATAGCTGTTAAATTCGGTGTTGCCTTCTTTGCTGTAATCGGCTTTTAGTAAACGGTTAAGATTATCATAGGTATATTTGTATTTTCGTTGTATATTATCGGTGCTGGTTTTCCAAAAGGTTTCTGAAATGTTACCGTTGAAAAGAGCAGTGGCGGTTTCTGTATCGTTGTAATTTATTTTAAAGGCAAACAAATCGTTATCGGTTTCCATATCGGTTACATTATTAATTTGTTTTAGCCATCCTCTAATATTATAAGAATAATCAACTTTTTGCAAACCTGTTGCACCGGTTACATCAGAACCACCCACATTTTTGCTGATGAGCTGTCCTAACTCATCATACGTATTTTTAGTGATTAATTGTTCTGGTAATTGGTTTATTTGTTGTTTGTGTACTACTAATTTATCTTGTAAATCGTACTGAAAAATGTCTTTTACTACTATTTCAGTATCATCTGCTATGCGTTTGTGTTTGTTTTGTGTGTATAGGGTTTTTCCAGCCCAGTCTAAGTGAGTGTCTATTTGAGTATAGCCACCTAAATGATTGGTGGTTTTGGTATGTACGGGTCTGTATTTGTAATCATATAGGGTATAAGACACCTCGGCAGTATTGCTGCTAGCGTTGTCTAATACTTTTACCCATGAGCCCGTTGGCAATCCTTTTACATTAGTAGCACGTGTTTGATTTTCAATTAGCGATGGTAAATTGCTAGGAGCTCCGCTAAAATCATAATTATCATAGAAGTTTTTTGATAGCACCTCGCTTGCTGTTAAAGTAAAAGGATTATTTCCAGTATTAATGATGGTTTGCATGTTGCTTCGTTCATTTTGATCTACCGTCATTTGTTTCCAACCGGTTTGAGTAACTCTACCAAACACGTCATATTGAGTAATCATCCAACCCACGCTACCATCACCATATGGTGAAAATGCTGGCCCTGTTGCCACTGGCTGGTCTACTTTATCATATACGATATATTCCCATTGTTTACCAGGAAGTTTTTTTTCTACCAACCGATTTCGATTGTCGTATTTGTATTGATATCCTAAATTATTTAAGATGGTTGGGTTTGCAACACCTTCAGCTAAAGGCGGAATTACATAGGTTAGATTACCATATTGGTCATAAATGTAATAGGTATCGTATTTATCTCCATCGTTATAGGTACGTTTTAAAACAACTTTACCATTTTTGTCTTTGAATTCTTCTGTAGTATTGTTTTTATCACTAAAAACTTTCCAATTTTCGTCCTTGGTTATGGTTTTATAAAGTTGATTTGGGTTGTAATATCCTGTACTAACAATAGCGGGTTCATATAGTTTATTAGTAGCGTTCCAATTAGCAATAACTTTAAAGTACTTAACTTCATTTTCTTTATTTGTGAGGTATTCAAATTTAATTTCTTTTCCACTACCCATTTTCCATGGGTTTCCAGGAGCTGCTTGTTTTAAAACCCTGTCTAATGGAGAATTTTCAAGTGCTTTTTCACTGTAAGGGTATAGTGTAGTTTCAAAGTTAGGATTACCAGTATTGGCAAGATTGGCGGAAGTATAAAAGCTAGCTACTTCAGAAGCTGCAGAAGAGATATAATTAAGAGAACTACCCGAGCTGATATACGGCAAAAACTCTTTGGTTTGTCTGCCAAAGGCATCGTATTCTATATGTGTTACGATGTCTTTACTGGTATTAGATTGCTTGTGAGCAATTTGTTGAATAGGTCTGCCTAAACCATCAAAATAGCTGATTTGTACATTGGCAACTTCGCTATCAGGGTTGGAATCAGAAGAACTATTAGGAACTTTATATGTTATGGTTTTGATATAATTCTTATCTGAGCTTTGTGCTGTAACTATAAAAGGAACAAAAATTAAAATTATTCTAAAAAACACGTGTTGTATATTATCTAATTTACTTAATATGAGTATCATTATTCTAGTTTTTATAATTGTAAGCATTTTCACTTAATATATTTCCATCGGCATCTTTTACGTATAATAATCGATTATTATCATCATAATGATAAGTAATAATATCACATTTAGGATCTGTTATTTTTATCAAATTATTTGTTGCCGAATCATACTCATACGACGTTACCATACTATTAGGATATAAATTCTGATAGTAGCATGGACTTGAATTATTTGGTGCACTTGTTCCTTGAGTAGTTGGAAGTTCTAAATTAATAGGATTTTCTATCTTTAAAACGACTTGTAAGTTATTGTTGTACTCATATTTAATTTTAGTACCACTAGAGCGAGATACTAATGTAGGTAGTCCAAAAAAATAACTATAGAAATCAACTCTATCTTCTAAATTATTTTCACCATTCCCTTTAAATGAACTAATTTTTTGAGGGTAAATTTTTAAACCAAATGGAGCATATGACACCTGTTTTACGTCAAGTTTTAGACCATTCAAATAATTTTCTGTTCTTACTAATGCACCAACATTATGCTGTTGTTGCAATGTATTTAAACTTGATGTTTCTACAGGGGTTAAATTTTGTAACTCTAATGCATCACTAGGGTAAAATAGTTTTGTACTTGTAGTTTCAGATGAACTATTGGTTGTTGTTATTTCGCTTGGTAAACTTACTTTGTCTGGCTTATACGTATAATTTGTTGTACTTACCACTTCATCCGTTAAGTTAGGTCCAAAATATTCTTTTGTTGTGGTGGAAAGGAGCTTGTAATCATATGACTTGGTTTGATACAAAATATAACTGTTTTTCGTTATATTATAAGTTACAATACAAGGAGTGGATATACTAATTTAGCTTCCAGTTAAAGTTAAGAATAAAATCTTATTTTTAAC